>JAEXHR010000349.1 GCA_023449855.1 Pseudomonadota bacterium | reverse complement strand
TGACCGAACACGGCCACAACGACATTCCCTCGACGCCGCAACGTTTGCAGATCGGCGGTGTCGATCTCTCCGATGCTTCGCAGGCCGCAAAGGCCATCGACGATGTGGTCTCGCAACTCGGCCGCATCGATGTGCTGATCAACATTGCTGGTGCGTTCAAATTCGAAACCATCGCCGATGGCAGCAATGAAAGCTGGGAGACGATGCATCGTCTCAACCTGCTCACCGCGCTCAACGCATCGCGCGCTGCGGTCCCGCATCTGGTGAAATCGAGCGCCGGACGGATCGTGAATATCGGCGCCATCGGCGCGCTGGAGGCCAGCGGCGGCATGGGCCCCTATGCTGCATCGAAAGCCGGCGTGCACCGGCTGACGGAAGCTTTGGCAGCGGAGTTGAAGGGCAAGATCACCGTCAATGCGGTGCTGCCCTCGACCATCGACACCTCGGCCAATCGCCGCGATATGCCGAACGCAGATTTTTCGAAATGGGTGACGCCGGATGAACTCGCCAGCGTGATCCTGTTTCTGGCGAGCGACGCCGCAAGCGCGATCACCGGCGCATTGCTGCCAGTGCGCGGGCGGGTGTGAAACGCGCGCCGGTTCGTAGGATGGGTTGAGTGCAGGCGCGTAGCGCCGAAACGACAACCCATCGGCGGAGCTTACCGCGCAGAAGGAATGATGGGTTTTCGCTGCGCTCAACCCATCCTACGTTCCAGGGCATGAGGCACGCCCCAGCCTCTTACCCCCGGTTCTTTTTCTTCTTCCCGAACGCAGGCTTCTCGAATTTCGCACCGGCATCGCGCTTGGCCTTGGCGACATAGGGCGCCTTTTCCTTGCGTGGCTTGTCGTGGAAATTCGGCTTCTTGCCTTCGTAGCTCTTGCCCTCACTGCGGCCTTCGAACTTCCGGCCTTCGAAATTGCCGTCACGCTTCGGCTTGCGCTCGGAGCGCGCATCGTCGCTCCAGCTCGAAGAACGATCTGCCTTCATCGGATCGTATTTCGGCTTGCGATCTGCACGCGGCTTGTCATCGAAATTCTTGGCCGCATAGGGCTTGTCGCTGCGCGGACGCTCGCGGGCGCCATCATCCTTCCAAGACTTGCCCTTGTACGAATCCTTCGGCTTGAAGTCCGACCGGTCGCCATCGAACTTCTTGAAGTCACCGCCCTTGTCGAATTTTCGCGGGCGCTTCGGAGCGAAATCGCGATCGCCATCGCGCGGCATCGGCGAGACAGTTCCACCTTCCGGGCCGTTCGGCAACGCGTCGATGCGGATATTGTCTTCCTTGTCGGGCCGCTTGATCATCGACACGAAACGCTCGGCCGCAGCGGCAGAAATCTCGAACTCGGTCGCGCCGTCATAGATCTTGATGGCGCCGACATCGTTCTTCTCGATGCCGCCGCGGCGGCAGATCATCGGCAGCAGCCAGCGCGCTTCGGCGTTTTTCTGACGACCGATGGCCGCGCGGAACCATTTGGCCCCCTCGCCCATCGGTTCGCTCTTCTTCGGCGTCTTGCGCACGGGCGCGCCATCCTCGCCGCGCTTGCGGCTGCCGGCACGATCCTCGCGGCCACGGAACACGCCGGGATCATCCACTTCCTCGGGCGACGGGAGGCGCGAGCGATAGAGCCGCGCCAGCGCGGTCGCGATAGTCTCGGCCGGATGCCGCTCCAGCAGCTTCTTCGCGAAGACCGCATCATCCTCATTCGCCGCATCGTCGAAAATTGAATCCGACATCATGCGCTCTTCATCGAGCACGCGGATTTCATCCACGGTCGGAGCAGCCCCCCAGATCGCTTCGGTCTCGGCGAGCTGCAGCAGGAATTCGGCGCGGCGGCGGCGCGATGGCGGCACCAGCAGAACGCTGACGCCCTTGCGCCCGGCGCGGCCGGTGCGCCCAGAGCGATGCTGCATCACTTCGGGATCGTTCGGCAATTCAGCATGGATGACGAGGCCGAGATTGGGCAGATCGATGCCGCGCGCGGCGACGTCGGTGGCGACGCAGATGCGCGCATGACCGTCGCGCAGCGCCTGCAATGCATGGGTGCGTTCGTTCTGCGACAGCTCGCCCGACAGCGCGACCACCGAAAAGCCGCGCTCCAGCAGCACGCCCTGCAGATGCTTCACGGCATTGCGGGTGTTGCAGAACACGATCGAAGTCGGGGATTCGAAATAGCGCAGCACATTGACCACGGCATGATCGACGTCGTTCGGTGAGATGCGGATGGCGCGATATTCGATGTCCGAATGGCCGCCTTCGCTGCCGGCGACTTCGATGCGGAACGCGTTGTTCTGGTATTCCTTGGCGAGATTGGCGATACCGCGCGGCATGGTGGCCGAGAACAGCAGCGTGCGGCGGCTCTCGGGCGTGGTCTCGAGGATGAACTCCATGTCCTCGCGAAAACCCATGTCGAGCATCTCGTCGGCTTCATCCAGCACGACGGCCTTCAGCTGCGAGATGTCGAGGCGATTACGGCGGAGGTGGTCGCACAGACGGCCCGGCGTCCCGACGACGATATGCGCGCCGGCAGCGAGTGCACGCTGCTCGGTGCGCGGATCCATACCGCCGACACAGGAAACGACGCGGGCGCCAGCCTGGGCATAGAGCCAGGTCAGTTCGCCATGCACCTGCAGCGCAAGCTCGCGCGTCGGCGCGACGATCAGGGCCAGCGGCGCTCCCGCGCTCGGCAGGCGTTCTTCGCCTTCGAGCAGATCGGCCGCAATCGCGAGGCCATAGGCGACGGTCTTGCCGGAGCCGGTCTGCGCCGAAACGAGCAGGTCGCGGCCAACGGCATCGTCAGCCAGCACGGCGGATTGAACGGGGGTGGATTCGCTGTAGTTGCGCTCAGCCAATGCACGGGCGAGCGCCGGGGGCGTCGATTGAAAAGACACGGAATTTAACCTTGGTTGCGGCAGGCCGCATCACGCGGCCGGGACTCATCTGATGTTCGACATCGAGATACTGGGACCAAACGGAATCGAATCTGCCGTCCTTCATTTGACGGTCACGTCGGGTCCAGGGAGTCCGGTGCGTATCGGGATGGCGCCCTTCTACGCTGCTTTGCAGCAAAGCGCCAGCCCGGTGCCGCTCACATCTCGCTATGCGGTTTCAGTCCGTTCTCGTCCTCCTTGCCCCCCTCTTCCTTGAATGGAACCAGCAGCCACAAGGTCAGGAAGGTGAAGAGCGAGATCACCACCGCCACGTCGTAGGCGCCAAGCCCCACCGCCGCGCCCGTAGCGCCGGTCGCCCAAAGGCTGGCGGCAGTGGCCGTGCCGCGCACCGATCCACCATGTTTCAGGATGGCGCCGCCGCCGATGAACCCCATCCCGGTCATCAGGCCTTCAATGATGCGGGCCGTACCTTCCGGATGACCGTTCAGGATACCTTCGGTCGCCTGGACGATGCCGCAGCTCGCCAGAGCAACCAGCGGGAACGTGCGCAGGCCGGCGCTGCGCTCGGCACGCTCGCGGTTCCAGCCGATCGGCAGCGCTAAAATATATGCGATGGAAAGCGCAACAAGATGAGGCAATACACGAAAGCTGTCAGATATTTCGAGCAAGGTCTTCACGTGAACTCCGATGATCTTCAAAGGGCACTTCAGGTGCCAAAGGCAAGGCAACCCGGATAAACTCGACGCCCGAGTCGCGGTTGCCGCGACGCTTCGTCTCATCAAGCGGCCATATCTTGGAAACCTCGCTCTACCTCCCCGTTAAACGCTTCCTCGAGGGCCTCGGCTTTTCGGTGAAGGGCGAAATATCGGGCTGCGATCTGGTGGCGCTGAAGGGCGACGATCCGCCCATCGTCGTGATCGGCGAGCTCAAGCTTTCATTTAATCTGGAGCTGATCCTGCAGGCCGTGGAGCGCGCCGGCGCCTGCGACGAACTCTGGATTGCCGCCAAAATGTCGATCCGCGGCAAAGGCCGCGAGAGCGATGCGCGCTACCGCAATCTGTGCCGCCGGCTCGGCTTCGGCATGCTCGGCGTGACCGACGCCGGCACGGTGGAAATCCTGGTCGAGCCGCCCATCGCGGCGCCGCGGCGCAATCCGAAGAAGCGCGCGCGGCTGATTACCGAGCACAGAAAACGCATCGGCGACCCCGCGCTCGGCGGCAGCACGAAGACGCCGATCATGACCGCCTATCGTCAGCAGGCGCTTGGCTGCGCTGCCGCCCTCGCGCGTGGCCCGCGTAAGCTGAAAGAACTCAAACCGGCCTATCCGGATGCGCAGAAGATCCTGCACCGGAACGTCTATGGCTGGTTCGAGCCGGTTACGCGCGGCGTCTACGCCCTGACCACCACCGGCCATCAGGCGCTGGAAAAATGGCCGCAGCCCGCGCCCGAACTGGCGCCGGAATCGACTTAGCTATAAAGCTACCAATCGAAGCAGTTGCAGATGACATGGACGCGTTGACGCATGGCAGCTTTGCCATGGGTTTTTCATATTGCAATGCAACAATGGCTTCGTTAGGTAGCGAATATCAAACTAGAGGCACGACGATGAGCGGCGAGTGGAATACGAAATATGGCACCCGGCGCGTGCGGCACGATCCGCCGACCCTGGACGAGGCCATCTTCGCCGCCATCGGCATCACCGAGGACCTCGACCAGCAGGCCGAGATCGCGGCCTCGCTAATGGGCCTGCCGATTGAAGAAGTTCAGGCGCAGGTCAAGAAGGCCAGCCGTCCTTCCGGCACACTGCGCGTCAGCCGCGTCATCGCCGGCGAACAGGGCGCCCAGCGTACGGTGGTCGTCGAGCGCCGCGTTACCCGCAAGATCGCGGTCGCCAAGCGCGCCTGATCTCAAACTTTCTATTCTGAAATGCAAAAGCAGGGCTCGCGCCCTGCTTTTTGTTTGGGATCAACCTACTCCGTCCCTCATGGTGAGGAGGCGCGCAGCGCCGTCTCGAACCATGGGTTGGTGCGCCTCGAAGCTTGCCGACATCCTTCGAGACGCCGCTTCGCGGCTCCTCAGGATGAGGGTGAGCGTGTCGATCAGTGCTTGCCGAAGCCGGCAGCGTTGAACCAGGCGCGCCAAGCGGCGCGGTGATAGTCGGCGGCCGCCTTTGCGACCTCGAACGTACCAGCCTTGGCTGTAGCAGTCTTGACCGTACCAGTCTTGGCCGTACCAGTCTTGGGCTTCGCCACGACCGTCTTCGGCTCCGCCGTCAGGTCGATCAGACCCGTCGAATCGCCGTGACGGAACGACAGCTTGGCGCCGAACTTGCCGGCAAGCGCGCGCATCGCATCGTTCTGCGCACCGGTGGTGACGCGCAGCTTCTTGTAGCCCATCGACTTCGCTTTCGCGATCAGTTGGGTGAAGAGCATGCTGCCGACGCCCTTGCGGCGCATGCAGCTCTCGACGCTGAAAGCGACTTCCGGCTCGACATTGGTCAGGTCGGCCTGATGCAGCTCGGCCGCGCCGCGTACAACGCCGTCCTCGAAATAGGCCAGGATCACCGTGCCGTCATGCACCGAGCGCTCGGCATAATTCGCGACCCAGTCGTCGCACAGCGAGCCGTTGAAACGGTCGCGGCGGCTCTCACGGTCGAGGCGGAGCAGATGGTCGCGGAACAGCGGAAGCTCGCTGGCAGCGAGGATACGGACCGGGCCGCTCTTGGCTGCTGCCTTGGGCGTCCGGGTGGCAAGTGCAATGATCGTCGCGGGGCTAAACATGGTCCATTTCCTGCGGTTAGCCGTCAGGAACACCTTGATTCTTCGATAAAACCAATATTGTGCATCGCACAAAGAAATTCAAGACCAAGGACCTGCGGCAAGACCGCGCCTGCCGCAGGCGAGCTATGCGAAAGCTTTGAAAGTTAACGAAAACTCACCACGCGACCGGCTCAGAGCACCAGCTGGGTCTGGGTCACGACCCCCACCAGCTTACCCTCCTCGCTTTCGATCCGGGTCTGCCAGACCTGGGTGCGGCGGCCCCGATGGATCGGCGTTGCGGTGGCGCGCACCGTGGTGCCGGCGGCAGCGGCGCTGACGAAATTGGTCTTGCTCTCGATGGTCGTGGTGCCCTTGGCATCTTCCGGGAGGTTGATCACCGTGGCCGCGGCGCCCACCGCATCGGCCAGCGCCATGACAGCGCCGCCATGGATGATATGGCGTGTGGTGCAGAGATCCTCGCGCACCAGCATGGTCGCGACAACGCGCTCCGGCTCCGCCTCGATGAAAGTGACGCCCATGGACACCGAGAACGGCATCGGAATGCTCTTGATCTTGTCGAGTGGCGTCATCGCCTGCGTCTCCCAGTTTGTCGTCGATCCGTCGTCGCGCGGATGTTCACGCCATGAGAGCCGCAGCCGGCGCATCATGACAAGCCCCTTCTTTCCGGGCATAGCGATGTGATGCGCGACTTTCCGCCCTCCCGTATCGTCTGCCTGACCGAAGAGACCGTGGAGACGCTGTACCTGCTCGGCGAGCAGGATCGCATCGTCGGCGTTTCCGGCTATGCGGTACGGCCGCCGCAGGTGCGGAAGGAAAAGCCGCGGGTGTCGGCTTTCATCTCCGCCGATGTGCCGAAAATTCTCGCGCTGGAGCCGGACCTCGTTCTCTGTTTTTCGGATTTACAGGCGGAAATTGCTGCCTCGCTGATCCGCGCCGGCGTTGCCGTGCATGTATTCAACCAGCGCGACATTGCCGGAATCCTCGCAATGATCGGCGCTTTGGGCGCGCTAATCGACGCGAAAACGCGGGCAAATGAGCTGGTGACACAGCTTTCGCTGCGGCTTTCCAGCGTCAACACGGCGGCAAAGTTGCGGCAGTCAAAACCGCGCGTCTATTTCGAGGAATGGGACGATCCGCTCATCACCGGCATCGGCTGGGTGTCGGAACTGATCGAACTCGCCGGCGGAATCGACGTGTTCCCGCAGATGCGGCTCCGCAAGGCGGCGAAGGATCGCATCGTGTCGCCGGACGAGGTGCGCGAGGCGATGCCGGACGTCATCCTCGCCTCCTGGTGCGGCAAGAAAGTCGTGCCGGAGAAGATCAGGCAGCGGCCGGGATGGAGCGACATTCCGGCCGTGCGCGACAATCGCATCGTAGAGATCAAATCGCCACTGATCCTGCAGCCGGGACCGGCGGCGTTGACAGATGGACTCGATGCGATCGTCGCGGCGCTGTGGCGGTAGGGCGGATTAGGCGAAGCCGTAATCCACCGGCCGAGTTCATGTTGCGAAGACCGCGGCGGATTACGCTGCGCTCATCCGCCCTACGCTGTCTCCACGCCGCACCACTCGGCAATGAACAGCGCCATCGCCTTGGTGCATTTGCGGACCGACTCCAGGTCCACATATTCGTTGAAGCCGTGGATGTCCTTGCCTTCGGGGCCGAAGCAGAGGCCGGGGATGTCGTAATACAGGCCATAGAAGCGCGTGTCGGTCAGTCCGGTATTGGAAACGTCCTGCGGCTTGCCGCCCCCATAGACGGCATCGAAGGCTTTTGCGAAGGCGGCTTCAGGCGCTTCAGAACCACTCAGCACATAGCCTTCCGACTGATAGCCGGACCACTCCACCACCGGCGGATTGTTGGCGAGGAAGGGATGCGCACGCGCGGCCTTGTCGATGCAGGCCTTGATCTCCGCCTGACAGTCCTGCACCGACCAGCCCGGCAAAATGGCGATCCGGCAATCGACATCGCACCAGGCCGGAACGCTGGAAGCCCAGTCGCCGCCCTTGATGATGCCGGGGTTGAAGTTCAGCGGGTGATGCACCTTGTCGTAATATGGCGCGTTTTCGGCGCGCTTGTTCCAATCGGCTTCGAGCTTTTCGATAGCCTCGATCAGATGATAGGCCCCCTTGATCGCATTGGCGCCGCTGCCGGCATCCTGGACATGGACGGGGAAGCCGCGCACCTTGATGCGAAACCAGATGACGCCGATCTGCGCGCGCACCATCTTGCCCGCCGTCGGCTCGGGAATGAAACACGCATCCGCGCGATAGCCACGCTGCAGCGTGGAGAGCGCGCCGACGCCGGTGCTCTCCTCTTCGATGACGGACTGGAAGTGAATACGCGCCGTCGGCTTGAGGCCCGCGGCCTTGATCGCATCGAGTGCATAGAGCGCGCCGATCGTGCCCGACTTCATGTCGCAGGCGCCGCGGCCATACATCCTGCCGTCCTTGATCACCGGCGAAAATGGCGGCGTATCCCACATGTCGAGCGGACCGACCGGCACCACGTCGCAGTGCCCTTGCAGGATCAGCGATTTGCCCGCAGTCGTGGCCGGCCTGTAGGTGCCGACCACGCTGCGCGCCTTGGAAAAATCATGCTCGATGATGCCGACGCCGGGCAGGCCCGCGAGCTCGTCCATGTTGACGTGCCAGTCATCGACCTCATAGCCGCGCTCGCGCAGGAGATCGCCCATCATGTCCTGACACGGCCCCTCGGCGCCGCGCGTCGAGGGGATCGCAACGAAATCCTTCGTCGTCTCGAGCTGCGCGTCGAAAGCGTTATCGACGGCATCCAGGATTTTTCGCTGCGTATCGGTGACAGTCATTCATCAGGCTCCGGTGAGATTCGATCGATTGCGCCGGCAACCTAACCTCGCCTCACCCCTTCGGGTACTGCATAAAATAGGCATCGGTCAGCGCATCTTCGAGCAATCGGCCTTCGCTGTAAGCCTGCAGCGTTGCCGGCCGCTCGACACCCGGCAGCAATCGCGGACACGGCTCGGGCGCACCGAGCACGGTCTTCACCGGAATGCGCTCGGCATAGATCGGCAGCTCATAGTCCTCGTCATCATCGGCCACGCCCTTGGCGCGGATCTTTGCCGATGCTTCCTCGATCTCCATCGCGATGAACGACGTCGCCTTCATTTCCTGCGCCGTCGTCGCACGCAGACTTGCCGTGCGCTCGGGGAAGAAGCGATCCACCATGGCGATGCCGGCACGATCCTTCTCCTCGGGATCGGTGACGAGATAGGCGTTTCCGAACGCCATCACGGCGCGGTAGTCGGCCGAGTGATTGAAGCCGCAGCGCGCCAGCACGAGGCTGTCGAGGAATGCGACGGTGAGGCAGACGCGCTGATGCGCGGTCTGGTTCTTCAGCATGCGGCTGGCGCTCGAACCGTGCCAGTACAGGGTGGTGCCTTCGCGCCAGAAGAAGGTCGGCGTGCAGTAAGGCTGGCCGTCGATCACATAGGACACATGGCACATCATCGAGGCATCGAGGATCTTGTGTACCGTCTCGTGGTCGTAGAAGCCGCGATCGTGCCGCCGCTTCACCCGGTTGCGCTGACTGAGCGGATAGGTCGGCGTGGTGTCGTCGGTGGTGGTCTTCAGTTCGGCGGTGCTCACAGCAATTCCCCAAAGAGGTTTGAAGATACGGATTGGAAGCGTTCGAAATTGTTGTAGCCACCAAATTGGTCTGCGATAGTGCCAATTCCATGCAAAAAATTCCGACCAATTTGAACCCTCGAAAATCGGCTTCGCCCAGCCCGCACGAGTTGCCGCTCGATCTCGGCGGGGCGCATATCGACCAACAGGCCTCCGCACCGGAGCGCCTCTATCAAGCGCTGCGCCACACCATCACGTCAGGCATGGCAAAGCCCGGCGCGGCGCTGCCGCCGTCGCGGCATCTTGCCGAACAGACCGGTTTTCGCCGCAACACCGTCACCGACGCCTATGAGCGCCTGATCGCGGACGGCTTTGCCGTTGCGCGTGTCGGCTCCGGCACTTTCGTTGCGGAGCGCATTCCATCGGCCATCGCGGGCAAGGCAGCGAAGCGCATCGCCATCGCCGAGCCGCAGCGCGGCACGCTGGCGCTTGGCTGCACCGATATCGACGAAACGACGTTGCGACGTTTTCGCACTTTTGTCGGCCGCCGCATGCGCACCTTCGGCAGCGAGCATCTGCATTACGGCGATCCGCGCGGCAGTCGTGAATTGCGCATCGCCATCGCCAATCACCTGCTCTCGGCGCGCGGGCTGCGCTGCGATCCCGACCAGGTCATGCTAACATCGGGGACGCAGCACGGACTGCGCATCGTCCTGTCGGCCATCCTCAAGCCGGGCGAACAGATCTGGGTCGAGGACCCCGGCTACCCCGCGGCGCGAAAATCCATCGAGCATTACGGCGGCCGGCCAGTCTCGGTGCCGGTGGACGATCACGGCCTGCTCGTGGCCAAGGGCCGCGCGACAGCGCCGCATGCGCGCGCTGCTTACGTCACGCCGTCGCATCAGTTTCCGCTCGGCGTGCAGATGGCGATGCCGCGGCGGCTGGAATTGCTCGACTGGGCGCGCGCCGCCGATGCCTTTGTGTTCGAGGACGATTACGACAGCGAATTCCGTTATGACGGCGCGCCCCTGCTCTCGCTCGCCGGCATCGATCACCTGCGCCGCGTCGTCTATATGGGGACCTTCGCCAAGACGCTGTTTCCCGGCCTGCGCATCGGCTACTGCGCGCTGCCCGAAAACCTGATCGGCCCCGTCGCTGCCGCGCGTGCGGCGATGGACCGTTTTCCCGCCACCGTCATGGAAGGCGCCATCGCCGACATGCTGAATTCCGGCGCCTTCGCCGCCAATCTGCGCAGGATGCGCGGCCGCTACCGCGAGGCGCGCGACGCTCTGGCGCGAACCCTCATCAATGCATCGGATGGACAACTCTCGGTGCCCGTCCCTTCCCAGGGCCTTCATCTGGTCGCACGATTTGCGCCCGGGACATCCCTGCAGATCGCGGCTGACGCCAAGGCCTCGGCAGGCGTCGAAGGCTGGCTCCTGGCCGACACCTATCTACGCGCACGCCCGGCGCCCGGCTTCGTACTCGGCTTTTCCGGCCACCCCATCCGCAAACTGGTCGCCGCTGCGGAGACGCTTGCAAAAGCATCGGCTGCAACCTTGCGGATTCACCAAAAAGCGACGGTGAAGTCGCGGCGTGGAACCCGCGCCCGGGGATCGTGATTAAGGGGAACAGCCGCTCGCTTCAAGAATCGAGCAGGCGTCCGTAAATTGCATCACCAACGGCCCATGGAGACCTCATGTCCGGCAATCGCAACGTGCTCTATCTCATCATCGGCGCGCTCGTCGTCGGAATCGGCGTCCTCGGCTACAATCTCTATCAGGAAAAGAAAGAGCCGCAGGGCCTGCAGATCAATGTCGGGCCCGATGGCCTGAAGGTGCAGAACAAGTAACGGACCTCATCATGCGCGCGGCCACAGCCTTCGGCATTCTTGCAATCGTGACCATCGCCACGCCGGCCTTCGCCGTCGATCAGGTGCCGCGCGAGGAGGACATCATGGATCTTCGCCTCGGACAGCGCATCTGGGTCGATGACGGCTCCTGCCCCACCGGCCAGATCAAAGAGGTGATGGGCACCACCCTCGCCGCCAACGGCAACGTCGCCCGCGTCAAAAAATGCGTGCCGCGCAGCGCGACACGGATTCGTTGATATCGGAGACCCGCTGCATCTCCTTCATGGCGAGAAGCTCTAGCGACGAAGCAACCCAGAAAGCCGCTGGCCATAACTGGATTGCTTCGCTTCAAGTGCTCGTCGCAATGACAATGATCAGAACATCCCGTTCTCGTTCGCAGCCTTTTCAGGGATCGGCTGGTTGACGTCCCAGTGTTCGACGATCTTGCCGTTCTCGAGCTTGAAGATGTCGACGATGGCGTTGCCGCGGGTGCCCTTTTCGCGCACCGCATGGACGTGCAGGATCACATAGTCGCCGTCGGCGAAGACCTTCTTGATCTCGCTATGGGACTCCGGGAATTTCTCGCGCAGGAAGGCAATGAACTTCTTGAAGCCCTCGATGCCATCGGCGGCCGTCGGATTGTGCTGCACATAACGCGGGCCGAAATATTTCGAGGCGGCTTCGAAATCCTTCTGGTTCAGTCCCTTCTCGTAGAACTCGACCACCGTCTTCTTGTTGGCCTCGAGCGTCGCCGTGTCCGCTGCCATTGCCGATGTCGAGAGCAGCAAAGCTGCGGCCAGCCCCGTGAAGAAACGCATGGTCATGATCCCTTTCCCGTGCGGCCGACGGACCGCGCGCAAAAGCTCCTATCATTGCGTTGGAGACAGTCAGGATCACTTTGCCGCGAACGCAGCTGGACGCGGTCTAATGCTTCGCGGGCTGGCTCGGCGGCACCGGCGTGTTGCTATCTCCGGAGCTTGCGCCACCGTCGATGGGCAGCGTGACGCCGGTGATCCAGCGGGATTCGTCGCTGGCCAGAAACAGCACGCCATTGCCGACATCCCAACCGGTGCCCTCGGTGCCGAGCAGCGTGATCTCCGTGCGCGCAAGCCGCATCTCCTCGCTCATGCCGCGCGATGCGACCATGGGCGTGTAGACCGTCCCCGGAGCGATGCAGTTGACGCGGATGCCGCTGCGGCCGTGATGCGCGGCCATCGCCTTGGTGAGTCCGATCACCGCCGCTTTCGATGTCGGATACAACAGGCTGGGATGGCCGCCGCGCAGACCCGCGATCGAGGTCAGGTTGATGATCGATCCACCGCCCGATCTGATCATCGCCGGAATGGCGTATTTCGACATCAGCATCATCGAGGTGACGTTGACCGTCATGGCGTCGTCCCACGCCCCGATATCGACCTCGACGGCATCGCCGCGCGGCCCGGTGACGCCGACATTGTTGATCAGGATATCGAGACGGCCGAAGCCCGCGACCGTCCGCTCGACGATGGCCTCGCAGGTGGCGGCATCGCTGACATCGCCGTCATAGATTTGATAGGCGCCGCCTTCGGCCGAGACCAGACGCGCAGTCTCCTCGGCCCAATCGGGATTCAGATCGACCAGCGCAACCTTGGCGCCATGCCGGGCCAGCAGCACCGCTGCCGCGCGTCCGTTGCCGATGCCGTCGCCGCGCGAGCCCGCGCCGGTGACGATCGCCACCTTGCCGTTCAAACGTCCGTCGCCTGCCATCTGTGTCCCCTGAAGCATGCACCCCAGAGGCCCGGCGCTGCATTCCAGAGTGGACGATAGCGCGCGAGGGGGACTCGCTGCAATGCTTCAGTTCGCCGCGAAGGTGTAGAAGTAAATTTTACCTCTTACAGGCGACCGGATCGATAACCGTCAATCCGGTGCCGGGTCGTACATGCACTGCAATGTGGGCCTTGCGATCTGGCTGAAGGTGGCGCTGATCAGCGGTTGCTTGGAGGCCGGTATCCAGTCCTTTTCAAGGCTCGGCACGCCGCGCTCGCTGATGCCGCGCAGCAGCGCCTCACGCAGGTCCTGGTCCTCGACCGACGCAACGGCGTGATCGTGCAGGCAGGCGCAGACGCTTTCGGGATGCGCCCAGCGGCCGACCATATGCGGGGCGCACAAGCGCACGAATTCGCCGCGCCGGTCAGGCAGCTTGCGCCAGTGCGTGGATTCCCAAAGCTGAGCCTGCGCGGCCTGACTACCGAGAGCGAAAGCGACGATGACGAGACACGCGGCGCGGGTTTTGACTTTTGTCATTCCGGATTTTTCTTGTTGTCGCAACAGGCTGCCGCGGCTCAGCGGATCGACGCCATGGCCAATGTGGTTGGCGCCGCAGGAACCGGCTCGCCGTTGAATGCGAAACTGCCGATATGCGGCAGGCCGCCATCGGTCGATCCTGCCAGCGACGGGCCGCCAAACAGGAAGGCGAAAGCGAGGATGAGGCTGGCAAAGCGCATCTGGCATCTCCCGTAAGCGGAACCATCCGCCGCGTCGTCGGCGAGTTGATACCCGGCGGACGTTTCGGCGGCTCTGCACGCCAGGTGCAAAATGGTTTCGTTCGCAGAATGCATGTTTCGTCGGAACCCGAGCGACGAAACAATTCCCGCTTTGGAACGGTCATATGCACGTCACCCGGGCTTAACCGTGATGCGCTTTAAGCGGCGCGCGAGCCCGCGGAATGCAACTCTTTAAGGCAGTTATGCGTTGTGTTGCGCCGGGGGACAGAAGGACAGCCGCCGTGACATACGGAACCGGAAACAACGATTTTCAGGACAGATCCATCATTGAGGCCGCCGAGCTGCATCTGACGATGGCGCCGGACGCAGCCGTCGCGGGCGCAGTGTCTGAGCGCGCGATGCCGCAGCCTTGCCTCCGCGACAACGAATGCTCGCAGCAGCAGCTGGTGCGTCTGGTCGGCCATCGCGATCCCGCCGTCTCGGCGGCTGCGTCGTGGGACCGCATACGCCGCGAACAGGCGGCGCTGCAGGGTAGCTAGCCGCTACTTGATGTAATCGCCGCATTTCTGGACGGCCGCATCCGTCTGCCCCCATGGCATGATCGGCACCGACGAGGTCGAGTTCTTCGGCGATCCCTCGATGATCCTGTCGGAATAGACCATATAGACCAGCACGTTTCGCTTGGCGTCGCAGCCGCGCACGATCTGCATCTTCTTGAAGAACAGCGAACGGCGCTGGCGGAACATGTCCTCGCCCTGATCGCTCTTGTTCTTGAACTTGATCGGACCGATCTGCCGGCACGCCAGCGAGATGTCCGAGACCTCCTCGGCAAGGCCAAGCCAGCCCTTGAAACCGCCTTTTTCCGGTACTGTGAAGTGGCACGCAACACCCTCCACTTCGGGATCGTCGACGCCGTAGGTGGCGAGCTTGTCGTTCGGGCTCAGCCATTTGAAAACGGTGGAGCGGCGAAAGATCAGATCGGGCTCGTCGGCGGCATGGGCGATGCTCCCGCCTCCAACGACAATGGCGACCAGTGCGAGCGCGGCCGCGCGCATCCAACCGAAACGAAAGCTCAAACCCATCAAGGACATTCAACTCTCCGTGTGTCACACCGCCTATGTAGCGATTGCGCCGCGCGGCGGTAGACCGCGTGGGGCTGCGTTAATTCAATGTGAGTCTTTTTTGTTACCTTCTGGCACAGGTTTGCGGTGGCCCGATTCGCCCGCCGGTGAACGCCTTTTGCGTCCGCGACACT
This sequence comes from Pseudomonadota bacterium, assembly GCA_023449855.1. Lineage (GTDB taxonomy): Bacteria > Pseudomonadota > Alphaproteobacteria > Rhizobiales > Xanthobacteraceae > Tardiphaga. The sequence continues at coordinate 11,475 of JAEXHR010000349.1, read as the reverse complement.
AACGCTTTGAAACGGATTCGAGGATTTTACAGCGTGACGATTTTTCAGTTTTCGGGGCGCGCCGCCCGCAAGCACATGCTCCTGAGCGGCACATCAGTTTCGAGTCACACGCGATCCCCTCGTCTGCTGTTGCAAGCGGCCTTGCTGGCAACCGTCACGCTCGGCGTCGCCGCGCCGGCCCATGCCGTGTTCTGGTTCGACGAAGATCCGATGCGCCCGCGCAGCATGATGGCGCCGCCACCGCCGCCCGCGCCGCCGCCGCAGGTCCACCGCGACAACCGGCTGAAGCAGCAGGGCGCCGCTCTGGAGAAGCAGGCCAAAGAGCACGCCAAGCCGGTCGGTCCGCTGGTGATCGCCATCTCCATCGACAAGCAGACCATGCGCGTGTTCGACGCCAATGGCCTGTTCGCGGAGACGCGCGTCTCGACCGGCATGAAAGGCCATGAGACGCCGACCGGTGTGTTCAGCGTCATCCAGAAGAACAAGTGGCACAAGTCGAACATCTATAGCGGCGCGCCGATGCCCTATATGCAGCGGATCACCTGGTCCGGCATCGCGCTGCATGCCGGCGCACTGCCCGGCTATCCCGCCTCCCATGGCTGCATCCGCCTGCCGATGGCTTTCGCCACCAAACTGTGGAGCTGGACCCGCATGGGCGCGCGGGTGATCATCACCCCGGGCGAGATTTCGCCGGCCGAGTTTTCGCATCCGCAATTGATCGCGCAGAAGCCGGTGCCGGTGGCCGCGGCGCCGATGGCAGCGCCAAGGGACGAGCAGCCTGCCTCCGTCAAACCGGCGGATGGCAAGTCCACCGATCTCGGCCTCAAGCCGGCGTCGTCGACGCCCGGCGAACTCGGCAAGACCGTCACCGCCGATGCGACCAATGCGATCGGCATCGCGGCGAAGCCGGTGATCTCGGACGTGAATGCAGCGATGGCGCAGATGTCGACGGCCAGCGCCGAGCTTGCGAAGTCCGCCGAGAAGAAGTCCGACGACAATGCGCGCGTGACGCGGCAGGACGTCGATGCAGCCGCCGCCAAGGCGGCCGAATTGCCGACGCCCGCGACGACGAAGGCGGATGATCTGCCGCTGAAATCGCCGCTCGCCGCTGCGCCGGAAGCGAAGAAGGACGACACCCGTCCTGCCAGTGCGCCGAAGCCTGAGGCCAAGACCGACATCAAGCCGGAAACAGCCAAGCTCGACGCGGTCGACATCCCGCCGGCGCCCGATACCTCGCCGAAGCGCACCGGCCAGATCGCCGTGCTGATCAGCGGCAAGGACGGCAAGCTCTATGTGCGGCAGAATTTCTCGCCGCTGTTCGAGACGCCGATTGCCATCAAGGCGAGCGACCGCCCGCTCGGCACGCATATCTTCACCGCGCGGATCGACAAGGACGAGGCGAAGAGCATTCACTGGACCGCGGTGTCGCTGCCGGCTGTGCCGCACCGCGCCGCCGCCGACGGGCGCCGCAAGCAGGCTGCCGCCACCGAGGCTCCGCCACTGAGCGACAGCGCCGCCGAGGCCCTCGACCGCATCAGCATCCCGGAAGACGCCATGGCGCAGATCGCCGACGCGATCGCCAGCGGCGGCTCGATCATCGTCTCCGACCAGAGCATCAAGGCCGGCGGCGAAACCGGCCAGGGAACCGAATTCGTGGTGCCGCTGCGCTGATGCGGGCAATGCCTTGACGCCTCGTCTCGCCGGGACCACCTTTCCCGCATCCGACGCATGAGGCGCGCCATGATCAATCGCAGACATCTGCTGACGACGCTGCTCGGCGGCGCGGCTGCCGCCGCTACGCTGTCGCCTGCCCGCGCCCAATCCAGCCGCATCACCGCCTATGGCTTTTCCTTTCCGGGCCTGAAGGGCGGAGAGATCAAGCTGGCCGACTATGCGGGCAAGCCGATCCTGGTGGTCAACACCGCCTCGCAATGCGGCTACACCCCGCAATATGCCGGGCTGCAGGAACTGTGGACCGAGTTCAAGGACCGCGGCCTGATGATCATTGGCGTTCCCTCCAACGATTTCGGCAATCAGGAGCCCGGCGGCCCGCACGAGATCGACGACATCGCCCATGGCCGTTTTGGCATCGGTTTTCCGATTGCCGCAAAGACGGTGGTCAAAGGCCCCAACGCGCATCCGTTCTACAAATGGGCAGCAGAGGCCCGCCCGCGCGATTTGCCGCGCTGGAACTTTCACAAATATCTCGTCGGCCGGGACGGCTATCTCATCGACGCCTTCGGCTCGGAACAAGAGCCGACCGATACGCGGGTGAAGACCGCGGTGGCGCGATCGCTGACGGTGGTGTGAGGCCGTAGCCCGGATGGAGCGAAGCGCAATCCGGGGACCGGCGTTTCAGCACGTTCGACATCCCCGGGTTACGCTACGCTCCACCCGGGCTACGCCACCGAGTTACGCCGCCACGACCTCCCTCGGCTGATAGATTGCGATATGCTGGCAACGCGCCACCGGCGTCACGCCGTTGGCGACCACCAGAGCGTCCAGTTCGACGAAGCGGTGCCCCTTCTTCTCATAATTGCCGGTCACCTTCGCCCGCGCCACCAGCTCGTCATCGACACCGGCCGCCGCCAGCAGCTGCATGCGGCTGCCGACGTGAATCCACGGACCGAGGATGGCATTATCCACCAGCACCTTGTTCATGATCCGCTGCAGCACGCCGGGATGCACGAGGCCCTCGCGCAGATAGCGATCGTCGGTCTCGCGCACCTCATCCAGATATTCGGCAAGGCCGTCCTCCGGCCACACGCGGGGTGCGGAGCCGAGCCATTTGTCCTGCACATAGGAATCCGGGCTGACGGGCAGCCGCTTTGAAACGGCCGGCGTATCCGGGAAATCATCCAGCGCCGGAACCACGGGAAACGCCGGCAGGGACGCCGAACCGGTGGCCCGGACATCGCCCTGGCCCTCGACCGAAAGCGTCAGGCCCTCGCCGGCCGCCTCGGCCATCACATCGACGGTTTCGCCGTCATAGACCGGCTTGATGAAGCGCGCTTCGATCAGCCCGCGCTCCAGAAAATCCCGTCCCCAGTGCTCCACGGCCGGATGGACCATATAGGCCAACACGTCCACCCCCGGCACCAGTCCGCCGGTAAAGCCGAACTTCCGCGCCACGGTATCGTCATGCATCTTGTTTTCGGACAGTTTGGCCGTGTTGAAGGCCTCGACCCGATAGGGCGCGATCCGCTGTGTCATGTTCCCTCCCGAACGCTTGCGAATATTGGTATTCACATTCAGGAGATGATACCCCTCACCCCGCACGAGGCAAGGCAAGGCCGCGGGAACGCCGTCCCGTCCACGCCGCCCGGCCCCGGCGAAAACGACTGACGTTCTCGCTGGCATTGTGACATCCGGAGCACAGGCACCACTTGAATACCCACATCTATATCGACGCCGATGCCTGCCCGGTGAAGGACGAGATCTATCGCGTCGCTGCGCGCTTCAATCTGCCGGTCAGCGTGGTGGCCGGGACCTGGCTGCGCGTGCCGCAGGACCCGATGATCGAGTGCATCGCCGCCGGCTCCGGCATGGACGCCGCCGACGATTGGATCGCGGAACGCGCGACCATGGGCGATGTGGTCATCACTGCCGACATCCCGCTGGCGAGCCGCTGCATCAAGGCGGGCGCCGCCGTCATCGCGCCGAATGGCAAGCCGTTCACCGAACAATCCATCGGCATGACGCTGGCGATGCGCAACCTGATGACTGACCTGCGCTCTTCCGGCGAAATCACCGGCGGCCCCAAATCCTTCGCGCCGCGCGACCGCTCGGCATTCCTCTCCGCGCTCGACCAGACGATCCGCCGCATCCAGCGCGATCAGGCCGCAAGCGCTCCGAAACAGAGTTGAACTGACTTCATGGCTCCTCCACTCATCCAGCTCAAGGATATCGCGCTGACCTTCGGCGGCACGCCGCTGCTCCAGGGCGTCGAACTCACGGTGTCGCAGGGCGATCGCCTCTGCCTGATCGGCCGCAACGGCTCCGGCAAATCGACGCTGCTCAAGATCGTCGCCGGCACGGTGGAAGCCGACAGCGGCAGCCGTTTCGTGCAGCCCGGCGCCACCGTGCAATATCTGTCGCAGGAGCCGGACTTTTCCGGCTATCCGACCACGCTGGCCTATGTCGAAGCCGGCATGGCCGATGGCAACGATCACTATCAGGCGCAATATCTGCTCGAACAGCTCGGCCTCACCGGACAGGAAGATCCGATGCATCTCTCGGGTGGTGAAGCACGGCGCACCGCGATTGCGCGAGCGCTGGCGCCCTCACCCGACATCCTGCTGCTCGACGAGCCGACCAATCACCTCGACCTCACCACCATCGAATGGCTGGAAGGCGAACTGCTCAGCCGCCGCTGCGCGCTGGTGCTGATCAGCCATGACCGCCGCTTTCTCGGCAATCTCTCGCGTTCCACCGCCTGGCTCGATCGCGGCCAGATCCGCCAGATCGATCGCGGCTTCAACTCGTTCGAGGAATGGCGCGACGAGGTGCTGGCTGAAGAAGAGCGCGATCAGCACAAGCTCGACCGCAAGATCGTCGAGGAAGAGCACTGGCTGCGCCACGGCGTCTCCGGCCGCCGCAAGCGCAACGTCAAGCGTCTCGCCGGCCTGCACGAGCTGCGCGCCCAGCGGCGTGACTATCGCGGCGCACAGGGCAATGCGACGCTGGCGGCGGCAGAGGCCGACAAGTCCGGCAAGCTCGTTGTCGAGGCCAAGGGCATCTCGCGCGTCTATGGCGAACGCAAGATCGTCGATGAATTCTCGATCCGCATCCAGCGCGGCGACCGCATCGGCATTGTCGGCCCCAATGGCGCGGGCAAAACCACATTGGTCAACATGCTGACCGGCGCGGAGCCACCGGATTCCGGCAGCATCCGCTTCGGCACCAATCTGGAAATGGCGACGCTGGACCAGCATCGCGAAAGCCTCAATCCCAAATGGAGTCTCGCCGAAGCGCTGACCGGCGGGCGCGGCGATCATGTGATGGTCGGCGGCAAGCCGAAACACGTCGTCAGCTACATGAAGGACTTCCTGTTCGCGCAGGAGCAGATGCGGACGCCGCTCGAAGTTCTCTCCGGCGGTGAGCGCGGCCGGCTGATGCTGGCGCGAGCGCTGGCAAAGCCCTCGAATGTGCTCGTGCTGGACGAACCGACCAACGACCTCGATCTCGAAACCCTCGACGTGCTGGAAGACATGCTTGGCGATTACGAAGGCACGGTGCTGCTGATCAGCCATGACCGCGACTTCCTCGACCGCGTCGTCACCTCGGTGATCGTGCCGGAAGGCAACGGCAAGTGGGTCGAATATGCCGGCGGCTATACGGACATGCTGACCCAGCGCGGCGCCGATCTCACCCGCGACGGTGTGAAGGGCGGCGGTGAGCCGGTGAAGGCTGCGAAGGCGGAAGCTGTCGCTGCCGCGCCTGCTGCCAAGAAGAAGCTGAGCTTCAAGGACAAGCACGCGCTGGAAACGCTGCCGGCAACCATGGCGAAGCTGCAGGACGAGATCGCGAAACAGCAAAAACTGCTGGACGATCCCGCGCTGTATACGAAAGACCGCAAGAAATTCGACGCGGCGAGCGCTGCGATTGCGACGGCGCAGCAGCAGTTGAGCGAGTCCGAAGAGAGATGGCTGGAGCTGGAAATGCTCCGTGAAGAGATCGAGAGTGCATAACACCGTCATTGCGAGCGCAGCGAAGCAATCCAGTTCTTTGCCAAAGACTGGATTGCTTCGTCGCTTCGCTCCTCACAATGACGACTGAGAGGACAGAGAACCGATGACCACATCCCTCGCTGCAAAAATCGCCCGCGACTACGGCACCCCTGCCCTTGTCATCGACATGGACCGCGTGGAGCGCAACATCGCACGCATCCAGAAGGTCTGCGACGATGCGGGGATCGCCAATCGTCCGCATATCAAGACGCATAAGAGCCCGGTGCTCGCCAAGCTGCAGATCGAGGCCGGCGCCAAGGGCATCACCTGCCAGAAGCTCGGCGAAGCCGAGATCATGGCGGATGCGGGGATCGACGACATCCTGATCAGCTATAATCTGCTCGGCGACGAGAAGATGGCCCGCCTCGGTGCGCTGCAGGCGAAGGCGACGATCACCGTCGCCGCCGACAATTCCGTCGTCATCGCCGATCTGCCCAAGGCCGCTGCGATCTCCGGCCGCGACGTCAATGTCGTCATCGAATGCGACACCGGCCGCAAGCGCGCCGGCGTCGAGACGCCTGCTGAAGCCATCGCACTGGCGCGCGAGATCAAGGCGGCGAAGGGCCTGAATTTTGCGGGCTTCATGCTCTATCCGACCGAAGACGGATGGCTTGAGGCGCAAAAATTCTTCAACGAGGCGCTGGCCGGCGTGCGCGCCGAAGGGCTGGAGCCGACCATCGTCTCCACCGGCGGAACGCCGAACCTGAAGAATGTCGGCTCGCTCAAGGGCGCCACCGAACATCGCTTCGGCACTTACATCTATAACGACCGCATGCAGGTCGCCGCGGGCTCCGCGACCTGGGACGACTGCGCGCTCAACGTCTATTCCACCGTGGTCAGCCGCGCCGGCCCGGAGCGCGGCATCCTCGATGCCGGCTCGAAGACGCTGACGCCGGACACCGGCGGCCTCGATGGCTATGGCCTGATCCTGGAACATCCCGAAGCGAAGATCGCGAAGTTCGCCGAAGAACACGGTTTCCTCGATCTCACCCGCAGCAATACGCGGCCGAATGTCGGCGATGTCGTCCGCATCGTGCCGAACCATGTCTGCGTGGTGGTAAACATGTTCGACGAGGTGGTGATGGTGCGCGGCGACGAAATCGTCGGCACGCTGCCGATCGCGGCGCGCGGGAAGCTAAGGTAAAGCACGACCTCTCAGCCGTCATTGCGAGGAGCGCAGCGACTAAGCAATCCAGTCTTTGTCCAAGAACTGGATTGCTTCGCTACGCTCGCAATGACGAATTGAGCCATCCGAGCGCGCCCGTCCCAGCCGCTACACCCGTCGCGAACGACGCCTGCAACAGATAGCCGCCGGTCGGCGCCTCCCAGTCCAGCATCTCGCCGGCGACGAACACGCCCGGCACGCGCTTCAGCATGAAGGCCTCGTCGATCTCGTCGAATGCGACGCCGCCAGCCGTGGAGATCGCCCGCGCCATCGACGCGATGCCGGTGAGCGCGATCGGGATGGCATTGATCAAAGCAGCGAGATCATCGGATGAGAGCGCTGCGAGCTGCCGTCCTTGCGCAATCGCCGCCTCCTGCAGCAGCCCGATGGCCACCGGCGACAGATGCAGCGCCTTGCGCAGGAAGTTGGAGAATGACTGCTTGCCGCGCGACGCTGCGAGCTTTGACGTCAGTTCCCCGGCATCGAGATCCGGCCGCAAGGCGATGTGAAGCACGGCCTTGCCACCCGCCATCACAGCCTCGCGCAATACCGATGACAGCGCATAGATGCCGCCACCTTCGATGCCCGAGCGCGTGATCATCGCCTCGCCGCGCACCGATCGCGTGCCGAAAGACAGCGCGATGCCCTTGAGCGGCTGGCCTTCGAAGCGGTCCTTGAAGATATCCGACCACGCGACATCGAAGCCGACATTGGCGGGACGCAACGGGGCTATGACGATGCCTTTCGCGGTGAGCATATCGACCCAGGCGCCATCCGAGCCGAGCTTGGCCCAGCTTCCGCCGCCAAGGGCGAGCACCGTCGCTTTCGCTGATACTGACCGCGGCCCATCAGGCGTGTCGAGCTTGAGCACGCCTTCGGCGCTCCAGCCGGTCCAGCGATGGCGGAATGCGAAGGTCACGCCCTGCTCGCCCAGCCGGCGCAGCCATGCACGCAGCAAGGGCGACGCCTTGAATGCCTCGGGAAATACGCGCCCGCTGGAGCCGATGAAGGTGGGCTGGCCGAGCGCCTCGCTCCATGCGCGCAGATCGGACGGCGTGAAGCCTGCAATCGCCGGCGCAAGCCGCTTTTCCGTCACGCCGTAACGCGCGAGAAAATCTGGCAGCGGCTCGCTATGGGTGAGATTGAGCCCGCCGCGGCCGGCCATCAGGAATTTTCGCGCAGCCGAAGGCATGGCGTCGAACACGGTGACGCCGACCCCACCTTTCGCCAGCACTTCGGCCGCCATCAGGCCCGCGGGGCCGGCGCCAATGACCGCGACGTCAATTTTCAGAAGATCCGTCACGGTCATCCATAGGTGCGTCAGGGATCAGGTCTTGAGGCCGAGCCTCTTCGCTGCCTGCTCAACATATTTTTGCGTCTGATGGAAGGCGCCATCCAGTGCGCGGGCGTTGGACATGTCGCTGATGTCCTTGAAATTGGCGGCAATGGTATCGGCGGTCCACTGTTCCTCGGGGAAGTTCACGCCCTCGCTTTCGAGAACGCGGATCACTGCGAAGGAGCCTGCGCCCGCCCCCATGATGGTCTTGGTCGGCGCGTTCTCGCTCAGCATGTATTCGACCGCCGGCGTGATCGCCTCGGGCTTCATCAGCTTCAGCGCTTCGGGCGGCAGCAGCTCTTCTGTCATCCGCGTCGCCGCGGTGGGCGAGACGATGTTGACGCGGATGTCGGTCTTGCGGCCTTCCTCGGCCAGCACATTCATCAGACCGACCATGCCGGTCTTGGCGGCGCCGTAATTGGCCTGGCCGAAATTACCGTAGAGGCCCGATGAGGAGGTGGTGAGCACGATGCGGCCATAGTTGCGCGCACGCATCCCTTCCCACACGGCCTTGCAGCAATAGAAGGTGCCGACCAGATGCACGTCGAGCACCTTCTGGAAATCGGCGACTTCCATCTTGGCGAACGACTTGTCGCGCAGGATGCCGGCATTGGCGCAGAGCACATCGACGCTGCCCCATTCCTTGGTGGCTTTCTCCACCATCGCGGTGACCTGCTCGAAATTCGAGACGTCAGCGCCATCGGCCATGGCAGTGCCGCCGGCCGCGCGAATTTCCTCGACCACGGTTTCGGCTGCCGTCATGGATCCGCCGCTGCCATCGCGCGCGCCGCCAAAGTCGTTGACGACGACCTTGGCGCCGAGCCTGGCGAGACCGAGCGCGTGAGCGCGGCCAAGGCCGTTGCCGGCGCCGGTGACGATGGCCACGCGGCCGTCAAAGCGGATGGTCATGATGCATGCTCCTCAATTGAAATAGACGAGGCCGAGCCAGTCGGCGACCAGCGCCGGCTTGTCCTCGCCTTCGATCTCGACAGTGGCGGATGTGCGGGTGAAGAGCTCGTTCGGCTTGCGCAGCGTCGCTTCGGTCAGCACGAAGCGGCCGCGCAGGCGCGAGCCGGCCTTCACCGGCGAAATGAAGCGGATCTTGTCGGTGCCGTAATTCACGCCCATGGCGACATCGGCGAGTTTCGGCAGCGCCTCATAGGAAAACACCGAAAGCAGCGACATGGTGAGAAAGCCATGGGCGATGGTGGTGCCGAAGGGGGTCTCGCGCGCCCGAGCGGGATCGACATGGATGAACTGGTGATCCTCGGTGGCTGCGGCAAAGGCATCGATCCGGGCCTGATCGACCAGATGCCATTCGGAGACGCCGACTTCCTTGCCGACCATGGCGATATAGGCTTCACGTGAGATCATCGCGGGGTGTCATTCCTTGTTCGTTGCGCGCGCAGATTCCACAAAGAGCGCGCCGCTGCCAAGCCCTTCGCACTGCACCTTTCGGCCTAGCCGCCCGAGACACCCGAACCGCCACGCATCGCCTGCAATTGCGGGAAATCCTCCTCCCTGAACTCGATGCCGCGCAGGGCGTCGCTGCGGTCATTGTCGTGTTCGAGCCGGCGCAGCTGGACGCGGCGAATCTTGCCGGAAATCGTCTTCGGCAATTCGGTGACGAATTCGATGCGGCGGATGCGCTTGAACGGCGCGAGGCGTTCCTGCAGATGCGTGTAGATCGACAGCGCCGTCTCGGCATCGGGCTTGGCGCCCCCGACCAGCATCACATAGGCTTTCGGGATCGCCAGACGGATCGGATCGGGGCTCGGCACGATGGCAGCTTCGGCGACGGCATCATGTTCGAGCAGGACGCTTTCGAGCTCGAACGGGCTGATGCGATAGTCCGACGACTTGAACACGTCATCGGCGCGGCCGACGAAAGTGAGATAGCCGTCGTCATCGACGAACACCACATCGCCGCTGCGATAGAGCTCGCCGCTCGCACCGCTGACGCTGCCATCTTCGGCCTGATAACCCTGCATCAGGCCGGCCGGGCGATCGGCGCCGAGCACGAGACCGACCTCGCCCTCCTTCGCTGGCTGCCCATCGGCATCGATCACCCTGACCTTGTAGCCGGGTAGTGGACGGCCCATGGAGCCGACCTTCACCTTCTGGCCCGGCGAATTGCCGGCGAGCGCCGTGGTCTCCGTCTGGCCATAGCCGTCACGGATGGTCAGCCCCCATGCCCCCTGCACCTGCTCGATCACTTCGGGATTGAGCGGTTCACCGGCGCCGCAGACCTCGCGCAGCGCGACCTTGAAGGTGGCAAGCTGCTCCTGAATGAACAGACGCCACACGGTCGGCGGCGCGCAGAGCGTGGTGACACCGCAACGGCCGATGGTGGCGAGAAGGCTTTTGGCATCGAAGCGCGGCTGATTGACGACGAACACGGTCGCGCCCGCATTCCACGGCGCAAAGAAGCAGCTCCAGGCATGTTTGGCCCAGCCGGGGGAGGAAATATTGAGATGGACGTCGCCGGGCTGCAGGCCGATCCAGTACATGGTGGAGAGGCCGCCCACCGGATAGCTGCGCTGGCTGTGGCGCACCAGCTTCGGCTTCGCCGTGGTGCCGGAGGTGAAATAAAGCAGCATCGGATCGTCGGCCCTGGTCGGTCCGTCTGGCGTGAACGTCTCGGGAAATTCTGCCGATGTCTCGAAAGCGAGCCAGCCGTCGCGCGACGTCGCCGCATTCACGACGATCTGCCCAACACCTGCGGTCCTCAGGCTGCTGAATTTGGCAATCTGATCTTCGCCTGCGACGACGACTTTCGCCCGGCCGCGATCGAGGCGGTCCTGTAATTCGTCCGATGTAAGAAGCGTCGTCGCAGGAATGACAACCACACCCAGCTTGATCGCCGCCAGCATGGTCTCCCACAGCGGTACGACATTGCCGAGCAGCAGCAACAGATGATCGCCGCGCTGTAGCCCTTGCGCGCGCAGGAAGTTGGCGACCTGATTGGAGCGGCGTGAGAGCACTTCAAACGATAGTCTGGTCTCGCGACTGGCGGCAGCGTCGACGATCCACAATGCCGTCCGCGACCGGCTCGCGGGATCACTGGCAAGCTCGGCGTCGAACCAGTCGAGTGCCCAGTTGAAATCGACGGGATCCGGCCATCGAAAACCGGCGACAGCCTTGTCGTAGTCGGAACGGTGCTCAAGGAGAAAGGCGCGGGCCTGCTTGAACGTGGTCATGCTTCCATCCCGTCGTTTTTTATGTTGTCGCCTTACACTCCGCCC
>JAEXHR010000297.1 GCA_023449855.1 Pseudomonadota bacterium | reverse complement strand
CGGCGGATTACGCCTTCGGCTAATCCGCCCTACGGTCAGCGCGTCGTCATGGCTTGGCGCTTTTCCGCTTTCATGCAGAACCAGCCAAGATACCCTGCGATCGCAACGTTGAGGATCGACAGCGCGCTGAGCAGGGAGAAGACCAGATCTGTGCCGCCGGCATCGAGCAATAACGCGCCGGCGGTCGGGGCGGCGGCCATGCCGATCAGGATGGGGAGGCCGAGCCGTCCCATCAGCACCGCGTAGCGGGTGGGGCCGAACAAGACGAGCGGCACCGCGCCGCGTACGATCGAGCTGATGCCGTTGCCGGCGCCATAGGCGATCAGCGACACCGCGACGATGGGAAAGCCGGTGGCGAGCAGCGCAATTCCCGATGCCACCAGCACGACGCCGGCGAGCATTGTCCAGAGCGGATGAAGGCGGCGGCCGAACGCCATCTCGACGATGCGCGCCGCGACCTGCGACGGGCCGATCAAGGCGCCGAGGCCGACAGCCGCGGCCAGATCGATGCCGCGCATCTGCAGCAGTATCAGGAGATGCGCCGAGAGCAGCGACATGGTGACCGCGCCGATGGTGAGGATGACGCCGAGCAGGACCAACGCGGTCTTCTGGGCATCGCGGGGCAATTCGCGGACCTGCGGGCTGGCGGGGCCGGCGGCGGCCGTCAGCGCGGGCGGTCGCCGCGGCAGCAGCAGGAGATAGGCGGGCAAGCCGATGAAGAGGTGAAGTCCCGCATAGGTCGCGCAGGCGATGCGCCAGCCATGTTGCTCGAGCAGCCACGCCGTCAGCGGCCAGCATAGCGTGCTGGCAAAACCGCCGAACAGCGTCACCGTGGTGATCATGCGGCGCGCCTCGTGGCCGAACTGGCGGCCCAGCGTCGCGAAGGCGGGATCGTAAAGGCCGGAAGCCATGCCGAGGCCGATCAGCGCCCAGGCTGCGAAGTAAATGGGGAGAGCGGTTGCCGAGGCCAGCACGGCGAGGCCTGCCGCGAACAGCAGCGAGCTGGCAGCGAGGACGCGCCGTCCGCCATGAGCCTGAATGAGATGACCGACGCGCGGGGATGCGATCCCTGCCACGAGCAACGCGAGCGAGATGCCGCCGACCACGAATGCGGTCGGCCATGCCGTATCCCTGGCGATGGCGGGAGCCAGCACGCTGAGCAGATAGAAGGACGATCCCCATGCGAGGATCTGCAGGGTCCCCAGTGTGAAGACGATCTGTCGCGGACGGGGAGCGGTCATGAATTGGGGGACGGCCGGGCGGCGGAGATGATCTCGCCGTCTTCCTTCACGAATTGCGCGACCGGGCGATCGAGGATTTCAAGCACGAGCTCCGACGGCCGGCATAGGCGGGTGCCTTTGTCCGTGACGACGATGGGCCGGTTGATCAGGATCGGATGCTGCATCATGAAATCGATGATCTCGTCATCGCTCCATCGGGGATCGCCAAGACCGAGCGCCGCATAGGGCGTGCCTTTCTCGCGCAGAAGTTCGCGCGGCGTCATTTGCATCGCCGCGATGAGCGCGACGAGCGTTTCGCGCGACGGCGGCGTCTCCAGATAGGCGATGACGGAGGGATCCTCGCCGCTCTGCCGGATCATCGCCAGCACATTGCGCGACGTTCCGCATTGGGGATTGTGATAGATGGTGACAGGCATCAGGGAAACTCCGCTTTCGGGGCTTGTGCCGGATCGGCTTCGTACCAGCCGCGCGTGGCTTTGACGATCCTGACGACCGAGAGCATGACAGGCACTTCGACCAGAACGCCGACCACGGTCGCCAGCGCGGCGCCGGAGTTGAGTCCGAAGATGGAAATGGCGGCGGCCACCGCGAGTTCGAAGAAATTGCTGGCGCCGATCAGCGCGGCAGGCGCGGCGACGCACCACGCGACGCCGAAACGGCGGCTCAGCCAGTAAGCGAGGCCGGCATTGAAATAGACCTGAATGAGGATGGGGACCGCCAGCAAGGCGATGACGAGCGGCTGCGCCAGAATCTGTTCGCCCTGAAAGGCGAACAGCAGGATCAGCGTCGCAAGCAGGGCGATCAGCGAAACCGGCTGCAAGAGATCGAGCGTCCTGCGGAGAGCCCGCGCATCGCCCGCGACCAGTTTTCGGCGCCACACTTGCGCGAGGGCCACGGGGACGACGATATACAGGGCCACCGACAACATCAGCGTGCCCCACGGAACGGCGATCGCGGCGACGCCAAGCAGCAGTCCGACCAGCGGTGCGAAGGCAAACACCATGATGAGGTCGTTCAGCGCCACCTGCGACAGCGTGAAGTGCGGTTCGCCGTCGCACAGATTGGACCATACGAAGACCATCGCCGTGCATGGCGCGGCAGCGAGCAGGATCAGGCCGGCGATGTAGCCTGAAATCTGGTCGGCCGGCAGCAGCGGGGCAAAAAGATGCCCGATGAAGAACGAGCCGAGCAGCGCCATCGAGAACGGCTTGACCGCCCAATTGATGAAGACCGTCACGCCGACGCCGCGCCAATGTTCGCGGACTTGGCCGAGCGCGGCGAAATCGATCTTCAACAGCATCGGAATGATCATCAGCCAGATCAGCAGCGCGACCGGAATGTTCACGCGGGCGATCTCGGCCGCGGCAATCGCGTGAAACGCGCCGGGGATGAGATGTCCGAGCGCGATGCCGGCGAGGATGCAGAGAGCCACCCAGACGGAGAGATAGCGTTCGAACCTGGTCATGACGGCTGCAGGACCTTCTTGCGCTTGGTCGTCTTCGCCGGAGGGCAACATGCGGCGGCGAGGGCCGGCGTGCAGATCTCGGGGTGGCCCGCGCAGCAGTCCTTCATGAGAAACTGGATCAGGCCGGACAGCGTCTCGTAATTCGCCGAATAGATGATCGAGCGGGCCTCGCGGCGCGAGCCGACCATGCCGGCGTGTTCGAGATCCTTGAGGTGAAACGAGACGTTCGAAGGCGCGACACCCGCCTTCTCCGCAATGGCGCCCGCCGCCATGCCGGCCGGCCCGGCAATGACCAGCATCCGCACGATGTTCAGGCGCGTCTCCTGCGCGAGCGCGCCGAAGGCGAGGGTGGCTTGACGTTCGTCCATCGACGATCCTATATTTCAATAAATATCAAATTGAGGATAGACGTTATGGACGCTGCTGCCAACCCCCTTTCTATCGGTGAGCTGTCGATGGCTTCGCTGTTTCGCGCCTTGGCCGGTCACGAGGACAAGGCGCTCGTCTTCCACTATGACGGCCGGGACGTGCAGCCCAGCTATCATGTCACCGAGGTCAAGACCGGCGCCTTCCATGCGCTCGATTGCGGCGCCAATCCGGAGAGCTGGCAGGAAACATTCATCCAGCTCTGGGATATCGTCGAAGATCATCGCGGCCATATGCCTGTCCGGAAATTTCTCGCGATCATGGGCAAGGTCGCCGAGAGCGTGCCGTTTCCGGACGATGCCCGCCTGACCTTCGAAGTGAGCGATGGCGTCGCGCCGATGCAGCTCTACAAGGCCGACGCGATCGGCATCGATGGCGGGATCGTGCGGGTACTCCTTTCGGCGCGCCCCAGCAGCTGCAAGCCCCGCGATCGCTGGCTGGAACAGCAGCAGTCGTCCTGTTGCGGATCGAAGGCGAGCGAGCCCTGTTGCGGGTGAGGTTGGTGGACACGGTCCGGCCGCATGTGTTCTGCACCGGGAGTTCATATTGTATATAAATATATTGACGGTGCTCTCTACTTGTATGCGTATATGTTGACGTATAACAGTATTTGTCTATATATGCATTTACGTATTGCGATTTACCGTATGCATATAGGTTGACAGATGAACGTCAGGCAGGTCGTTCAGAAGCAGTATCAGCGGGTTGCCGACCATGGCGTCGTGCCAGACCGGGCGCCGCCGCCGCCGGAGGGGTGGCTGCGCACGATGCGGAAAGCGCTCGGCATGTCCGGCGCGCAGCTGGCGCGGCGGATGGGGGTCACACGTGCGCGGGTCGCGCAGGCCGAGGCCTCCGAAGGCGAGGGCGGCATCACGCTGAAATCCATGGAAGCGATGGCCGATGCGATGGGCTGCCGTTTCGTCTATGCGGTCGTGCCCGACGAGGGGCGCATCGAAGACGTCATCCTCGCGCAGGCGCGCAGGAAGGCGACGACGATGGTCAATGCGGCGAGCACCCATATGGCGCTGGAGAGCCAGACCCTGCCGGACAATCGGATCGCCGATGAGATCGAGCGCCTCACGCGCGAACTCGCACGCGACATGCCCGCCGATTTCTGGAACGACGCATGAAGCCCACTGAGCATCCGGAAGGCGCGACGCCGCTGGATCCGGATGAACTCGGCGGGCTCAAGCACAAGCATGTCACCACGCGCGTTCAGCTCGATGAGCTGGAGCAGGTCAACATCCAGGCGGGCATGGCCTGGGCCGCGCGTCAGCGCGGCGATGTGCTGACTGACGCATTTGTCGTCACGCTGCACAAACGCCTGTTCGGTGAGGTCTGGGACTGGGCGGGCCGCTTTCGCACGACAGGAAAGAATATCGGCGTCGATCCCATCCGCATCGCGGTCGAGCTGCGCACTTTGATGGACGATGCACGGTTCTGGGTCGCGCACAAAACCTATTCGCCATTGGAAGCAGCGATCCGACTGCATCATCGGCTGGTCGCCATCCATCCCTTCGCCAATGGCAACGGCCGCCACGCGCGCATCATGGCGGATACGGTGCTGACGCGAGTCTACAAGGTCGCGCCGATCGACTGGGCGGGCGGATACGATCTGCAGCAGATGAATGAGCGGCGGGTCGCGTATATCGCGGCGCTGAAGGCGGCGGACCGTGGGGATATGGGGCCGTTGATGGTGTTTGTCGGGGCGAGGAACGATTTGCAGTAAGGCATAGTAGCAAGGATTGATGAACTACGATTCGCTTTTCGGTCCTGTTGCATGCTCGTCTAGTATGATTCCATATTTTTGAGCTCGCGTCGCATTCAAGCGACTTTCTTGCGCTAAGAGATGGATCGCTTCCTTAGTGACCGTGACAATCTTTTTCATCTCGTCCGACGCATTTCCAATCTTTTGGTACTCTAGGCCTGCATAGATTACTAATTTCATGTCTGTGCCTCCTCGCGCGCTGATGAGTGTCTTAACTTCCGCCGCGGTGATCCGGCTAGCGATTTTAGAGATTAGCTCACTATTATAGTTTTTGGCCGCCAAACGCATATCGCGCTCGAGGTCAAAGTCGTCCATCTTCTCCCTTTTGCATTTGGCTATTGCGCACTTGACGTCATCGTCTTCGATAGGACGCTCAAACGGATCATGTTCTGGCTCCCAGAACTCCGGATCATCTTGATTGTTCTCGTAGAACTTCAAGAGAGATATCGCGTCGTCGTGCCTGTCTATGGACTTCAGCATTTGCACCGCCGCATGCAGTGTCGCAAGATTTGCATACTTGAAGTTCTTCTCTAACGCGCCCCGGATACTCGTTGAGACCTCATCCAAATTACTTGCGAATGATGCGTGGAAGGGCTCAAATCCGTCTTTTATTTCCTTGTGGGCTTGCTGCTTAGCAAACTCTGCATCCTGCGAGTTAGCCGCATTACGAATGGCTTCGGGATCAGTTGTTCCGAACCTTACGAACTGAAGCAGCTTTTTGTCGTAATCATCCATGTGCCCAAAATCATACCCGTCAGTGACCGCTGTCCATGCGACCTCCTGATCTGACATCGGCTCGTCCTTCGCGTTCATCAACCGTACGATTGAAGGCTCAGATAAGAACTCAAACGATGGGGCAAGGTCAGGCTGGAATTTCGCCCAGCCGAGAATCACCAACGTGTGTATGGTCTGTCGTCTTACAGACTCTGATCGACCTGCAATTTGTGGTTGCGCAGAGCGAACCAGACGCTCAATCTTTCGAACGACTCTGATATTCGAAATGCCCAATCGGATGCAGTTCTGAGCGACGTCGTTTCCAATATCATCCTTGGTTGCGATACCGTGCCCTGCTGCCTCTTTCGCCGATGGTGCAAAAACTAACCGGCTGTCGATTGCCTTCTCGAAATGACGATCAAAGATATCCTTGCCGTCGAGCTTCTCTTCATTCAGTAGCAACACCACATTGCACTGCCGCTCGTCTCTTAGCGAGGTAACAAGTCCGAGAACGTCATCAATTCGGATATTCGTTCCTCGGCGATCCAAGTCGTCAATGCAAACGATTTGATCGTTCACGACCGAGGCGAACAGCAGGTTTCCAGAATCCGCCAGTCCTTTACCGACGTATGGGATAACAGACACAAACCCCTTTAGGTGCTTTGCCGTACTGAGAAGCGCATTTGCTACATCGGAAACCGGCTTAAACTGTTCTGAGCCCATAATCTGAAGATTTTCGGCTATTGCCGATTTTACTTCGGCGAGTGAGTTTAGGCCAAATAGGGAGACATAGGAGTATTTCTTGCGGCTCAGCTCGCCGCTGTCCGCAGCTTCCCGCAGAAGCTTGTTCCAGGTAAATGTTTTACCCACCCCCCAGTCGCCCGTAATGCAAAGCACCTCCGCATCCGTACTACGGAGGAAACGCTGAATATCCTCGGTCACAGTCTGCATCGAACTCATGTTCAGCGCTCCATTCGAGATACCGAAGAACTAAAGCGCTTAGCGCGATTTGCAAACGGCGCTAAGCCAATCTGCTTGTCAGTTACCATTGCCATGCGTCAGCGCCCCCTGGACACCTCATTCCCTGTACGGCTTCAAGCTAAGCAGGACAGCAGCCGATTGCGGCTTCGACTCGCAGGAGGCGTTTACCCGCGCTTTCTCGCGCACCTTTGGCGTCGCGCCCGGACAGTTTCGCCGCGGCTTCAACCTCACGCCCATCGAAGGACAGTATCCCGTGACAATGCCCGAGACCGAAGTCATCGTGACGCAACTGCCGGAGCTCGTGACGCTGGAGGCCTTCACCGTGGCCGGGGCGCAGCGGCGGTTCGATGAGAGCAATAAGGCGGAAATTCCGCAGCTATGGTCGCAGATGCTGGGCGCGTTGCCGTTTCCCGGACAGACGCCGGCCTGGACGACCTATGGCGTGGTCTGGAATGTCGATCGCGCGGAAGGGCATTTCGATTACCTGGCTGGCGTCGGTGTAGAAGAAGGCGCGGTGTTGCCGGCGGGATTTTCAGCCCTGCGAATTCCCGGCGGTAGCTATGCGGTGTTTCGCATCACGTTGAATGGCGGCGCGGTGCATCCGCAGCTCAAGGACGCCATGGCAAAAATCTGGGGCGAGATGGTACCGGCCACCGGGCTGACAGTGGCGGAAGGGCCGGATTTCGAGCGTTATGACGGCAAGTTTGATCCGACGATAAAGGGCGCGGTGATCGATTTCTATCTGCCGGTGGCAACGTGAGGCCGTAGGCGGCCGGCGGATTACGCTTCCGCCGTCGCTCTTCGAGCTATGGCGGACAAGTCGCTCATCCGCCCTGCGGGACCACGCCTGGAAACGCATCGTTTCCATGCGTGTGCTGTTCCCGCCGCCGAAAGCGCCTAGATAGGGGGCAACAGATTCACCCCGAGTAACTCCCATGAAAAAGATCGGTTTTCTCTCGTTCGGCCACTGGACGCCGTCGGCGTCGTCGCAGACCCGCTCGGCCGGCGACGCGCTGTTGCAATCCATCGATCTCGCGGTTGCCGCCGAGGAGCTGGGCGCTGATGGCGCCTATGTTCGTGTGCACCATTTCGCACGCCAGCTTGCTGCGCCGTTTCCGCTGCTCGCCGCCATCGGAGCGCGCACCAAGACAATCGAGATCGGCACCGCCGTGATCGATATGCGCTACGAGAACCCGCTCTATATGGCCGAGGATGCAGGCGCGGCGGACCTCATCGCCGGCGGGCGGCTGCAGCTCGGCATTTCGCGCGGCTCGCCGGAGCAGGTGATCGACGGCTATCGCTATTTCGGTTACGCGCCGGCGGAAGGGCAGACCGATGCCGACATGGCGCGCAGGCACACCGAGGTTTTTCTCGATGTGCTGAAGGGCAAGGGTTTTGCGCAGCCTAATCCGTCGCCGATGTTTCCGAACCCGCCGGGCCTGCTCAGGCTCGAGCCGCATAGCGAGGGGCTGCGCGAGCGCATCTGGTGGGGCGCGGCGACCAATGCGACGGCGGAGTGGGCGGCCAAGATGGGCATGAACCTGCAATCGTCGACGCTGAAGATCGACGAGAGCGGCAAGCCGTTCCATGTCCAGCAGGCCGAGCAGATCCGCCTCTATCGCGAGGCTTGGAAGAACGCAGGGCACGCGGGGACACCGCGTGTCTCGGTGTCGCGCAGCATGTTCGCGCTGGTGAACGATCAGGACCGCATGTATTTCGGCCGCTCCGGCGACGAGGACAAGGTGGGCATGCTGAGCGCCACCGAACGCGCCATCTTCGGCCGCAGTTTTGCTGCGGAGCCCGACAAGCTCATCGAACAGCTCAAGGGCGACGAGGCGATCGCGGAGGCGGATACGCTGCTGCTGACGGTGCCGAACCAGCTCGGCGTCGATTACAACGCCCATGTGATCGAGGCGATTCTCAAGCATGTGGCGCCGGGCATGGGCTGGCGGTGACTTAACCGGCAGTCAATGCGCGCGCAGGGTTTTGCGCGCGCATTTATACAGATGCAATCTAAGGTGGGTATAACGTGCCTCTCTCAGGGAGGCACTACATGTCATCGAAGCGATACGTACTACCCGCAGCAGCGCTTCTGCTGGTTCTGCTCGCACCTGCCGGAGCGCAGACCCAAATCCGCACCTCTGCCTATGCGCCCGGCATGCGCGAGGGTTATACGCGCGTCACCGCGAACTACACTATTTTCGTTCCAGGCCCGACCGGCGAGGGCGAGGAGGCGGACAAAGTACGCGAGCGTGCCCGTCGCACCGTCTATACGCTGGCATCGCGTGAATGCGATGTTTTGCGCGAGACGCTTGCTCAGGAATGCATCCTGGAGACGGTGAACCACACGGTGAATGTGAGTCCGCGTTACGCGCCCAACACGCCGGAAGGCTACAATGTCAACGGTGCGCTGACGCTGAGCGTCAAGCTGAAAAAGGACTGAAGCACGTTATCCCTCCCTCAAGCGGCGCGGTCGCGCAGCTTTCGAGACGGGTGGGGAGCCACACACTCCGACGTCATGCGGCGGACCCCCACCCCGGCCTGCGGCCGACCCTCCCCACAAGGGGGAGGGTGAGGTCGGAGCGCTACTTCGTAAATCCCGCTTTCCTAATCAGATCCACCGCCGCCTTCTGCGTGGTGGCGATCTGGTCGATTGGGCGGTCGTCGATGGGGAAGCTGCCAATGTCGGTCACGATCGACGCGCGTTCGCCGGTCTTCGTGACGGGATATTCGAGCTCCGCCGCGGCGAACAGTTTCTGCGCTTCGTCGGTGACGAGGAATTCGACGAATTTCAGCGCCGCGGCCTTGTGCGGCGCGTGTTTTGCGATCCCTACCGCCGTCACGTTCATATGTGTGCCGCGATTGCGGAAGGTGGTCGGCACGGCCTTCACCCTGTCCGCATCGGCCTTCCAGTCGGCGCCATCGCGACCATCGCGCAGTTGGGCCAGTGCCACCGTATTGGCAATGCCGATCTCGCAGCGGCCCTGTGCGATCCGGCGGATGACATCGTTGTCCTTGCCTTCGGGGAGCCCGGCGAGATTGGTCCTCACCCCCTTGAGCCACGCCTCCGTCGCCGGTGCGCCGTTGTGCAGCAGGAAGGCGGCGACGAGTGCGACATTGTTCTGATGCAGCACCGTGCGCATGCAGAGCTTGCCGCGCCATTCCGGCTTGGCCAGGTCCTCATAGGTGATCGAGGACAGCGCGCTCTCATTGCGTGCCACCACCACGCGCGGGCGCATGGCGATGCCGAACCACATATCGCCGCGGTCGCGCAGCGCGGACGGGATGGCTTTTTCGAGCGCCCCCGACTTGATTGGCTGGGTGAGGCCGAGCGACGCGAATTGCGAGGTCTTGTCGAGGCCGATGGTGAGCAGCACGTCGGCGAGCGACTTGCTGCCTTCGCTCGTTACACGCTTCGACAGGTTGTCTTCGATGAATGTCGTATTGACCGTGATGCCGCTGGCTTTGGTGAAAGCATCGGTGACTGGCTTCACCAGCGCAGTTTCACGCGTCGTGTAGAGAGTAATCTCCTCGGCGGAGGCCGCCGAGGAGAAAGCCGGTGCGGCGAGTGCGAGCAGGAGGGAGAGAAGTTTGTTCCGATCTCGTGCGCGCATGTCGTGCTCCGTTAGAACTTGACCGTCGCCTCCAGCGAGAAGCGGCGGGCATCGCCGATGGCCACGTTCAGGTTGTTGACCGCCGACGGATAATAGGTGTTGTCGAACAGGTTCTTCACGTTGAACTGGTAAATGACCGGGAAGCCGTTCTGTTTCACCTCATAGCTCGCAAAAGCATCGGCGACCACATAGGACGGCAGATAGAAGCTGTTATTGGCATCGCCGGCGCGGTCGCCGACATAGCGGGCGCCGCCGCCGAGACGCAGACGGCCGGGCAAGAGCGTGCCAAAATCATAAACCATGAACAGCGAGGCGGTGTTCAGAGCGACATTCTGCAGCGACTTGCCGATCAGGGTGGGATCATCGGTCACGCGGGCATCGGTGTAGCCGTAGCTGCCGATCATACTGATATTGTCGGTCAGACGGCCGGTGATGTCGAGTTCGAAGCCGCGCGAGCGCACCTTGCCGGCAGTGCGTGCCTCGCTCAGACCGCCCGTCGTCGGGATCAGCACCAGCACATTCTTCTTGTCGATGTCGTAGAAAGCAATGTTGCCCGACAGGCGCTTGTTGATGTCGAACTTGATGCCGGTTTCCCACTGTACGCCTTCTTCCGGCGCGATACTCGAACCGATGGTGAAGCCGGTCGAGAATGGTGCGATGGTCGAGGTCGGCTTCAGCGACTCCGTGTAGCTGAGATACCAGGACACTTCGTCGGTGATCTTGTAGATCACGCCGCCGATCGGCAGCGCCTTGCTGCCTGCGAGATTGGTGTTGGTCACGAACGGGTTCAGGCCACGGCCGGCGTATTGCTCGAATTCCATCCAGCGCACGCCGCCGACCAACAGCAGCTGGTTTGTGAGATAGAACGTGTCCTGGAAGAACAGGCCACGGGTGCCGAGCAGATCGGTCTGCGCGCTATCGGGATTGCCGACCAGCGTCCCGGGCTGTACGCGGTCATAGACCGGGTTGTACATGTTGAAGCCGGTCACTGCGCCGCCGCGGATCAGGTATTCGCGGTAAATGCTGCGATACTGGGCGTCGCCGCCGAAGACGACTTCGTTGCGGAAGCCGCCGATGGAAAGGTCGCCTCGCAGATAGGCGACACCGGCGCTGGCATTGCTGAGCGAGCCCTTGGTGCCGTCATTCTGGCGGGCCACCGCGCCCGTGGTGGTGTTGAAACTCGTGATGCGCAGCTGGTTCGCATCGAACATTTCGGTGTTGTAGCTGTAGGACGCGTAAAGCTTCCAGTTCTCGTTGATGCGGTGATCCACCGACGCCTGGATCAGGTGCGACTTGCCCCACATGTTGTTGAAGGGCTCGTCCAGCCGGCGTTCGCGCGGAATCTGCAGCGGGGTCGAGGTGCCGGCGATGAACGAGGTGCCGCGGTCGAACGGATAGTTGAAGTCGCGATATTCATAGTTCAGATGCACCGTGGTGTCGTCGCCGTACCAGGACAGCGACGGCGCGATCAGCGTTTCCTTGCGGGTGCCGAAATTGCGCCAGTAGTCTTCATTGGTGCCATAGGCGATGAAGCGATAGGCGAGCCCGTCCTTGCCGATCGGGCCGGTGACATCGACAATGCCATCGATGCCGTTCTTGCCATTGCCGAAGGTCGAGCCAAGCAGGGTGACTGAGCCGTGCTGGTAGAGATCGGGGCGCTTGCTGATCGTGTTGACGATGCCGCCGGGGTCGATGATGCCGTACAGCAGCGAGGCCGGGCCCTTGAGCACTTCGACGCTCTCGACCGCGGGATTGAGGCTGCGGCCCTGCACCAGCGGCAGACCGTTGCGCATGATCGAGCCGTCGCGATTATCGCCGAAGCCGCGGCGCATCACGGCGTCCTGGGTGCCGGCGAGGGTATTGGTCTGGGTGATGCCGCTGATATTGGAGAGCGCATCGTCGAGGTTGCGCGGCAGCTGATCCTTGATGACCTGCTCGGGCACGACATTGACGGTTTGCGACGAGTTGAGCGGCGGCTGGCCGGAGCGCAGCGTGGTGGCGCTGGGCATCGCGCGATAGCCGAGCACCTGCTCGTAGCGCACCGCTGCAGCGGCAATGGCGCGCTCGGTGGCGGTGGGCGGGGCAGGCGGCGGCGTGGCGTTACGGCGAGCGGCGACCGGGCGGGCGCGGCTCGTATTGGTGCTGGCGCGGGCCGGGCGCCGGGTCTGCGTGGACGATTCCACGGTCACGGCCGGCAGCGAGGTCTGCGCCTGGGCGATCGAGGCACACGCGATCACGTCGCCGAGCACGAATGCGGCGCCGATCAGCCAGCGCGCCTGTCGCGCGGTGAATGGGGTGGATCGGCCCTTGTTCGAGCCACGAGAAATGCTGGTCGTCACGTCGCCCCGCCACTTTCGAATAAAGGTCAGAAAGTGGCGCTGTATCAGGCCGTCATACCGAACAGAACAACGCGGAGGATTGAATTGCTCTAACCAAGCATTGGGGCATCGTTTTGCACACTGTCTAGGCGCTTGTGCCGGACAGTTGCGCAGGCAGCTTTGTCATAAAGCCAAGAAATTCGCGCAACGCGTGTTCGTTGTGTGAATCGCGCTGCGCGGTTGTCGGTGTGATTCCCGGCTCAGACGCCGGCCTTCACCTGGGCGACGGCTTCGGCAATCAGCGCGTCCATCTTGGTCCGCAATTCGGCTTCGGTGACCGACACGCCCTTGGCGGTGAGGTCGGCCAGCACCTTGCGCAGCACGTCGTCGTCGCCGGCTTCCTCGAAGTCGGCCGCAACCACTTCTTTGGCATAGGCGGCGGCGGCATCGCCGGTCTGGCCCATCTGTTCCGCGGCCCACAGGCCGAGCAGCTTGTTGCGGCGGTTCATCGCCTTGAACTTCTGCTCCTCGTCGAGCGCGAATTTGCGTTCAAAATCCTGTCCGCGCTTGTCTATCGATGACATGGTTGGGTTCCCTGGGGTTGGCGGGTGGGCTGGCCGGCGTTGTAATTACCGGTCGGAGGCTTAACTAAGTGCGCGTAGCCGTGCGGACAATCGGCCGCAAGGTCGCAGGTCATTGCGAGGACGTGACATTTGTGCAACCGGGTAAAACCCGCCCCGAAGCCGGCCGGATCGATTGTGTCGGCGGGGGGGATCGGGTAGGTTGCCGCAAGGCTCGGTTCCCGTTCTGTTTCTTGCGGTTTTTGCGATTTCTCGGACACAGTTCTGTATTCAGAATCTGTGACAGATTGGTGCACTGACCGGTACAGATGAGTTCCTGGCCTTCACGGCAGCTCCGTCGTGGGTCAATCCCGTTACTCCGGAGCAACCAAATCCATGGATTTCAACAACACACGGTACATCCCCATGAGCCGCCGACGTCGCATTTATGAAGGCAAGGCCAAGGTCCTGTACGAAGGTCCGGAGCCCGGCACGCTGATCCAGCACTTCAAGGATGACGCGACCGCGTTCAATGCGAAGAAGCATCAGGTGATCGAGGGCAAGGGCGTCCTCAACAACCGGATCTCGGAATATCTGTTCCAGCACCTGAACGATATCGGCGTGCCCACGCATTTCATCCGCCGGCTCAACATGCGCGAGCAGTTGATCCGCGAGGTCGAGATCGTGCCGCTCGAGGTGGTGGTGCGCAATGTCGCCGCCGGTTCGCTGTCGCAGCGCCTCGGCATCGAGGAGGGCACCCAGCTGCCGCGCTCGATCATCGAGTTCTATTACAAGAACGACCAGCTCAACGATCCGATGGTCTCGGAAGAGCACATCACCGCCTTCGGCTGGGCGACCCCGCAGGAGATCGACGACATCATGGCGCTGGCCATCCGCGTCAACGACTTCCTGACCGGCCTCTTCCTGGGCATCGGCATTCGTCTCGTCGACTTCAAGATGGAATGCGGCCGCCTGTTCGAGAACGACATGATGCGCATCATCGTCGCCGACGAGATCTCGCCGGATTCGTGCCGGCTGTGGGACATCAAGTCGAACGAGAAGTTGGACAAGGACCGTTTTCGCCGCGATCTCGGCGGCGTGCTGGAGGCCTATACCGAGGTTGCCAAGCGCCTGGGGATTCTGTCAGAGAACGAGCGCCCGATGGGCACTGGTCCGGTATTGGTGAAGAGCTGAGGAAATAACGTGAAAGCCCGCGTCACAGTCACATTGAAGAACGGCATCCTCGATCCGCAGGGCAAGGCGATCGAGGGCGCGCTCAAAACACTCGGCGTCGATGGCATCGCCTCGGTCCGCCAGGGCAAGGTGTTCGATATCGAACTCGCCGCCGGAGCCGATCAGGCCAAGGCTGAAGCTGCGCTGAAGGCCGCAGCTGACAAGCTGCTGGCGAATACTGTGATCGAAAACTACAGGGTCGAGGTTCAGGGGTAAGGCGTCCACGTGACGCCGTATCCGCCGCGATTGTCGGCCCGATCAGATCGGGCCTTGTTGAACTGAATGAAGCACCGAGCCTGACATGAAATCCGCCGTTCTCGTCTTTCCCGGAATCAATCGCGAGCGCGACATGGCGCGGGCGCTGAAGCTTGCTTCGGGCACCGAGGCCAAGATGGTCTGGCATGCCGAGACCTCGCTGCCGGCCGGCACCGATCTGGTGGTCGTGCCCGGCGGCTTCTCCTATGGCGACTATCTGCGCTGCGGCGCCATTGCGGCCCGCTCGCCGGTGATGGATGCCGTGCGCAAATTTGCGGCCGATGGCGGGCTGGTGCTCGGCGTCTGCAACGGTTTCCAGATCCTGTGCGAAAGCGGACTTCTGCCTGGCATCCTGATGCGCAATGCACGGCTGAAATTCATCTGCCAGGACGTGCATCTGCGCGTCGAGCGCTCGGATACGCCGTTCACCCGCGGCTATAATGCCGGGCAGGTGATCCGCGTGCCTGTCGCCCATGGTGAGGGCAACTATACGGCGGATGAAGAGACGCTGAAGCGCCTCGAAGGCGATGGCCGCGTGCTCTATCGCTACTGCTCGCCGACCGGCGATGTCGGCGACCTGCACAACATCAATGGCGCCGCGGCGTCGATCGCCGGCATCGTCAGCGAGAACGGCAATGTGCTCGGCATGATGCCGCATCCGGAAAATCACGTCGAAGACATCATGGGCAATACCGACGGCCGCGGTCTGTTCACCGGCCTCGTCAGCCATCTCGGACGCGCCGCATGATGCGCGCGGCGGCGTTCGCAAGATGCGCCGCCGCCTTCGCGCTGCTGCTTGCCGCGCCTGTATCGGCTGCGGCCCAGACCTATCCCTCGCGCCCCATCACCATGATCGTGCCCTTCGCGGCCGGCGGCACGTCGGACGTGATCGCGCGTGTCGTCGCCGAGCAGATGGCGATTCCGCTCGGGCAGACCATCATCATCGAGAACGTCGTTGGCGCCGGCGGCTCGACCGCACTGGCCCGCGCGGCGCGTGCGGCGCCTGACGGTTATACGATTGCCATCGGTAATGCGGGGACAAACGCGGCGACCTATACGATCTATCCGAAGCTGTCCTTCACGCCGGACTCGTTCATTACCATCGGCATGGTCGCCAAGACCTTCGGGATCGTCGCGCTCCGCAAGGATTTTCCGGTGAAAGACCTGAAGGACTTCATCGCTTACGCCAAGGCGCATCCCGGCAAGGTCAATCTCGGCCATGCCGGCGTCGGCTCGTCGAACTATCTGATCTGCAAGAGCTTCGTGCAGGCGGCCGGCATCGATGTCACGCTGGTCGGCTATCGCGGCGCGGCGCCGGCGCTGACCGATGCCATCGGCGGTCAGATCGACGGCGTGTGCGACAGCGCTGCGTCGGTGTCGCAGGCCATCGACGACAAACTCGTGAAGGGGATCGTGGTCGGCTCCAATGTGCGGCTGGGATCGCTGCCGGATTTGCCGACATCGGCAGAGGCAGGCCTGCCCGAATTCGAGGCGCAGGGCTGGAACGGATTGTTCGCGCCGAAAGGCACGCCGCCCGAGATCATCGCGAAGCTGAACGATGCGGCGCGCGTGGCGGTTGAAAGCGAGCCGGTGAAGAAACGGTTTCGCGACCTCTCGACGGTGGCGCCCGATGCAAACGAGCATGCACCGGACGTCTTGCAGCAACTGGTGACGCGCGACGTCGCCAAATACAACAAGCTGCTGCAGGAGAAATAGGCCGCTGCATACTCTCACTGTCGTTGTCCGGCTCGACCGGGCAATCCAGTAGGCACCGGCATTCGTGACCACCATCCGCGCCAGCGTCTGCTGGATCACCTGCTTTCGCGGGTGATGACAACAGCCGCTGGCCCGAAACTTGCTGACGTCTCCTTGCCCTTGGTCATAGCAGGAGAGGTCATGTTCATTCGCAAGACATCCACTATCCTCGCGCTTGCAGCCGCGCTGCTCGCACAACCGGCCATGGCCGAAAGCACCTTGCGGATCGCCATGACCGCAGCCGACATCCCGACCGCCACAGGCCTGCCCAATAACGGTTTCGAGGGCATGCGCTTCATGGGCTATCCGATCTTCGAAGGTCTCGTGCTGTGGGACCTGACGAAGACGGATCAGCTCGCCACGCTGCGTCCGGGTCTTGCCGAGAAATGGGAGCAGGCGCCGGGCGATACCAGGACCTGGATCTTCCATTTGCGCAAAGGCGTGAAATTTCACGACGGCAGCGATTTCAATGCCGATGCGGTGATCTGGAATCTCGACCGCTATTTCAAGAATGACAGCCCGCAATTCGAGGCGGCGGCGTCTGGCATGTCGCGGGCGCGCGTGCCGCTGATGGGCTCCTACAAGAAGATCGACGATGCGACGGTGGCCATCACCACGACGACGCCGGCGTCGTACTTTCCTTACATGGCGGTCTATCTGCTGTTCACCTCGCCGACCTCGTTCGAGAAGGCCGGGAAGGACTGGGGCAAGGTGGCGACCTTGCCGGCTGCCGGTACCGGGCCGTTCAGGATCAGCCGGGTGGTGCCGCGCGAGCGCGTCGAGCTCCTGCGTAACGACGATTACTGGGACGCCGCGAAGAAGGCCAAGGTCGACAAGGTCGTGCTGATGCCGGTGCCGGAGGCGAATGCGCGGCTCGCCGCGCTGCGTTCGGGGCAGGTGGACTGGATCGAGGTGCCGCCGCCGGACGGGCTCGCCTCGCTGAAATCCGCCGGCTTCACCATCACCACGGGCTCCTATCCGCATGTCTGGCCGTGGTTCTACAATATCGGCGCCGCCAATTCGCCGTTCAAGGATGTCCGGGTGCGGCAGGCGCTGAACTACTGCGTCGATCGCGAGGGTTTGGTGGGGCTTCTCTCGGGCACAGCGGAGCCATCGGTGGGCTGGCTGAAAGCGTCCGATCCGAATTTCGGCAGCCCCGCGAACCGTTACAAATTCGATCCAGCCAAGGGCAAGGCGATGCTCGCCGAGGCCGGCTTCACGCCGCAGAAGCCGCTGTCCTTCAAGGTGCAGATATCCTCATCGGGCTCCGGCCAGATGCTGCCGATGCCGATGAACGAATTCATGCAGCAGAACCTGAAGGAAGCCTGCGGCGTCAATGTCGAATTCGATGTGGTCGAATGGACCGTGCTGCTTACGGCCGCGCGGCTGACGCCGGACAATCCGAACCTGAAGGGGGCGCTGGCGCTCAACATTTCCTCGCCGTCATCGGACGCCGGCATCATGGCGCGCTATTTCGCGGCGGCAAATTTTTCGCCCAATGGCTTCAATTTCGAACAGTGGAAGGACGACGTGTTCGAGGACGCGCTGAAGACGCTTGCGGAGTCCACCGATCCCAAGGTGATCGCGGAGGCGACGCGCAAGGCGCATGAGCGCCTCGTGGATAATCCGCCCTGGCTCTACATCGTCCACGATCTTAATCCGCGCGCCATGACAAGGAATGCGAAGGGCTTCGTCTCGCCGCAGTCCTGGTTCCTGGACATGACGCTCGTGAGCATGCAGTAGCCAACACGGGCTGCCTTTGCAGGGTGGGCAAAGCGCGGCGTGCCCACCCTATGGTTGATCTGATGCAGGGTGTGGCAGCGGGCCATCTTCCGCCGGCGCGCGCTCTCATATATGAGGACATTTCACGCGTGATTTGGCGCCGGCCGCCCCGTGCGGGCGCCGGAGCGAATTGATAAAATCGCAATCAACATTTGCCAGACTGGCGTCCGGCCAGAGATTCGATTTGGGGCATTGCATGAAAATTCGGTTGGCGACTGCGCGATCCTCCATCGCGACGCGGTGCTGGATGGCATCTGCGGTCGTGGCGCTCGCAGCGGTGGCGATGCCGATCTCGGCAATGGCCGCCAAGCAGGGGCGGCCGGCGCGGACAGTTGAGGCGGTGGCTCCGCGCGAGGCCGGCGAGCCGATCATGGCCATCGTGTCGATCAAGAGCCAGCAGGTGACCTTCTACGACGCCGATGGCTGGATCGTCCGCGCGCCGGTGTCGACCGGCGTGTCAGGACGCGAGACGCCCGCCGGCGTGTTCGCCATCCTTGAGAAGAACAAGGATCATCGTTCCAACATGTATGACGATGCGCATATGCCGAACATGCAGCGCATCACCTGGAACGGTGTCGCACTCCATGGCGGGCCACTGCCTGGCTATGCCGCCTCCCATGGCTGCGTGCGCATGCCCTATGGTTTCGCCGACAAGATGTTCGACAAGACGCGGATCGGGATGCGGGTGATCGTTTCGCCGATCGATGCGGCGCCGGTCGATATTTCTCATCCGGCGCTGCTGGTGCCGAAGGCGGATGTCATCGCTGCCGCGCCGGCGCGCGCCGAGACGCTGACCCGCGAAGCCGCAGAGGCTGCAACGGCCGCAGCCGAAGCGAAGAAACTGGCGACCACTACTGCGCGCGAGGCGAAGTCGCTGCCGGCGGCGCTGCGCAAGCTGGAACAGGCGAAGAAGCGCGCCGATGCCGAACTGGCATCCGCGGACAAGGCGCTGGCCGCCGCGACGACGGATGAGGGCAAGGCCAAGGCCGAGGCTGTGCAGCAGAAGGCCGCAGCGAAAGCCGCTGACCTCACGACACAGTTCGAAGCCGCCAGGGCCGATACGACGGCCAAGCTCGATGCGGCCACCGCTGCGAAGGACGCGGCGAAGGCAGCCGAAGCGAAGAAGGCCGCCACGGCGACTGCGTCCCTTGACGCGAAGCTCGCGAACGAACCGGTATCGATCTATATCAGCCGCGAAACGCAAAGGCTCTATGTTCGCCGCAACACCCACAAGCCGGCGCCGGATGGCGGCGGCGAGGTGTTCGACTTCAGCATCGAAGTTCCGGTCACCATCCGCGATCCCGGCAAGCCGATCGGCACCCATGTGTTCACGGCGATGGCGCGCGATGGTGCTGGCTTGCGCTGGAGCGCGGTGACCATCGACGATGGCGACGATGCCAAGGCTGCGCTCGACCGCATCACCATTCCGCAGGAAGTGCTGGACCGGATCGGACCGACGGCCCTGCCGCGATCCTCCATCGTGATTTCCGACGAGCCGCTGAGCGCCGAAACGAACTACCGCACCGAATTCGTCGCCGTGCTCAACAACCATCCGCAGGGCGGTTTCGTCACCCGCAAGCCGACGCCGCGGCCTGAGGTGGACGTTGCCAGCGACGATGGCAGCTATGACGATGGCTTCAGCATGTTCTTCCCGCGCGAGCGCGCTCCGCAGGGCAATGCTATGCGCCGTCGCAGCGGCCAGAATGAAATGCCGAGGATGCAGCGCGGCTGGTGGGAGTGACGCCAGCCGTACCAGCGCTACGGATGTTAACTTTCCGGTAACCGCATTTGTTCAGATCTTAATCAAAGCGTGAACATTTCCTTTCATGCTCGGATTATTGCTGCGGCAACACCGGATTTGAACAATGACATTGCGCTTCACCACCATGATCGTCGCAGTTGCGGCGGGGGTATCGACAGCATTTGCACAGGCGCCCGCGCAGGCACCGGCCAAATCGCCGAATGCCAATGCGATCATCGATGCCAAGGCCATGACGCCGGAGCAGCGCTCCGCCGCCATTCTCGCGCAATATGGCGAGCCGGTCTTCGATCCGGAATCCGCGCAACGCACCGAGGAAGCCCTCAAGCGCTACAGGACGATCGCCGCCAAAGGCGGCTGGCCGCTCATTCCTGCGAGCGCCAAATATGCTGCGGGTGCGGAAGGGCCGGATGTCGAGCTGCTGCGCCGGCGGCTGGTGATTACCGGCGATCTGTTCACGGTGGAAAGCAGCGGTCCCTATAACGACGACCTCATTGCCGGCGTGAAGCGCTATCAGCTGCGCAACGGGTTGCTCGCCACCGGCCTGGTCGGCCCGCGCACGCTGGCGGCGCTCAATGTGCCCGTCGAGAAGCGTATCCAGCAGCTGGAAGCTTCGCTGCAACGGATGCAGGCCATCGGCTTCAGGTTCGGCGAGCGCTATGTCGTGGTGAATATTCCGGCCGCTTACGCCGAAGCGATCGAAGGCGACAAGGTGGTGCGACGCTATCGCGTCGTTGTCGGCAAGAGCGAGAAGCCGTCGCCGACGGTGACGTCGCAGATCAACAACGTCAATCTCAATCCGACCTGGACGGTCCCATCCTCGATCACCAAGCATGAGATCGCTGCGCGCATGCGCAAGGATCCCGGCTATCTCGCCCGCATGCATATGCAGGTGCTGGACGGACGCGGCAATGCACTCGATCCCGCCGGCATCGACTGGAGCGAGGACAAGGTGCCGGATGTCACCGTGCGGCAGGACCCCGGCGAGTGGAATGCGCTCGGCCGCCTGCGTATCGACATGCCGAATTCCTATGCCGTCTATATGCACGACACCAATCAGCGCAATCTGTTCGCCAACGACTACCGCTTCGACTCCCATGGCTGCGTGCGAGTCGACAATGTGCGCGATCTCGCGGCATGGCTGCTGAAAGATACGGCGAACTGGGATCGCACCCAGATCGATCTCGGCATCGCGACGGGGCAGCGCCTGGACATCAAGTTGAGCAAGAGCGTCCCTGTGGCGTGGGTCTATCTCACCGCCTGGATGGCGCGCGACGGTATCGTGCAGTTCCGCAACGACGTCTATGATCAGGATGCGCAGCTCAACGAAGCCTCGGCGGACATCAAAGCTTTCCTGAATCCGACGACTGAGCCGGTGACGCGTTAATGCTCGGTCGTAGGGCGGATTAGGCGAAGCCGTAATCCGCCACAGCGTTTCAGCTATGAAGTCGGCCGGCGGATTACGCTGCGCTAATCCGCCCTACGGCAAAGCATGCGCATAGGGTCCATGCATCGGTATGTCGCCGGTTTACAGCGGTGTCATCGGCGGCTTAGCTTCCGTTCAGCAAATAACCTTGTTGAACGGATGCGCGACATGACATTGGCGATGGGCTGGGACGAGTGGGCGAAGCACGACGCGGTGGCGCTGGCGGAGCGCGTGCGCAAGGGCGAGCTCACGCCAGCCGAACTGGCGGCCCAGGCCGCCGCCGGCATCGCCAGAACCAATCCCGCACTCAGCGCCGTCGTCGAAGTGTTCGACGATGTGGTGGCCGATCCGCTGAAGGACGGGATGAATCCCGACGGCGTGTTCGGCGGCGTGCCGTATCTCATGAAGGATCTGGGGCCGACGCTGAAGGGGCGCCTGCAGGAATTCGGCTCCATGATCATGCAGGGCCATCGTCCTGCGCAGGACAGTTTCCTCACCGGCAAGATCCGCAATGCCGGCCTCAACATTATCGGCCGCAGCACCACGCCGGAATTCGGCGTGTGCAGCTCCGCCGAAAACAACCTCTATGTCACGCGCAATCCCTGGAACGCGGATTATACGAGCTGCGGGTCATCCGCGGGCTCCTCGGCGATGGTCGGGGCAGGCGCGCTGCCGATATCGCATGCCACCGATGGCGGCGGATCGATCCGCATTCCTGCTGGGGTCTGCGGCACCATCGGCCTGAAAGTGTCGCGCGGCGTCTACTCGCTGGCGCCGGCTCTGTCCGATCTCTCCGGCCTGGTATCGATCCAGGGCTGCACCAGCCGCAGCGTGCGCGACACCGCGGCGTTCGTGGACAATTGCCGCGGCGGCGCGCCGGGTGAGTTCATGCCGTTCTGGTCGCCGGCCGAGCCCTATAGCGAATTGATCAAGCGCGATCCGGGCAAGCTGCGCATCGCGCTCTCGCATGAATGGGGCGACTACAAAGCGCCGTCGCATTTCGTGGCCGAGCTGGAGCGCGTCGGTAAATTGCTCGAAGGACTCGGGCATCATGTCGAGTGGGTGGTGCCCGAGGTCGACTTCCGCGCTGCCTTCGCGGCGCAGACGACCTGCTATATCAGCAATTTCGCGCAGGTGATCGCCGGCCATCTGGCGCGGCTCGGGCTGAAGGAGCCGACCACCGAGCTGCTGGAGCCGATCAACATCAAGATCTGGGAAAGCGGCCTGAACACGTCCTACACCGAACGCGCGGCAATGCAGGCGGTGTTCAACACGACATCGCGCGCCTTCGGCAATTTCTTCGAGCAGTGGGATATCATCCTGACGCCGATCACGGCCAAGCCGACGCCGAAGATCGGCACGCGCGAATATCTCACCATGAGCGACAATCCGTCGGTGCATGACTGGTTCGCCAATCTCTGGCAGTTCTTCGCCTATACGCCGCTCGCCAATCTGTGCGGCATTCCCGGCATCTCGCTGCCGCTGGCGAGCCAGGAGCACGGCCTGCCGCTCGGCATCCAGGCGCAGGCACGTCAGGCGAATGACGGCCTGCTGCTGCAGCTCGCGGCGCAGATCGAACGCGCGATCGATGGCAAATGGAATGCCGGCAAGGTGCCGGCGGTGCATGTGACCCGTCAGTGAATCTTGCGCGCTCGTGTTCTCTCTGCTGAAGCATGATCCTCGGGATCGTGCTTCAGGTCAGATCTGCGAGCGCATCGAATAGCGCGAGATTGAGGCCCTTCAATGCATTGTTGACGGGCTCGGGCTGCGACGAGAATTTTGCCACGACCATTTCAGCCGTGGGATCGACATAGAGATACTGTCCGTGAATGCCGAGGGCGAAATATGCGCCGCTCGGCTTGCCGGTCTGGTACCACTTGTTGCGATAGCGGCCGGTGGGCAACCAGCTGACAGCTGGTCCTGCCTGCCACGCCTCGACCGAGCCGTTCATGATCGTATCGTCGACCCAGGCCTGCGGGACGATGCGGCGGTCATTCGCGACGCCGCCCTGCCGCATCATCTCGCCGATGCGCGCGAGGTCGCGCGGCGTCATGCAGAAGCCGCCGCCTGTCCGGGCGATGCCTGTGGCATCGACGGTGATGTAGCCATCCTGCCGGGCGCCGAGTGGTTGCCACAGGCGCTCGGTGACGATGTCGACGAAACGTCGCCCGGTGGCACGTTCGACGACGAGCCCGAGGACGTCCGAATTCGGCGAGCAGTAGTGGAATGGTCCGCCATGATCGCCCGCCGCTTTCTCCAGCGAGGCGAGGAACGCGATCAGCGGCTCTGCTACGCCTCCAGTCGCCGGTGGCTCGAGCAGCCCGGCGCGGCGATATCGTGCGAAATCGCCTTTCGGGTCCTGATAGGTCTCCGAGAAATCGAGGCTCACGCGCATGTCGAGGACGTGGCGAATGCGCGCATCCGCAAAGGCGGAGGACGCCAGCTCGGGAATGTAATGCGAGACGGTGCGCTCCAGATCGATCAGGCCGTCGCCGTGCACGATCCCGGCAACGATGGCGGTCACCGACTTGCTGGCGGAGAACAGGATGTGCCGCGATTGCAGGTTGAAATTCGGCGCATGCCAGTCGGCAACGATACGGCCGGATTTCATCACCACAAGCGCGTCGGTTGACGTCTGGCGCAAGGCGTCAGCAACCGTCATGCGTTGTCCGTCGAACGGGAATGCCTGATCGATGAGACCGAACAAAAGGATGAGGGGGCTCTCCGTCAATCCCGGTGTCGCCGCGATGCGTGCGGTCGGAATGAATTCGGATACGTGGCGAAAGGCCCAGACATTCCACGGGGCCTGGCGCCAGTTGCCGAGATGGACGTCGGTTCTCGGGAAGCCGTAGTCGGCTTCGAAAACGGATGGATGCGCCGACATCGTCATCACGCGATCTTCTCGCATTCGGTGCGCTCGACGGCGCCGCCGAGCCAGCAGCCGTTCGCCGTCGTGCCATCGAAGCTGAAGCGAACCTGGATGGCGGAGGGGCGCTGCATCGCACGTCCCTGACGAATGGTGACGAGACGCTCCGATGCTTCGACGATCCCGTTCGACAGGAGGCCGAATGAGAGGGCGGATGCGGCAATGCCCGTTGCAGCATCCTCAGGATATCCGGACGAGCTGGGGAACTGGCGAGCATCCACGATCTGGGCGTTGCGGTCGAACACGGCGTAGGGATACAGCCCGGTAGAATCGATGCGATTGCACAGTTGCTCGATTTTCGAGAAATCGGGCTTCAGGCCATCGAGGATGGCTGTGCTCTTCAGTGGAATGAGCGTCTTGATGCGGGAGGTGCGGGCGTTCTGTATCGGATAGGGCGCGAGGCTATCCTTGTCGATGCCGAGGACGTCCAGAATTTCAGCTTCGCTCCGCGCAGCGTCGGGGAGGGGCTCGATGACCCCGGCGGGCTGAGACACCTCCACCGATATGTCCCGGTCGGCTGTCGCTCCGATACGCGCGTGAACGCGGCCGCTCTTGGTCAGGATGGAAAGGCGATCCTTGTGCAGCTTGCCGAGTTGATGGAGCAGCCAAACCGTGCCGACTGTAGCATGTCCGCACATGGACATTTCGTGATTGGGCACCCAGAAGCGAAATTCGAAATCGTGGTCCGAGCCTGCCGGAGGCGGCAGCACGAAACCACTTTCATGACCGTAGGTCCGGGCGACCTTCTGCATCTGGGCATCGGTCATGCCGGCGGCGTCGATGACGATGGGCGCCGGATTGCCGCCATTGGGGCCAGCGCCGAAGACGTTGACGAATCGAACATCCGGCTCACGATCAATCATTGTCATGTCGCCTATCCCCAAGGTTGGTTTCGTACGGGCCGATGGCGCGAGATTGCGCACGGGCCGCGGCAACCCGGACAGATCCGGGTTGCCTGCAAATCATCGGCTGAGGTTAGGTCCGACGCCGTTTTTGGGCGCGTTCCCGCGGGCCTTATTTGTTGGCCGATCGGGCCATGCGCTTGCGCATCTCGGTCGGCGACAGGCCGTCGGTCCGGCGCATCGCCCGCGCCAGCGCCGCGCCGCTTTCGAAGCCGACGCGATGGGCGATCTCTCCGACCGGAAGATCGGTTCCTGCCAGAAGTTCGGCCGCATTGGTCAGGCGAATGCGCTGCTGGAAATCGCCGATGGAAGCGCCGGTGCCAGCGCGGAACAATCGTGTGATGTGACGTCGCGATATGCCGAAACGCTCTTCCAGCGCGTCGAGCGGGACGTCGCGGTCGGCGTTGAGGGTGAGGTAGTCCTTCAAGTCCTCGACGACCACCATCCCGTGTTCGCGATGGGACGCGCTCGAGGCGGCTTCGCCGGCAACAGCCTCGGCAATGCACTGGATAAGAAAGGCAGAGGACAGCGCCTGCCGCATATGAGCGTTGCCATATGCCCGCGCGTCGCTGCGAACCAGAAGCTCATGCAGGGCGCACAGTGCCGGCGTTCGACGAAACAGCGTGGTCTTCGACGTCTTTCGGCGAAATTCCGAGAGAGATCCGTTCTGCCTTTCAACCCGGTCGAGCACCGTGCCGGTTGCGTAGATCGCAAGATGGCTATGCGGCCCGACGCCCGCATGGGTCTCGTGAGCCTGGTTTGCAGGAACGACCGCGAACCGGTCCCTCGACAACCAGGTTCCTTCACGCCGGGCCTCGTGCTTGAGTTCGATAGTCCCGCGGCTCGGGAGAATGAACATCATGCAATCGTGCCAGTGCCACGGCATGGCATAGTCGCCGCCTCCGGCGATGCTCGCATGTTCGTCGTCTGCGGCGATCAGAACGTCCGGGTTCGCCGGATGGCGTAACCGCTCGAATGAACTCAGCATGTCCATGCCCAATCTGTTGCGGGCGAGGCTAGCAGCATACACCCGCGCTCGGCAATTGGTGCGGGGCTACTCCGCTGCAAGCGCCGAGAGTGAAGGAGAAATCGCCGGTAGAGACCGTGAGGCAGTCGCCATGGACCTTCTTCAAGCCGCCGCGGCCCGCCACTCCCGTATTTTGTCGATCGTTGCTGTTGCCCCGCCGCAAACGATGACCAAGGGCGATTGGAAGCCATCCAGAACCGTCCGACGTTGCGGACTATAGATGGTGGCCAACGATGCCCCGCAGGCGGGTTCGACAAGCACACGATGATCACGGAGAAACTGCTCACACGCATCGAGCGCCTCCAGGTCCGACACAACCGCGCTACGCACATCACGACTGCGCGCGATCTCGAAGGCGTGCTCGGCAACCTTGTTGGCGCCAAGCGACGTCGCCACGCTGGTGATCGCCGAAATAGGGATATTCTCGCCTGCCGTCAGAGCTTTCGCGAGGCAATCGGCGCCCTCGGTCTCGATGGCGATGACAGGAACATGGCCCAGACCATTGCGCTCCAGTCCTTCGACGACGCCCGAGAGAAGGCCGCCGCCGCCCACGGAGAGGATTACCGCGTCGAACTCGGCGCCGGCTCGTACCACTTCATCAATGACGCTTGCATGCCCGGTCCACAGCAGCGGATTGTCGAAAGGGTGAAGAAAGGCTGTCGTTTCATCCAGCAGCGATTGCGCCAGTTCATTTGCCTGAGCCCATGCCGCGCCGTGAACGATGACGGCTGCGCCCTCCTGCTCCAGCAATGTCCTGGCGTGGGCAGGTGTCGACTCCGGAATGACCACCGTGACGGGAATGTCGAGGACGCGCCCTGCATAAGCCACAGCGAGCCCCGCGTTGCCGCCGGAGGATGAAACGAAGCGTGTCTTGCCTTGTCGCTTGTATTCTTCGCAGGCCGCTCCAATGCCTCTGAGCTTGAACGAGCCCGAAGGTTGAAGCGCATCGAATTTCAGCCAGATGCGCCTATCTGCGAGGAGACTGAGCTGGCGGGACTGGATGAGCGGTGTGTCGAGATGGAGAGGCATGATCTCATTCTTTCACGCATGCGCGGTCTATTTTGTTCGGCGCAAGAACACTATCGAGACTTCGGCGTTCTCCGGATCAATCTGTCCTCTTGTCGGGATCAATTGGCGCTTCATCGCGAGCAGCGACCATTGAACCGGAGCTACGCTCCCGCTTCACTCCGCAGCGATCGCCGCCGGCTTGTCGCGCTTTTTCACGCGCTTGATGGTGCCCGAGAAGGTGAACAGCTTGCGGCCACCGGTATGCAGGACACCGCGCAAAAAGATCAGCGAGCCGCCGACACGGGTCATTTCGCCATCGCATTCGATGAGATCGCCGACACGGCCGGCATCGAGGAATTCGCAGGCGAAGGAAACGGTGATGCCGGGGCCGGCCAGCTCACGCGAGGACAGGGCGAACAGGCAGTAATCGGCGAAGGTCATGAAGCAGCCGCCATGGACGTTCTTCATGCCGTTGAGATGCCGCGGCTCGACCCGGAAGGCGCAGCGGATGGAACCGTCGGCCTCGACCTTGTGCCAGAACGGGCCGGACAGCGATTCGAAGGAATCCCGCTTCCAGGTCGACCAGCCGGCGAATTCCCCCTCGGTTTCGGTATAGACGTCGGAACTGAACGGGATGACGGCGTCGGCGGGCACATTCACGGCGGGGAACTCCTTGGATTGTCGGCAAAAGTGTTAAATCCGATCCTTTCAGGAGACGCAATCCAGCTGCGATGCGCAGTCATATGCAGGGCCGTAAGCGGCTCCGTCACCCGCCGGGCCGTTATGGCCTGCGAGATCGGCTCCCTGCTCAGCCGCGCGACCGGGCGTCTATCTCGGCCATGACGTGTTGCTGTCGACCTGCGCGGCTTTCCATGTGTTGTGGAGGCGCAGGCTCTGCAATCGCACGTTCCGGATCGCGACGATGGGGACGTTCCTCACGCCTTCGATGGCATCGGCCCATCGCAAAACAATCCGTGTCTGCTTCTCTCGCGTGCGCGGAACAATACTGACCTGGCCCGCGAGCGTCTTGCCGTCGATCTCGCTCCCGTCTTCAGCCAGGAAACCCAGGTTCTTGGGGTCCCTGATCACGAAGAAGCTTGCTCGCCCATCATCGTCGTCCTCGGTGGAGTCGATGGACGATCGTGGCAGCCAGAAGCCGATCTTGTCCTTCAACGGGTCGGTCAGCCGTCCGCCGCTCGCGACGAGTTCCTCCCTGATCTGCGCAGATACCACAACGAGAAGGGCTTCGAAGCTTTCGCGGCCGATGCTCGTCGAACGGGTTTCGCCGTCCGTCGAAGCGAATGCGAAATATGTGTTGTCGTTCGACTGAAGCCGCTGCGCCGGCGACAGCCCGGATTCGACCATGTATGCGTGCATGCCGTTCACGATTTGCCGTGGAATCTCGGGTGTATTGCTCAGGGCCTCGGTGAGCGCGGCAATGTGTTTGATCATCTCGGTGAGGTTCACGTCATCGCTGGAATCCTCGTTGACGGCGGAGGACAGCATCGACTTGAAGAGAGCCGTATCGACCTGGTTGCTCTTGGCCGTTTTCAGATTGGCGACATGAATGATGTATTTCGTGCCGAGGTCGTCGGACTTTTCCAGTTTCTTGAAAAGGTCGCTGCCGTAACCCCTGCTGAGTTCGAGCGCGAAGCGCGATGTGGCGATACCAATTCCAGGAACATTGCCGCGCAGATCATAGATCTTCTCGACGTCTGGGACGAACCGTTCCGCGTTTCTCTGCGCGAAGTAGCGCAGGCACGTGATCAGCGCGCGTTCGTCGAACTTGCTCTCATTCGCCTGTTGCAGCGCGAATATCGTGACCGCCTGGTCGATTGCGGACGACATGTTCCGGATTTTCGTCGTGGTGAGCGCGCGTATCAGTGCAAGCTTGGTGCTCGGGCGAACGTCCTTGTGCTGGAGCGAGCGTGAGGCGACGTCCGCGGTCCGCTCATCGATGGACAAAACGACGCTGCGTTCCAGCTGGGCGGTGATGGAAGCCACGATGGCCCGTGCTGAACTTTCGAGCAGCATCGTCTCGTATTTGACGACCGGATTGTTTTCGTCGAACCGTTTGGTGATTTCCGCGTCGGTCCGCGCGGCAATGACATCGGGAATCTTGGCGATCGCGGTGTTGACGTCGTTAAGCGATTTTACGCCGAAGATGCCGAGGGTCAGTATCGCTGCGCCCAGTCCGCCGGCGGCAATCTTCAGGCCGAGGCCGACATAGCGTTGTTGCAGGTCGCGTTCGCTGGCCACGCTGCGGGCGACTTCGGACCGCACCAGTTCGTTCAGCTCGTCCTTGAGCTTGTAGAATTCGAGCGTCTCCATCGGATGGCTCCGGTTGCTGTAGTGAACCACAACTACAGGGAGCTAAGCAATATACTGCTCTTTTTGCGAGATTTTTGACGGTTCGGGGCTCGATCACGCTGTGGCGGCCTGCATCCTGGGAGGCCTCACCACGCCGTCGAATATTTCGATACCGCAAGCGCTTGGATCGGCAGCAAAAAGTGTTAAATGCAGGCTGCCCGGTGCCAGCGATCCGGCGGCCGGGCCACGCCACGTGCGGGCCGGATTTCCGGCACAGCATGCGCCGTCCGGTAAAGCTTGGGACATGCGGGAAACGGGGCCGAAAAGCCCTTTTCCGGCTGGTCCGATCTTTCTATGAAGGTGCCTTCCCAGACCCAAGACTTCGACGACTGGACCCCATGACCGAGCCTCAGATCACTCCCGAACTCGTCGCTTCCCACGGCCTCAAGCCCGACGAGTATGAGCGCATCCTGAAACTGATCGGGCGCGAG
Source organism: Pseudomonadota bacterium (assembly GCA_023449855.1). Classification (GTDB taxonomy): domain Bacteria; phylum Pseudomonadota; class Alphaproteobacteria; order Rhizobiales; family Xanthobacteraceae; genus Tardiphaga. The sequence goes on along the minus strand of JAEXHR010000297.1, from coordinate 8,686 downwards.
CCGACTTTCACCGAGCTCGGTATCTTCTCGGCCATGTGGAACGAGCACTGCTCGTACAAGTCCTCGCGCATCCATCTGAAAGGCTTGCCGACCAAGGCGCCGTGGGTGCTGCAGGGGCCGGGCGAGAACGCGGGCGTGATCGATATCGGCGACAACCAGGCCATCGTGTTCAAGATGGAGAGCCACAACCACCCCAGCTATATCGAGCCCTATCAGGGCGCGACCACGGGTGTGGGCGGCATCCTGCGCGACGTCTTCACCATGGGCGCGCGCCCCATTGCGTGCCTGAACGCGATCTCGTTCGGCGCGCCGGAACATCCGAAGACGCGCCATCTCGTATCGGGCGTGGTCGCAGGCATCGGCGGCTATGGCAATTCCTTCGGCGTGCCGACCGTCGGCGGCCAGACCCGTTTCCATACCCGCTATGACGGCAACAACCTCGTCAACGCGATGGCCGTGGGCCTTGCGGATGCGGACAAGATCTTCCTCGCTGCGGCGTCGGGCGTGAACATGCCGATCGTCTATCTCGGCTCCAAGACCGGCCGCGACGGTATCCATGGCGCGTCGATGGCGTCGGCCGAATTCGACGATGCGTCGGAGGAGAAGCGCCCGACGGTGCAGGTCGGCGATCCCTTCGCCGAAAAGCTGCTACTGGAAGCCTGCCTCGAGATCATGGCGGCCGATTGCGTGATCGCGATCCAGGACATGGGCGCTGCCGGTCTCACTTGCTCGGCCGTTGAAATGGGCGCCAAGGGCGATCTGGGTGTCGAACTCAATCTCGATGCGGTGCCGACGCGCGAAGAGGGCATGACGGCCTATGAGATGATGCTCTCGGAAAGCCAGGAGCGCATGCTCATGGTGCTGAAGCCCGAGAAGGAACAAGAGGCCGAGGCGATCTTCAGGAAGTGGGGTCTCGACTTCGCGATTGTCGGCCACACCACGCCGACGCTGCGTTTCGTCGTCAAGCATGGCGGCAAGACCATGGCCGATCTGCCGATCAAGGAACTCGGCGATGAGGCGCCGCTCTATGACCGGCCGCATGTGCCGTCGCCGGTGCTGCCGGTGATCGCTGCGCGCGACGTCAAGGCGCCGTCGTCGCTGACGGATGCGCTGGTCAGGCTGATCGGCACGCCCGACCTGTGCTCGAAGCGCTGGGTGTGGGAGCAGTATGACCATGTCATCGGCGGCAACACGGTGCAGCGCCCCGGCGGCGATGCTGCGGTGGTGCGCATCGAGGATGGTCCGAAGGGCATTGCCATGTCGGTGGACGTGACGCCGCGTTATTGCGAGGCTGATCCGTTCGAGGGCGGCAAGCAGGCCGTCGCCGAAGCCTGGCGCAATATCACCGCTGTCGGCGGCAAGCCGCTGGCGATCACCGACAACCTGAACTTCGGCAATCCCGAGCGGCCAGAAATCATGGGCCAGTTCGTCGGCTGCCTGAAAGGGATCGCGGAAGCCTGTCGTACGCTCGACTTCCCGGTCGTGTCCGGCAATGTCTCGCTCTACAACGAGACCAACGGCCGCGGCATCCTGCCGACCCCCTCGATCGGCGGCGTCGGTGTACTCGACGATTTCACCAAGTCGGCGACGCTGGCCTTCAAGAAGGACGGCGAAGCCATCCTGCTGATCGGCGCGACCGAAGGCTGGCTCGGCCAGTCCGTCTATCTGCGCGACGTCTGCGGCAAGGAAGAGGGCGCTCCGCCGCCGGTCGATCTCGCCACCGAGAAGCGCAATGGCGATGTAGTCCGCGGCATGATCCATGCTGGCACCGCGACCGCCGTGCATGACGTGGCCGATGGTGGTCTGCTGGTGGCGATTGCCGAAATGGCGATGGCCTCGGGCATCGGCGCCAAACTCGATGCGGCGCCGTCATCGATCGTGCCGCACGCCTTCTGGTTCGGCGAGGATCAGGCGCGCTACGTCGTAACGGTGGCGGAAGGTGATCTGCTCACCGTGCTGTCGAAGCTGAAGAATGTCGGCGTGCCCTGCGTGCAGATCGGCAAGACCGGCGGCCACGCCGTGGCCATCGACGGTGAGAAGGCGGTCGATATCAAGGCCCTCGTGCATGCGCATGAGAGCTGGTTGCCGAACTATATGAGCGGGAAGGTGGCGTAAGGCACTGCTGGTGTTTTTGCACCTTAGGGTTTAGTTTGTTCCCGCTGAACTTCAGGCGGGAACATGCTAAAGTGAGCATTGAAACGACCCGGCGTAACGAACGGCGCAAGCTGAGTGCGGCGCGGTGCAATGCCGCAGCTACCGGAATCTTGACCGTTGGTGTTTTTGCTCCGGTCGTTGCAGGCGTTATTGGCGTCGGACGGCCGCCTGGCGATTTCGCCGTTTCGAGCACGGTATTCGGCGCATTCGCCATCTCCATATGCTTGCACCTGCTTGGGCGACATATGCTCGGAGGGCTCGAAGAATGACGAGGATCGAAATTCTCGGGATCGTGGCGCCTATCCTGGGCGGACTCGTTGTGATCGAGACAGTCTTGGTAGCCAACTATTTCGACAACAGGAAAGCCGAGGCAGAGCGTAAAGCTCGGCTGTCATCGCGCGATGCTCATCATGCGGGATCACCTTCCGCTGCCGAGTAGGTATCCGGGCGCTAATAGCTCAGTGTCCGATCCACCACATGCAACAGCGGCTGTCCGCTCTCCGCGCGCGCGATATTCTCCGCGATCTTTTCTGCGGCTGTCGATGCGCGCGTTGCCGCTGCGATATGCGGCGAGATCGTCACGCCCGGATGCGACCAGAACGGATGATCTGATGGCACCGGCTCGGTGCGAAACACATCAAGCGTCGCGTGTGCGATCTGTTCGTTGTCCAGCGCTGCAATCAATGCATCATCGACGATCAGCGTGCCGCGGCCGGCATTGATGATGAAGCTGCCCTTGGGCAGCAGCGCCAGCCGTTCGGCATTCAGGAGATCGATGGTCTCCGGCGTCTGCGGCAGCAACCCGACGAGGATTTCCGCCGAAGCCAGCGCATGCGGGAGGTTCTCCTGTCCCGCGAGACAGCGCACGCCAGCGACATCGCGCGGGCTGCGGCTCCAGCCGGTGACGCGGAAGCCGAGTTGGGCGAGGGCCGTCGCTGCAGCCGATCCCAATTCGCCAAGACCGAGCACTGTCACCGAACGATCGGCGGCGAGCGGCGGGACGTGCTGCTCCCACGTTACAGGCTTCTGGCAGACATAGTGGTCCATTCCGAGATGCGCGCGCAGCACGTGGCCGACGACCCACTCGACCATGCCCTGACGGAGGCCGTCATCGACCATGCGGCACAGCGGCTGTGTCAGTGTGGTGTTGCCGACGATCTTCTCGACGCCGGCCCACAGGCTGAGGACGGCGCGCGTATTGGTGAATGGCGCGAAATCGCTGATGGGTCCGCCGGTGGCATGGATGATGTAGTCCGCATCCGCCGGCGCGATCTCGCCAAGGAGGCCGGCCCGCGCTTCGAGGTCTCGGCGTTGCAGGGCACTGAGGATGGGATCGCGATAATCCTCGAGCAGATCCGGCGTGACGTTGAAAAGCAGATTGATCTTGTCGCCGTTGCGCGCGCGCATGCTGGTCTCCTTGAGGTCGTCGATCATCTCGATGAGAAAGGGCGGCGCTACAAGACGCGCGTCACGCCCGGGATTTGCCGCAGCGCTCGCGTCGCGGCCCAGCTGATTGCCAGCGTCCCGGCAAACGCGATCAGAGCCTTCGGCTGCGCCCCCCAGGGCATTTTCAGCATCGCCCATTGCAGCCACAGTATCGGCAGATAGTGGATCACGAAGATGCCATAGGCATCGGCGCGCAGGGGATCGAAGATGCTCTTCTCGCGCTGGCCGAAGCGCAGGAACAGCGCCAGCACGGCAACGCAGATCAGCGTGCAGGCGACTGCGTAGATGACGCCGTAGCTCGACTGCCACCAGAACGGCGGTGCGCCGGTGAGATTGGCGAGCTTCATGCGGCGGAAGTTGATGAGATAGGCCAGCGAGCCGAAGGAGGCGGCCGCAGCGATGGTCCACCACAGCCATTGGCGCGCCAGCGCGCCGGTACGGGCGAGCAGGCCCTGATCGATATTGGCGGCGCCGATGCCCATGCCGGCGAAGAAGAACACGCCGTAGATTGCCATGCGACTGAACTGCACCTGCAGCGGGCCCAGGCTGAACCAGCGGACGGCGCCGACGGTGAACAAGAACGGCACATAGGAGATCACGGCGACGATCGCGAGCGCGATGATGAACAGCCAGGGACGCTCAAAGGCGCGGATCGACAGCCTGTTGATGCCGTCGATGAGTTTCGGTGCAAACAGGAAAACAGGGATCGCGACGAGATCGAGAAACAGCAGATACCAGATGAACCAGCCGGGACCTGCGAACCACTGGCCCTGCCTGAAATTGTTGACGTAGAATTCGAGGAAGCCGGTCTTGTGGGTCGAGAGGCTGAACGACGCGTAATAGGCGATCGGCATCAGCACGAAGATCATGGCCAGGAAGGGCAGGCCGAGCCGCAGCGCGCGATCGCGCAAAAAGTGGCCGATGCTCTTCCGCTTCAGGCTGGGCCATACGAACAGGCCGGACAGCATGAACATCAGGCACATGAAGAATGTGTCGTTGAACAGCGTCAGGACATTGAAGCCGAACCAGCGCTGGTCGTCGACGATCGGGGCAGTCGACCACAGATAGTGGTTGGGGTAATAGCGCCCGAAGGCGGTGTAGGCGACCACGGCGTGGTTCGCGAGCACCAGCAGCGTGACGAAGGTGCGGGCGCGGTCGAGCGCGGCATTACGGTCTGACATGGGGGTACGGCGAGCCCCCGCTGTGCCGCGCATTGCGCGGCCGTCGCATCATTGATCCGAGGTCATGATAGGGGGCGGAACGCGTCCCGGCAATTCGCCGGGTGTCAGCCGGGAAGAACCTCGATTTTCACCTTGTCCGGATAGAAGGCGAGATAGTCCTTGATTTCCGCCATGGCCGGATAGGGCGTCTCATAGGTCCAGATCGCGTTGTCGAGCAGTTTGTCCGCGGTCTTGATGCTGTAATAATTCGCGTCGCCTTTGTAGGGGCAATGGGTGACGCGCTCGGTGCGCGTAACGGCGTCCATATTGGCATCGCTGCGCGGGATGTAGAACACCACGGGGTAGCTCGCTTCCTTCAGGCTCAGCGCCTGTCTGGTGTCGGCGATCACGATGTCGCCTGCGGTGACGCGCACATGCTTACCTGCAGGCGTGATGGTGATCGGATGGTCCGGGCCGGGGATTTTCATCGGGTAACCCTTGTGGCGGTCAAATTCCTGTCTCCTCAGATGTGACATCCGGCCCACCTTTAAAAGGGGCCGATCACGGATTATCATGATGGGAATGCCGCGCTGCACGGGCTAGGCTGGAGACCCCGGCGGCACGATCCGCCTGCGATTCGAGATTTCTGGAGACCCGATTAATGCCGATGGACGCCCGCGATATCGAGACCATGATCAAGGCCGCGATTCCCGACGCGCAGGTGACGATCCGCGATCTCGCCGGTGACGGCGATCACTATGCGGCCACGGTGATTTCGGAGAGTTTTCGCGGCAAGTCCCGCGTGGCCCAGCATCAGATCGTCTATCAGTCGCTGAAGGGCCAGATGGGCGGCGTGTTGCATGCCCTGGCGTTGCAGACGGGCGTGCCGGAGGCGTAAAACGCACTCCCGTAGCCCGCATGGAGCGCAGCGTAATGCGGGGATGTCGAGATAGTTGAAACGCCGGTCCCCGGATTGCGCTGCGCTCCATCCGGGCTACACACTCGCGTGTTACTCCACCGCCCTCAACGCATGCACCGAGAACTGATCCTCCGCGTCGGTCCATGACGACTTCGGCTCCCAGCCAGCCCCACGCGCCAGCGCTGCAAAGCGCTCCATGCTGTATTTGTAGCTGCTCTCCGTATGGATGCTTTCGCCGGCGCGGAAGTTGAAGCTGCGGCCGAGCAGGTGCACCGTCTGCGGCTTCTTGGCGATCAGGTGCATTTCGATGCGGTGGCGCTCCTTGTTGTAGATCGCGCGGTGCACGAAAGCGCCGAGATCGAAGTCGCCGCCGAGTTCACGATTGATGCGCACCAGCACGTTCTTGTTGAACTCGCCGGTGACGCCTGCGGCATCGTTATAGGCGGCCTGCAAAATCCGCTCGTCCTTTTCGAGGTCGATGCCGATCAGCATCAAAGCGCCCTTGCCGAGGATCTCGCGCGCCGAACGCAGGAAGGCGCATGCTTCGTGCGGATCGAAATTGCCGAGCGTTGAGCCGGGGAAGAAACCGACTTTCGGCAGTGCCTTTACCTGGTCCGGCAGAGCGAAGGTCGTGGTGAAATCGGCATTCACCGGCAGCACGTCCAGCGTCGGAAAATCCTTGCGGAGCTCTTCGGCCTGGCCGGCGAGGAAGTCGCCGGAAATGTCCACCGGAACATAGGCGCCGAACGAGCACTGTTCGAGCAGCAGCCGGACCTTGGTGGTGGCGCCTGCGCCGAATTCGACCAGCGCCGCGTCCTCCGGGATGATCGAGCAGATATCCTTGCCGCGGGCGCGGAGAATGCCCAGTTCGGTACGGGTGGGGTAATATTCGGGCAGCCGGGTGATCTGCTCGAACAGTTGTGAGCCGGCTTCGTCATAGAAATATTTCGGCGACAGCTTCTTGGGGTGCTGGGACAGCGCCGCGGTGACATCGGCGGCAAAGCTCGATGTGGCCGGGTCGAGCTCCACGGCGGCCAGAGGGGCGTGAACGTTCATGACTCTCTCCTCAACGCGGTCGCATTCAATGCGATGGTGATGAAATCAGTTGCCGTAATCTGCGAGACGCAGGCCGGTGAACTGCCAGCGGTGGTGGGGATAGAAGAAGTTGCGATAGGTCACGCGGCTGTGGCCTTCCGGCGTCGCGAGCGACGAGCCGCGCAGCACATACTGGTTCACCATGAACTTGCCGTTATATTCGCCGAGCGCGCCTTCGATGGCGCGGTAGCCGGGATAGGGCGCGTAGGAACTGCGCGTCCACTGCCAGACGATGCCATAGGCGTCGTTGAGGCTGCCCGCGCGGGCGGCGACTTCCCATTCCATCTCGGTCGGCAGATGCTTGCCGCTCCACCGTGCAAAGGCGTCGGCTTCGTAATAGCTGACGTGACAGACCGGGGCGTCCGGATCGACGTTCTGCAGCCCACCGAGCGTCATGATCTGCCACTCGCCATCGATCTTGCGCCAGTGGCCGGGCGCCTGCCATTCCTCGCGTGCGGCGGCAGCGAAGCCATCCATGAGCCACAGCGTGGCCTTGTCGTAGCCGCCGTCATCCATGAAGGCGCGCCACTCGCGATTGGTCACGAGATTGCGTGCGAGCTTGACGGGGCCGACAAGGGCGCGGTGCGCAGGCTTCTCATTGTCGAAATGGAAACTGTCGCTCTGGTGTCCGATGCTGTGGATGCCTTCGGTGAGCGTGGTCCATGCATCGCCGTCGCGGGTGGATCGCGGAAAGCGCCAATCCTCGTCATAGGCCGGCGGGATCGGGTTCTGCGCGAAGGCGTGCAGGATGTCGGTATACATCAGTTCCTGATGCTGCTGCTCATGGTTCATGCCGACCTCGAGCAGCGGGATCAGGGAGGTCAGTTTTTCTTCGCTTGCGGTCTCGAAGAACTTCACGACCGCGTCATCGACATGGCGGCGATAGGCGGTGACCTCATCCGCCGTCGGGCGTGTCAGGTGCCCGCGCTGCGCGCGCGCATGGCGGGGGCCGGCGGAGACGTAATAGGAATTGAACAGATAGGCATAATCGGGATGGAAGACCTGGTAGCCGGGCTGATGCTCGCCGAGCAGGAATTGCTCCCAGAACCAGGTCACATGCGCGCGATGCCATTTGGCCGGGCTTGCATCCGGCATCGACTGGATCAGTTGATCTTCCGGGGACAGCGGCGCGGCGCGGCGTTCAGTCTCGTGACGCACCGCCAAAAAGGCATCGCTGAGCTGTTTGGCGAGGGCGCCGGTTCTCCGGATCGGGGCTGCGTGCTGGGCGGATACGATTGGCGTCACGAAAGTCTCCGATTTTGGGGAGAACGTCAGTCTTCCGGATGGGTTCCGCAGAAACGGTTTGTCCTAGATAGGACCTCCCAAACGGGATGAAAGGCTTCCCATCATATAAATCCGCATCCCAGCGGCTTGGACAAAGTTGCGGAAAAGCCGCTGGCGGGCGGGAGGATGGCCGGAAATGCCCGCCAAACCGGGCTTTCGGCTTGGGGTGCGAAAAGGTTTCGGCTACATATATGGGCAGGAACGGCCGCTGCGCCGAACGGGCAGGCAGCGATCAGGCTGCGAGCAAGGACGCGATCATGAGCATTGAGCAATTCATCGAGAACGAAGTGAAAACCAACGACGTGGTGCTGTTCATGAAGGGCACGCCGCAGTTTCCGCAGTGTGGTTTCTCGGGCCAGGTGGTCCAGATCCTCGATCACGTCGGCGTCGGCTACAAGGGCCTCAACGTTCTCGAATCCGCCGAACTGCGCGACGGCATCAAGGTCTATTCGAACTGGCCGACCATTCCGCAGCTCTATGTGAAGGGCGAATTCATCGGCGGCTGCGACATCGTCCGCGAGATGTTCCAGGCTGGTGAACTGCAGCAGCTGCTGGCCGAGAAGGGCGTCATCGAAGCCCAGGCGTCGGCCTGACCTTCCAGCGACAGATCGGTGCGACGACGCTGGAC
>JAEXHR010000292.1 GCA_023449855.1 Pseudomonadota bacterium | reverse complement strand
GCTTCGCTACGCTCGCAATGACGGCCTCAGGCAACAAAAAGGCGGCAGCTCGCGCTACCGCCCTCTTCGTATTGATCAAATCGATCAGACGCCGGCCTTGCCGAACAGCTCGTCCACATATTCCCAGTTGACGAGGTTATCGACGAACGCCTTCAGATAGTCCGGGCGACGGTTGCGGTAGTCGATGTAATAGGAGTGCTCCCACACGTCGACGCCGAGGATCGGGGTCGCACCATGCACCAGCGGGTTTTCGCCGTTCGGGGTCTTGGAGACTTCGAGCTTGCCGTTCTTGACGGCGAGCCAGGCCCAGCCCGAGCCGAACTGGCCGGCGCCGGCGGCTGCGAAATCCGCCTTGAACTTGTCGAGACCGCCGAGATCCTCGTCGATCTTCTTGGCGAGACGGCCCGGCAGCTTGTCGCCGCCGCCATTCGGCTTCATCCAGTTCCAGAAGTGGAGATGGTTGTAGTGCTGGCCGGCATTGTTGAACAGCGGAGCATTCTTGCCGAACGAGCCCTTGACGATTTCCTCGAGCGATTTGCCCTCGAATTCGGTGCCCTTCAGCAGGTTGTTGCCGTTGGTCACGTAAGCCTGATGGTGCTTATCGTGATGGAATTCCAGTGTTTCCTTCGACATATGGGGCGCGAGCGCGTCATAGGCGTAAGGCAGATCGGGAAGCGTGAAGGTCATGGGGTCAAGGTCCACGTTAATGGGAGAGTTGGCTTAACGGGAACCTTTATAGAAGGTTCCCGTTAAATCGCCCACCCCTCTCGATGCGTTCAGGCCGCGCTCGGCACCACCTGCGGTGCCGCATCGCGCCGCACCGGCGGCTTCACATTCATCAGCATCTGGAAGCAGCCCGCGATCAGGCCGATCACCACCGCGGCCTGCCAGGCGCGGTCGTAATTGCCGAGATGCGAGAAGATCACGCCACCGCCCCACGCGCCCATGAAGGAGCCGGCCTGATGGCTGAGAAAGGCGATACCGGTGAGCGTCGCCATGAAACGCAGGCCGAACAGCTGCGCCACGAGACCGTTCACCAGCGGCACGACGCCAAGCCACAGCGAGCCGAGCACCGCAGCGAACACCAGGGTCGTGGTAGGCGTCGCCGGGAAATAGAAATAGGCGGCGAGCGCCAACGAGCGCGCGATGTAAATTCCGCCGAGCAAAATCTGCTTGGGATAGCGGCCGCCGAGCCAACCGAACGCATAGGAACCGAACACGTTGAACAGGCCGACCATCGCCAGCGCGGTGGCACCGAGCGAGGCATCGAGACCGCAGGTGGCGAGATAATTCGGCAGATGCGTGGTGATGAAGACGAGCTGCAGGCCACAGACGAAGAACGACAGCGCCAGCACGATATAGCCGGAATGGCCGAGCGCGGATTGCACGACCTGGCCGAGCGATTGTGGCAGCTCATCGACAGCGGCACGCTCGATCTTGTCGGACTGGCCCGCGAGCAAGGCGGCTGGCAGCATCACAGCAGCGAGGCCGAGAAAGCCGATCAGCGCCACCTGCCAGCCGGCAGTGGAGATTAGCGTTTGCGCCAGCGGCGATGCGATGACGAGACCTAGCGAGCCAGCTGCCGAAACTGCGCCCATGGTGACGCTGCGCTTTGCCGCGGAAACCGAGCGCGAAGCGACGGTCATGGTCATGCTCGAAGCCGTGCAGGACAGCGCAAGACCGACACACACGCCGGCACCGAGCGTGAAATACAGCGGTGTGGTGGCGAACAGCATGAAAACCAGACCGGCCGCATAGATCAGCACGCCCGACAGCATCACCCAGCGGGTGCCGAAGCGATCGGCGATGGCGCCGACGAAAGGTTGCGAAATGCCCCACATCACATTCTGGAGCGCGGTCGCCAGCGAGAAATCGGCTGTCGTGATGGCGGTGTCGCGCAGGATGGATGGCTGAAACAGGCCGAAGCTCTGGCGCATGCCCATGGCGAGGCTGAGCAGCGTCGCTGCACCGGCCAAAATCGCCCAGCGCTGATACTTGGTAAGCTCCGCCTCGGTCATTCCGCAGCCCTTAGTTTTCCTAGAAGATTATTCTCACATAAGCATCGGATTCGATAAGTTTCTACCCATGCGGCGCTCTATAAGGCTGCACCGGACGCAGGGGTCATCAGCGGAAATGAGTATCGAGATCGAAATCGTGACGGGCGATCACGCCTGGCCGCGCATCAAGCCACTTTACGACCTGGTCTGGCCGGCTGAGACCGTCGCGCAGCTCTCCTGGGCAAATGTGGAATTTGCCCACGCGGATTTGCGCGTGATCGTCGAGGCCGATGAACAGCCGGTCTGTCACGTCGGGCTGTATCGCCGCGAAGGAGTCTGGCGAGAACGCCCGATCCGGATCGGCGGCATCGGCGGCGTGCTTACGCATCCGGATTTCCGCCGTCAGGGCCTCGCAAGCGTGGCGATCGACGCCGCGCTTCATACGTTGCGCGACGAGCGCTCCAACGATTTCGCGCTGCTGTTTTGCGATCCCGAGATGGTCGGCTTCTATACCAGCCGCAACTGGAAGCCATTCATGGGCGAGGTGTTCGCAGAACAGAAAGGCGAGCGCGTCCGCTTCGATGTCATGCAGCCACTGGTCTATTACCTGAAGCGCGCGCCGCATGAAGGTGAACTGGACCTGTGCGGCCTGCCGTGGTGACGCCTGCCACAGTCGAATAAGAGCAACGCAATGCTGTTGTGCAGACCGCCGCAATCTTCCGGCAATTCGAGCAGGTTACGGTCGTAAGCACATCTTTTCGACGATCGAAAGTTACGAGTTGACACGATCCCGATCAAATCTCGTTAATTGCGACAATTTCGCTTTACCCTGGCGTCTCACGGCAATTGCACGAATCCGTTTTCTTGCTATGCAAGCCGCCTGATCCGAGGAGAACCGCATGATCATCCGCGCAACCGTCATGACCGCATTGCTGGGCGCAGCCCTTGCCGGCCCGGCCCTCGCGCAGTCCGGCGGCGAAATCAGCGGCGTGTGGCAGACCCAGGCCGGCGATGCGAATGTGCGCGTCAGCAAATGCGGCACGCAGCTTTGCGGCACCATCGTTTCATTGCGCGACAAGATCGATCCGCGCACCGGCCAGCCGCCCATCGACGACAAGAACCCCGACCCGAAACTCGCCACGCGATCGATGATCGGCGTGCATCTGTTCTTCGGCATGAAGCCGAGCAGCGCCAATACGTGGTCCGGTCAGATCTACAATGCCGATGATGGCCGCTACTATGTGAGCAATGTCTCGCTGGCCGGACCGGATACGCTGAAGGTGGAAGGCTGCGTCGGCGCCATCTGCGGCAGCGAGAACTGGTCGCGCGTCGGACGCTGATCAGGCCGGCATCGCTTTCAGCGCCGTGGCTGCAGAAGCATAGCCACCGCGCGCGCCGTCGATGAAATGAACGTGATCGCTGCGCAGCCCCGATGGTGTGAAACAGGTCATCATCGCCGCATCCTGCCGGTGCAGCCCGTAACGCACGACGCCTTCTGACGCAGCCGCTGCGAGGCGCTCCGCCAGCTCGCGCTCGAGCTCCGGCGTGCAATCGAGGATCATGCGAAGCCCGTCGTCATATTTACGGAAATCTGAATTCTCGATGAGTTCGCGCATATAGGTCTGCGGCACGAAGCCGGCGCAACTGATGCCGAAGCGAACGAGCGTGTAGACGAACAGCGTTCGGACCATCACCCAGGGCCGAAACTGCGCGCGTGACCGCGCACCGCGCCCGGCCCGCACTTCCAGTTCCAGCCCCGCCGGTGGCCATGTCATGCTCGGCCCCTGCGCGGGAATCGGCCGTGCGGCATCGGGACTGCGTTCGACCAAGGCGATGATGTCCTCGATAACGCTGCGGAATGCGACGACATCGCCGCCGTCGCGTGGCATCACCAGCACCGACAGAATGAGACCGCGCGCCGACGGCATCTCCTCGAAACGGCACGACAGGCCGGTGAGATCGGGATGACTGCCGGCCGGTGCCGGCATCACGGTGTAATCGCCGCGCTTCATCGCGGCTTCGGCCCAGCCGAGACCGCCGCCGCTGAACATCGCATAGGACACGTTTCTCGACGGACCAAAACGCGCGACGCGGACATCGCGGCCCTGCGCGCGAATATCGGCGAGCGGCACCAGTGCGACGCGCATGATGAGATCGAGATCGTCCTTCACCCATGTCGCCGTGGCGGCCAGCGCATCGCGCGCACGATCGAGATCGGCGGGCGCGACGGCGAAACTCGCGCCGTCGCCGCCGAACACGAAGGGGAAATCGCGCCCCTCGAGCGCATTGGTGATCGCAGCGATGACAGCCGCGCCGGCCATGTTGACGGTCTTGTAGCGGCGGTCGGCGATGGCTCCGGTGGAATCGACGATGTCGGCAACGCCGATGGTCCAGTCATCGGGAAGCGGCGCATAAAGCGCCGGATCCATCAGCCGGGCGAAGTCGCGAAATACGGGGATTTTTGCGTAGAAATTGCTGCCTTCGGAACCCATTTCGCCCACAATTCCTGCGGCAAACTTGCGGCATCGGAGCGGCCGCCTTGTGGCAGGGATGATAGCATGGTTTTTCGCGCCACCGCAGCCATCATCCCGCCGATTGCGCGTTAGGTCAGGCCCACTCGCCCTTGCGGAATACCGGCACCGTACGACCGTCGGCATGGACGCCATCGATGTCGATCTCGCCGGAGCCGATCATCCAGTCGATATGGATGAAGCTCTTGTTGCCGCCCCGCGCCGCGATCTGTTCCGGCGTCAGCTTGTCGCCGCCGACGAAGCATTTCGAATAGCACTGGCCGAGCGCGATGTGGCAGGCGGCGTTTTCGTCAAACAACGTGTTGTAGAACAGGAGGCCGCTCGCCGAGATCGGCGACGAATGTGGCACCAGCGCCACTTCACCGAGACGGCGCGAGCCTTCGTCGGTGTCGAGCACCTTGTTCAGCACGGCTTCACCGCGCGATGCCTTGGCTTCGACGATCTTGCCTTCCTCGAAACGCACCGCGATGTCCTCGATCAGCGTGCCCTGATAGGACAGCGGCTTGGTGGAGCGGACATGACCGCTCACCTGCGCGGCGTGCGGCGTGGTGAAGACTTCCTCGGTCGGGATATTGGCGTTGCAGACGATGCCGTTCTTCGCGGTGGAAGCGCCGCCCTCCCATTCGTGACCGTCGGCGAGACCGACCACGAGATCGGTGCCCGGCCCCTTGAAATGCAGCGCATGGAAACGCTGGCCGTTGAGCCAGTCGGTGCGGGTGCGGAGCGCGGCGTTATGCGCGGTCCATGCGGCGATGGGATCGGCATTGTCGACGCGCGAGGCGGCGAAGATCGCCTCGGCGAGTTTCTGCACGGCGACGTCGTCCTCATCGCCCGGAAATACCTGCCTGGCCCAGGAGAGCGTCGGGTAGGCGACGATGTTCCAGTTGATGTCGAAGCCGGCGATTTTCTGCAGGGCGGGCTGATAGGCCATGGAATTGGCCTTGCTGGCGCGCGCGACCTTGGCCGGATCCTCGTTCGACAGCAGCATCGGATTATCGCCGACAATGGCGAGGCGCGCGGTGTTGTTGCCGAGCGCCTTGGCCATGCCCTCATAGAGCCAGCCGGCGGCGCGGTCGAAGGTGTCGTCATGGCCGTAGCGATAGCGCGCCAGCGTCATTTCCTCGTCCGAGAAGAACGGCGTGACCAGACCGGCGCCGGCCTTGTAGGCGTGCTCGGCGATCTTGCGCACCAGTGGCAGCGCGGCGGCAGGGGCCGTCAGCAGCAGATCCTGCCCCGGCGCCAGTTGCAGCCCCACTTTGACGGCGACTTCGGCGAGCCGGTCGAGTTTCACGGAATCGATGGCGGTAGGGCGCTGGTGAATGGTCATGCGGAGCCTGCTCGATAAATGGTCGATGCCCGCGAATGTAAGGAATGCGGGAGTGATTTGCCACCGGCGGCAACGTTCTGGCTTTTGCGCGTTATATATCCGAAACTCTTGCGCGGCCGGCCGATCGGCGACGCCGCAGACTAGGTGCTCTGTGCGGCAGATACGCATCGCCTTCGATATCGGCCTCGACGCCTTCTACCGCTTTCTTGCCGATGACGGCTGGGCGATCGCCAGCCATATCGCGCTCTCCACGCTGATGGCGCTGTTTCCGTTCCTGATCGTGCTGACCTCGCTGGCCGGTTTTTTCGGCTCCCGCGATCTCGCCGACCAGGCCATGAACCTGCTGCTCGAGATCTGGCCCGACCAGGTGTCGAACGCGCTGTCCGGCCAGATCCATCAGGTGCTCACCACGACGCGCGGCGACGCCCTGACCATCGGCCTCGTGCTCGCACTCTATTTCGCCTCCAACGGCGTCGAGAGCCTGCGGGTGGCGCTGAACCGCGCTTATTCGGTGACCGAGCCGCGCCGCTGGTACTGGCTGCGGCTGGAATCCATCGGCTACACCCTCATCGCCGCGGCCACGGCGCTGGTGATGGCCTTCCTGATCGTGCTCGGCCCGCTGGTGCTGGAGATCGTGCGACGCTACGTGCCGCTGATGGTGGAAAACAACGAACGACTGCTGACGGTCGCGCGCTACGGAATCACCATTGCGGCGATGCTCATCGCGCTCGTCATCCTGCACACCCAGCTCCCCGCAGGACGGCGGACATTTCCGCAGATACTGCCGGGCATCGTATTCACGATGCTCGGCTCGCTGGCCGCGGCCATCGGCTTCGGCCTGTATCTGGCGCGCTTCGCCAACAATTACGTGACGATGTATGCCGGGCTCGCCTCCGTTATCATCGCCTTGGTGTTCCTGTATTTCATCGCCGCCATCTTCGTATTCGGCGGCGCGCTGAACGCCGCGATCATCCGCTCGAAACTGCCGAGCGGCGTTTCGCTGCAAGCAGCGCAGTCGCGAGAGCCCGCGGAGAAACCGGCTTGACCAGAAAACCGTCAGCGCCAGCCTGACGCGCCGCAGCCTCGTCCTCACCGCGGCCGGAGACGCCGATGATCGCAACCCGGCCGTATGGCCTCTTCAATGCGCGAATCTGACGGATCGCCTCGACACCGCTGATATCCGGCAACACCATGTCCATCAGCACCGCATCGAAATCGCCCTGCGCGACACGTGCAGCGGCATCCTCGCCGCGTCCGATGAATTCTGCGTGATGGCCGAGTTCGGTGAGAATGGCATTGAGCACCACGCGGCCGAACGGATTGTCCTCGACGCTGAGGATACGCAGCGCCTCGACAGCCGCCGTGGCTTCCTCCAGTTGCGCCATCAGCGCGATGTCGCCGCGCACCCGGTCGAGCGCCACCGTCAGCGTGAATGTCGTGCCACCGCCTTGCCGCGCCGTTGCTGCGATGTCGCCGCCCATGGCTTTCGCCAGTTGCCTGACCGAGAACAGGCCGAGCCCGGCGCCGCCAAAACGCGCGGCGATGGCGACGTTGGCCTGCGAGAACGGCCGGAACAGTTTTTTGGTCTCTGCGAGGGAGAGGCCGATTCCGGTGTCGGACACCGCGAAGCACACGCCGATCTTGCCGGCAATGCGGACGGGCGCGACTTTCAGCATAACATTGCCGCTCTCGGTGAACTTCACCGCATTGTCGATCAGGTTTTCCAGCGCCGCACGCAGCCGGACCGGATCGCCGACGGCAAAATTCGGCAGTTTGTCGGAAATCGTGACAACGGCCTGCAGCCCCTTCGCGGTGGCGCGACCGGCCAGCGAATCGCCGACCGCGCGCGTCAGCGTGCGCAGATCGAAGAAGTCCTTCCGCAGGTCGAGTCCCGCTTTGTGACTCCTGGCGGCGTCGACGAACAAGGTCGCGAGGCCGGCGAGATGTTCGGCACCGGCCCTGATGGTTTCGACCCAGCGCCGTTCGCGCTCGGACAGCTCGGAGGTGGCGAGCAGATCGCTGACCGCGAGAATGCCGGTGAGCGGCGTGCGCACCTCATGGGCGAACATCGCCAGCGCCTGTTCGACCATCGCATCGGCGCGCATGGCAGCCGGCGCAATCCGTGGCTTTCGCGCCGTCTTCTTGGCGGCACGCCCTTTCGCGGTCTTCGGCTTTGCGATTGTCGTGTTGCGCTTGCGCGGTTTACGCGGTGCGCGCGATGTCAGCGCCATAGGATGCCCACTCGTCCCGCACACCATGCCATGGCGGCCCGTGCCGAGTCACGCCGCCGCCGCCCATGAGCGTTGGGATAACCCGGCTGAGGTCACGGATAAGGCGGCAATCCGACAAGGCGGCGGACATCCGCCGGCGTCACACCTTGCGCGCGCAATTCACGCAGGCCCGTGGATGCCAGGGATTTCGCGAGTTTTGCCCCGGTCTCGTCACGCAGCAAAGCGTGATGCCGATAGACGGGCGCCGGCAAACCGAGCAGCGCCTGCAGCAGGCGATGCACACTGGTGGACCAGAACAGGTCCTGACCGCGAACGACATCGGTGATGCCCTGCAACGCGTCGTCGATGACGACGGACAGATGGTAGCTGGTGGGGACTTCCTTGCGCGCCAGAATGACATCGCCCCAGGCTTCCGGCCGCGCGGCGACCTCGCCGGTCTCGCCATCCGGGCCGCTGCCAAGCTCCTGCCAAGCCAGCGCGCCGACATGCCGGATCGCCGCAGCCATGTCGAGCCGCAGCGCCATCGGCGCACCCGAGTGCTTCAGCACAGCGATGTCATCGGCGGACAGCGACTTCGCCGTGCCCGGATAGAGCGGTGCGCCATCGGGATCGCGCGGCCACGGACCTTTGGCCTCCTCGCCGGCCACCAGCCGCGCGATCTCGGCGCGGCTTTCGAAGCTCGGATACAGCAGCCCCATCGCGGCCAGCCTGTCGCTTGCAGCGACATAGGCATCGAGATGATCGGACTGCCGGCGCGCCGGCGTCTCCCATGCGATCCCGAGCCATTCGAGATCCTCATAGATCGCCGCCTCGTAATCCGGCCGGCAACGCGTGATGTCGATGTCTTCGATCCGCAACAACAGATTCCCGCCGGCCTGCCGCGCCAGATCGAAATTCAGCAGGGCCGAATAAGCGTGTCCGAGATGGAGATAGCCATTCGGGCTCGGAGCGAAGCGGAAGACGGGGCGAGTGGATAACGGTCCCACGTCAAGCAACCGTTGGATCAATTTGAGCAAGTTGCTTGATCATGAGTCGCGTCCGCTTTCTGATCTGGAATGCAATCTTGTCGAGCACCGGATCGTCACCGGCAGGCATCGCTCGGACCAATTCCTTGGCAGTATCGACGTGGTCGAGCACCAGAGCAGCAAGCTCGGCAACTCGCTTCAACGTCTGCGCAGGACTGAGGCCAACCGATCTGGCGAAATGCTGCCAGTCTTTGCCGAACAGATGATTGGCCTCGCGCTTGCCATTGATGGTTTGCGGAAGCTTCTTAGCAACTTGCGAATAGACTTCGGCACAAAGCAAATCGTAAAGCGGCGCGAATTTCGCCGACCCACTGGAGCCGATTAGAATTGAGTAGTTTTTTGCGTGCGAGTCCGTATTGCAGATCAAGATATTCAAGATCACGCCATCGAGAAGCGCGAGCCGCGCGCCTGGAGAAATGTTATTGGCGACGCCCGCCAAAAGAACTGAGAGTGTTAACCCCGCGGCACTTGGCGACCTCCCTTCATATTTCGCGCTCGGAAAACGCCCGAGCAATTGGCACAAATCCTCCTGATGCGTACGTAGAATGCCCCGCGACGACTCCTGCCGATCGTATCTTTCGACCAGCAGATAAGTACGCTTACCGGCGCGTCCCGTTGTCGCCCGTGCGGCATCTATGCCAACGGCGCGCGCCAGCGTAAGGCAAAAGGCCTCGTTGAATACGCTGCCAGCCAGCCGCGACGCATCCGGCTTGAGGATATGCGTGGATGGCGTGCCGTTGAGAGGGATCGCGATTTTGCCATCGACAATTCCGACGGGCAGCTTGTCCTGCACGCCGGCGAGCGACATGGAGATGCCTTCGTCGCCGACGAGGAAGGGCTTTCTTGGAAGTTCGTTGATGATCCGTTCGAGATCGGCTTCGCCGCGAAGCTTACGGAATTGGTCGGCGCCATCTCTCGGCTGACCTATCGACAGAGCACCGGCGGTATCGCGGCCGATATGTTGCAAAAGGCCAACGATATCTTGCGGCGAGACGCCGAGCTGTTGACCTATTTCCGATAGATGGCTCTCCGGCAGCAGGTTCGCGAGCCATGGTATGATCTTTTCGGCGCCGATCGGAGCTGATGTCAATGGCATGGATAGCGAGATCGGAAACGCGCCGCGGCGGCGGATCCAGTCGCCATCGTAGACGAAATACGGCTGGCTGCCCTCGACGACCACGTGCCCAACTTTGATCGTTTCGAAAAAGATATCGATCATGGCCCGCCTCAGAATCTGGGGATATGAGCAAGCGGATCGTCGGGATCGAGCGACGGATCATCTGCCTGCCCAATCTTGCTGTGTGATTGCAGTAACAGGCCGACTTCCAGAGCGACGGTCAGGGATTTGCCGAGCTGACATGTCGGCTTTCCGCTTTCGAGCTCGACGATGAAGCGAAGACCGACTCCGCATCGCGTGGCCAGTTCCTGCTGGGTAAGGCCTAAGGCCTTGCGCCGCAGTCTGATCTCCTGACCGAAATCCGCAGATGTTTTGATTGTCACCATAATGTCCCGATCGGGATTATCTCAGCATTTTCGCCAAAATAATCCCGATCGGGAAAATTTACAAGAAATATCCCGATCGGGAACATTTCACAGAATATTCCCGTTCGGGAATATTCTGCCTTTACGACTCCGCCGCCCGGCCGCCCTGGATCACGACCACGCGGCTGCCGGTTTTGACGCGGTTATAGAGGTCGATGACGTCCTGGTTCATCAGCCGGATGCAGCCGCTGGAGACGGCGTGGCCGATGGTCTCCGGCTCCGTGGTCCCATGGATGCGGAACATGGTGTCGCGGTCGCCCTGATAGAGATACATGGCGCGCGGCCCGAGCGGGTTTTCGAGGCCGCCGGCCATGCCGCTGGCGAGATGGCGATAACGCGCCGGCTCGCGGTTCATCATGTTCTCGGTCGGGCTCCAGTGCGGCCATTCCGCCTTGCGCTTGATGGTGGCGCTGCCCGCGAAAGCGAGACCGGCCTTGCCGACGCCGATGCCGTAGCGCATCGCCTTGCCGTCGCCCTCGACGAGATAGAGATGACGCGCGGCCGTATCGACCACGATGGTGCCGGCCGGCTCGCGCGTGCGGTAATCGACGCGCTGGCGCAGCATGGCGGGATCGAGGCCGGAGACATCGATGGCCGGCAGCGTGTGCCCGCCGTCATTCAGCTCGGCATATTTTGTGGACGAACCGCCAAGGCCCGACGACATCATCCCGCCGTTGCTGACGCAACCCGCCAGCAGAGCCGGCAAAAGGAACAGCGCCGCGAGGCGCGGCCAGCGCAATTCACCCAAACCAGTCATTCCCATTTCCAACTTAAAACCCGCCCGATCGACGCGACCCGGTTGTCATACAGGGTCGGTGCGCCGTGACGGGCTCAAGAGCATGTCATCCGGGCATGGAACCGGCGCAACGGTGCATTTTGTGCGCCGCTGTGACGGGAGCGCCACAGCGGCACAGGGTTCGCGAATGACTTCAGGATGTGCTCGGACATGACAGGTCCGATGACGCGAGGCGACTGGCCGTGCAGGGAGTGATGATTGCACGAGGCCGCAGGATGGGTTGAGCGTAGCGATACCCATCACGTTCTGCGCTGGTGGCGATGGGTATCGCTGCGCTCAACCCATCCTACACATCCATTCTTGCGTATCGTAATGCGAAGCGTTTGCAGCAACTTGTCACGACTTGCATCGCTCGCGCACGCAGTCTAGAGCACGGCAGCGCCGCCGCCGCACTTCCATCGACACGAGATTCCTTCATGACAAGCGTTCGCAATCTTGCGCAAGGCAGCATTGCCGTTGGCTTGCTCGTGCTCGGGCTGAAATACTGGGCCTATCACCTCACCGGCAGCGTGGCGCTGCTGTCGGATGCGATCGAGAGCATCGTCAATGT
This sequence comes from Pseudomonadota bacterium, assembly GCA_023449855.1. Lineage (GTDB taxonomy): Bacteria > Pseudomonadota > Alphaproteobacteria > Rhizobiales > Xanthobacteraceae > Tardiphaga. Next base: position 8,861 of record JAEXHR010000292.1, on the reverse strand, counting down.
AGTGACGGCGCTGGTCGCCTATCTCGCCATCAGCTTCAGCGCGAAGCCCGCCGATGACGAACATCCCTATGGGCACCACAAGGCGGAGTATTTCTCGGCCGTGCTCGAAGGCGTGCTGATCGTGCTGGCGGCGATCCTGATCCTGCGCGAGGCCTATCATGCCTATCTTGCGCCGCGGCAGCTCGATACGCCCTGGCTCGGCCTTGCCGCCAATGGCGCAGCCACCGTGGTCAATGCCGGCTGGGCATGGCTTCTGATCCGCACCGGCAAGAAGATGCGTTCGCCCGCGCTGAAGGCCGATGGCGATCATCTGATGACCGACGTGTGGTCCTCGGTGGGCGTGCTCGGCGGCGTGATCGTCGCTTCCGTCTCGGGCATCGCGATTCTCGATCCCATCCTCGCCGCGCTGGTGGCGCTCAACATTCTGTGGGCGGGCTGGGGGCTGATGAAACAGTCGCTCAGCGGGCTGATGGACGAAGCGCTCGAGCCGGCCATGCTGGCCACCATCAAGCAGACCATTTCGGCCCATGCCGAGGGCGCCATCGAGGCGCACGACCTGCGCACCCGCCGCGCCGGCAGCATGACTTTCATCGATTTCCATCTGGTGGTGGCAGGAACGACCACGGTGAGCGCCGCGCACGACATTTGCGACAAGCTGGAACAGGCCATCCGCGCCGAGATCGGCGAAGCGCTGATCACCATTCATGTGGAGCCCGACGACAAGGCGAAGCATTCCGGCATCGTGGTGCTGTGATTTCGTAGGGCGGATGAGCGCAGCGTAATCCGCCGCGGCGTCTCCGCAATGTAGTCGGCCGGCGGATTACGCTGCGCTCACCCGCCCTACTGCTTTGACAGTTCCCTCGCTCATGCTAACCATGGAGCTGAGGATCGCACCCGTGACACATGGATCGCGCAAACGCTGGTTTGGCGCCGTGGCTTCTTTGGCCGCGGTCTATGCGCTTGTCCTCAATGTGGTGTTGTCGAGCCTCGTTCTGGCGTCGATCTCGCCGGCGGCGCAGGCCGCAGGTTTCGAGCTTTGTCTCACCCATCCCGATCTCGCCGCCTCGCCCGACAGCAGCGGCAAGACCACCGGTGCGCCGGCGGTTCATTGCCCGGTCTGCGTCGGCACCCATGCGCCGGGCGCCCCGCCGGCCAGCGTCACTTTCTCGGTCTCGCGCATCGCCATTGCGATCGCGCCGATCGCAACGCCCGATGATCGCATCGTCGCGCTTGCGGCAACCTCCGACCACCGGGCCCGCGCACCGCCGCAGCTGAGCTGACGTCCCACGTCGCCTTGCGCCGCGCATCCGCGCGTGCGTGCTCAGTTCAATTCCGGTGGAGTCTCACCTCATGTATCCCGTTTCCGTGCGGCTGCGCAGCGCCCTGCTCGCATCCGCGGCCATGCTCGTTCCCAGCATGGTATCTGCCCAGTCAGCACCTTTCACATCGCTGCCCGCGGTGACCGTCGATGCGCCCGCGCAACAACGTCCCGTCACGACGCGCAAGCCGCGGCAGGCATCACCGAATGCCCGCACCGCGCGCAGCAACGCCGCACCTGCGGCCGTGCCGGCATCCGCGGTAACGGCCGCGCCCGGCGCCCTCACCGTGCTGACCGCGCAGCAGGCGCTGCGCGAGATCCAGCAGACACCGGGCGGCGTCGCGCTGGTGACGGCGGATGCGTGGAAGAACTCCACGCCGTCGAACACCATCAAGGACATTCTGGACTATGTGCCCGGCGTGTTCGCGCAACCCAAATGGGGCGACGACACGCGGCTGTCGATCCGCGGCTCCAGCCTGTCGCGCAATTTCCATCTACGCGGCGTGCAGCTCTATATGGACGGCATCCCGATCAACACCGCGGACGGCTATGGCGATTTCCAGGAGATCGACCCGACCGCCTATAAATATGTCGAGGTGTTCAAGGGCGGCAATGCGCTCCGCTTCGGCGCCAACTCGCTTGGCGGCGCCATCAATTTCGTGACACCTACCGGACGGGATCCTTGGCTGAATGCGGTCTCGCTCGACATGGGCGCCTTCGGCTTCCGCCGCCTGCAAGCCTCGACCGGCGGCGCCAACGGGCCATGGGACGGCTTCATCACTGCATCCACCCAATCGGCGGACGGCTATCGCGACCACAGCTACGGCGACGCCACGCGCGTGAGCGGCAATGTCGGCTATCAGTTCTCGCCGGATTTCGAGACGCGCTTCTATCTCAACGCAAACAGCGTGCGGCAGCGCATTCCCGGCTCGGTGAGCAAGGACTCGGCGCTGAACACGCCGACGATCGCGGCGGCCAACAACCTCACCGGCGACCAGCAGCGCAACATCGATACGGTGCGCCTCGCCAACAAGACGACGATCCGGCTCGACAACACCACCATCGATTTCGGCCTGTTCGGCGTCGATCGTCATCTGATGCATCCGATCTTCCAGTATCTGGACTATCGCTATCAGGACTATGGCGGCTTCGCGAAAGTCACCGACGACCGCATGATCGGCGGCTACCGCAACGTGTTCGTGGCCGGCGTCAATGTCATCAACGGCCGCATCGACAACAACCAGTATGTCAACATCGCCGGGCAGAAGGGCGCGCTGGCTTCGTCATCGATCGACAGTTCGAAGAACACGTCGGTCTATGTGGAGAACTCGCTCTATGTGCTGCCGAGCGTGGCGCTGATCGGCGGCACCCAGTTCCTCTATGCCACCCGCAACCGGAAGGACCGCTTCCTCAGCGACGGCGATCAATCGGGGTCGACGGAATTCAACCTGTGGAGCCCGAAGGGCGGCGTGCTGTGGAATATCGATCCGACCTGGCAAGCCTATGCGAATGTCTCACGCAGCGCGGAAGTACCGAGCTTCGGCGAGAGTTCATCGGGACCGGGAATTCCGACCATCCCCTTCACCAGCATCCGCCCGCAGCGCGCCACGACCTATGAGATCGGCACGCGCGGCCGGCGGCCGGACCTCACATGGGAGCTCACGGGCTATCGCGCGAACATCAAGGACGAGCTGCAATGCCTCTATAGCGCGTTCGGCAATTGCAACGTGACCAATGCGGATCGGACGATCCATCAGGGCATCGAGGCCGGACTCGGCATCGCCGTGCTGAAGGGAATGTTCGACGCATCGGCGCAGCCGGACAGGCTCTGGCTCAACATGGCCTATACGCTGAATGACTTCCGCTTCGACAACGATCCCCTCTACGGCAACAACCTGCTGCCGGGCGCGCCGCGGCATTATCTGCGCGCGGAGCTGCTCTACAAACATGCCAACGGATTCTATCTTGGTCCCAATGTCGAATGGGTGCCGGAATCCTATTATGTTGACAGCGCGAATACGCTGAAGACCGAGCCCTATGCTCTGCTCGGCCTGAAGGCCGGCGTCGACAATGGCGGGACCTATTCGGGCTATATCGAAGCGCGCAACATTCTCGATACGCGCTACATCGCCTCCGCCAGCATTCTCAATGTGGCGACGTCGACCTCGCCGCTGTTCGAACCCGGCACCGGACGCGCCATCTATGCCGGTATCAAAGCGAGGTGGTGACGATGACGATTTACGCTAAACTGCCATTCGTGAAAGGACACGCCATGATCAACCGCACCTTGCTGCTCACCACCGCGCTCGGCATGGCCGCTGCGCCCGCTTCTGCCCATGTGTTCGTGCAGAGCGGACCGGCCACCATCGGCGGCTCCTATCGCGCGGTGCTAGCCGTGCCGCATGGCTGCGGCGCTTCGCCGACCACGAAGATCACCGTGCATATTCCCGAAGGGATGATCGCGGTGAAGCCGATGCCGAAGCCGGGCTGGCTGATCGAGACCAAGACAGGCCCCTATGCGCAGAGCTACGATTTCATGCACGGCATAAAAGCGTCCGAAGGTATCAAGCAGATCTCGTGGACCGGCAAGCTCGACAACAATTTCTACGACGAGTTCGTGTTCTCGGCCTATTTGCCGGCGTCGTTGAAGACCGACGCACCGCTCTATCTGCCGACGCTGCAGACCTGCGAGAATGGTTCGGAGGACTGGGCCCAGATCCCCGCTGCCGGAGAGGACCCGCACAGCCTGAAGTCACCAGCTCCGTCGCTGCGTCTCGCGGCAGCTTCGCCGAGGGATGCGATGGCGCAGATGGCCGGCATGGTGCATGCGGGCGATCTGATGATCTCGGCGCCATGGACGCGTGCGACGCCGCCGGCGGCGAAAGTGGCCGGCGGCTATCTCACCATCACCAATACCGGCAAGAACAGCGACAAGCTGCTTGGGGGCTCGTTCGCCGGCGGCAGCCGTATCGAAGTGCATGAGATGAGCGTGACCGACGGCGTGATGAAGATGCGCCCGCTCAATGACGGGCTCGAGATCAAGCCCGGCGCCACCGTCAAGCTCGAGCCCGGCGGCTATCACCTGATGCTGATGGACCTGAAGAAGCCGTTCGTCAAAGGCGACAAGGTGAAGGCGCAGCTGCAGTTCGAGAAAGCCGGCAAGGTCGATATCGACCTCGACGTCAATGCCGTCGGCGCGGCGGCACCGGCAGGCGGCGGACACGCTCACTGAGCAAGCAAGAGACTGGCTGAACGAGGCAGGGACCGCGCAATGCGCGATCCTTGTCAGTAGCTCGTGCGATCACCGATCCGCTGCTGGCGTTGCAGCCGGGGCTGATCGATACGGACGAGCTTCACGGCACCGCAACAGTCGCATGCGAAAGACCGCGTCTCGAATCGATCGAACTGATCGATCGACTCGAGCTGCGTGCGGGCGTGGCAGCGATCGCATTTGAGATGGCTGCTGCGAATATTGTCGTTACCGTGCCGACGATGCGACATCTAAAAAACCTCAGCGGGGCATTGGCGCCCTTGCGGCAGCCATGAAGACGAACGAGAAAGCGCGAAACTGCAGAACGCGGACTCAATTACGAATCAGAGGTCGGTCGGGTTCGGAGTTTTTATCTGATTTCGATAGCTTGCAATTCAAGCTACCGAGGAGCCGTTCACAATCGCTTCATCCGCTGGGCGAACAGCAAGCGATGGCCCGATGCTGCACAGGATCGCTTCAATTCGCTACACGACGAAAGACCTAACATCCATTTTCGGACACATCGTCGAACGCATCCGCAGCGGCGTTTTCAATGCAGGCGCGGCGCCTTGAGCATGCGGGCCCGGTCGGTCGAGACGAGTTCCACATCGAAGGTATCTCCACCCCGATAGAGCGTCAGCGGGACATCGCAGCCGGCGGTACCGAGGTCCCATAGCGCGCGATAGAACGTAGCGGAGTCGCGGACCTCCTCGCCATTCACGGCCAGAATGACATCACCGGTCTTCAGCTCGGCCCGCGCCGCGGGGCCTTTCCGGCCGATGCCGACCACCACCACCTTGTCCTCCACCTCGGCTGCGTAGAGGCCGAGCCACGGCCGCGCCGGCTTGTTGACGCGACCGAATGTGCGGAGGTCATCGAGCACCGGTTTGAGCAAATCCGTCGGCACGATCATATTGAGGTGCTCGTTCTGCCCTGCATGTTCGCGCTCGATCTGCAGCGAACCGATGCCGATCAATTCGCCCTTGCTATCGATCAGCGCCGCACCGCCCCAGTTCGGATGCGCGGGATGCGTGAAGAACGCATCGTCGATGAGATATTCCCAATAGCCGGCAAATTCCTGGATCGCTGCGATCTTGCCGGATACCGAACGTGTCCGCCCGCCGGCTCCGCCGATCACCACCTGGTCGCCGGGTTTGGCAGCGCTGGAATTGCCGAGCTTGAGCGGCGCGACGTCGATATTGCCGAGCACCTGGACGAGACCAAAGCCCGTTTCCTGATCGACACCCAGCACCGTGCCGGGCACGACGCTGCCATCGCCGAGATGGACCCAGATGGTTTCGGCCTCGGTGATGAGATAGCCGATGGTGAGAATGAGGCCGTCGTCGATCAGAACGCCATTGCCCGCGCGTTCGCTGCCAAGCGTCTCGGCAGTGAAAGCATCTTCGGGGATGATGCAATGGAGGCCGACAACCGCTTCAAGCGCGCGATCGAGATTGAAGCCGAATTCTTCCGCTCGCGGCTGCACGCCGGGCGGCACCTTCCATTCGGTCAATGACGGCATCCAGATCTCCTCGTCCGTATCGCCCGCCTCGCGAGCATATAGGAACCGGTCGGAGATGCAAAAGTCCGGTTCAGGAATTTCGGTGCATCTCGGCGCCGTCCAGCCAGTCGAGCAGCACCGCATTGATCTCGCGCGGATAGCAATGGCTGAGGTCATCGAGTTCGCGATAGGTGACGTTCGCACCTGCCACCGCGAGCGAATCTCGCGCATCGCGTGCAGTCTGCACCGGAAACATCCAATCCAGCCGACCGTGCACCAGATGAATCGGCAGATCATGCAAGCGATCGGCATCCGCAAACTGCGCCATCAGGGGATGGAAGGTAGCCGAGACCGGCGCGAGATGCGTGAAGGGCGAATCCGCGCGCAGACCGCTGACGTAACAGAACGTGCCGCCGTCGCTCATGCCGGAGAGCAACTGGCGGGCGACGTCGATATTGTAGCGCGACCGAACCATGTCGAGAATGCGGATGATGTTCGGCGTATCGGGATCGTCTCCCATCAGCGCCCATGTGCTGCCGACAGCCGTCGGCGCGATCAGGATCGCGCCGTGGGCACGGGCATCCGCGAGCCAGCTCCACAGAAAGGCGCGTCCGGTGCCGGTGCCGCCATGCAGCGCAACCACCAGCGGCCACGAACGGTCGGGCGTGTAATATTCGGGCACATAGAGCGAGAAGCTGCCACGTGCGCCGGGCACACCGCCATGGATCACGCCAGTGCCTTCTGCCGCGGGCTGCGCCAGCCGCTCGGCGAGCGCGACATCCTCGCGCAAGGCGGGCGGCAGGAAGAAGCTGCTGACCGGCGGCAGCCGCGCCGCCGTTGCATAGAGCGCCTCCTGCGCGCGCGGAGCGTGACGCAACGCACGGAACACCACGGTGATGTCGCCGCCGGGTTGCTGCGCCGCGCGCAGGCCGGCGATGCCGGCGAGAACCTCTTCGCTCGCGACATCGAGATGGTGGCGCAGATCGGCAAAATCCTCCGGCCATTCGCCGAGACCGGCCCGTGCCGCCTGCAGCGCCTGGTCCGGTTGCCCGACCGCTTCCATGACAGCGTCGAAAGCAGGCGGATGCAGATTGCGCAGAACGAACTGCAGGGCTTCCAGCCCTTCCAGCAATGGCGGAAGCAGCGCCACGATGTCATCGACAACCCTGTCGCTCATCCTGTCCTCCAGTTCGTCCGCAGGACGCGTTGCACAGGTAGTTGCGCACGCACGCGATCCAATTTTGATCGATCCATAAAATTAATCGCGAATTCGCGAAAGGCTTCATTGGCTTTGATTCTGTTTTCTGATGCTCGCAACAGTAAGCACTGCTGCGGCGCGTAGCGGATCGACGCACCGGCCGCAGCGCAGCGGCGTGGAGTAACAGTCATGCGTTCGGCCTTGCCCGTCTTGTTATCGGCCGTATTCGCCACCCCCGCGCTGGCACAAGGTATCGACAATTCGAACACACTCGGCCTGCGCGGCAGCGATACAGCTATCGTCGGACAAGGCCGCCAGCAACCCAATATGCAACCGAACGCGACATCGCGGCCAATCGATGGCACCGCGATCGCCGCACCGGCAACAGCAGCGGCCTATAAGGGCCATGACTTCGCCGATGGCACGCTCCGGCTCGGGATCACCGCGGCCACCCTGTATGACGACAACGTCTTCGCCGGGCGAACCCTGCGGCTTTCGGATACGTCCTTCATCGGACGGCCGGAATTCTCGTGGATCAAGCAAGGCAGCGGCTATGGCGTCGGAATCGACGGCTATCTCGAAGCGCGGCGTTATCTGAAATACAGTTCGGAAGATCAGTTGAACGGCTCGGTCGGCGGCACGTTCACCGTCATGCCGGACAGCGATACGCAGGTCATCGGCAACGCCCGCTACATCCGCGGCCATCTCGAGCGCGGTACGTCCGAGATCGTCGGCCCGGGCGGCTTCCTGCTCAGCACAGCGTTCGACGCACCCATCGCTTACGATCAGGGTACAGGTTCACTCGCGCTCAACAAACGGTTCGATCGCTGGTGGACATCGGTGGGCGTCGCCGGATCCGCTGTCGCCTACAAGGATCCGACCATCGGCGAGATCAATATCGACCTGAGCTATGCTGAAGGCGTGATCAGTGTGGTCAATGGCCGGCTCGGCTATGTGCTGGCGCCGCAGACCAGCCTGTTCGTGGAAGCCGCCGGCAATCGGCGCGACTGGAAGGTCGGCATCTTCGACTCCACCGGCTACCGGGCCGTCGGCGGCGTGCTGTTCGAGCAGGGGCCGAATGCGCGCATCAAGGGCGAAGTCTGGGCCGGTTACATGAACCAGGCATATAACGGCATCAGCTTCCAGAACGTGTCGAGCTGGACCTATGGCGCATCGCTGGCTTTCCTGTTCACTGACCGCCTCACCGGCACCATCGAGGGCCGGCGCGAGGCCAAGGAATCCGCGCTCAGCCTTGGCGTGATCGGCCCGACCACGCTCGGCGTCAATGCGGCAGCGTGTTCGTCGGGCGCTTCATGCGTCAGTGCGATCCAGTCCTCCGTCAGCGGCCGGCTCGACTACAGGCTGATGCCCAATCTCGTCGTCGGCGCGGGCGCGTCCTTTGTGGTGGATGACTATCTCGGCACGGCAGCAGGCGGACGCGTCGATCGCACCGTCAGCCCCCTCGCCTCGGTCAAATATTTTCCAAGCGACATGCTGAGCTTTGGCTTCGACTATCGCCGCGTCAATTACGATCCGACCGGCGGATGGTCCGCCGGCGTCGGCGCGCTGTCCTATTACCGCAACCTCTATCTGG
>JAEXHR010000275.1 GCA_023449855.1 Pseudomonadota bacterium | reverse complement strand
CGGCGGATTACGGCTTCGCCTAATCCGCCCTACGGATCACAGCAACTCCGACACCTGTCCGTCCGGCAGGCCGAACTCGTAGGTGTTCAGCGTCATCGAGACCATCGTGTAGTAACCGCACAGGCCGATGATCTCCACAAGCGCCTTGGCGCCGAGCACTTCGACGGCCTCTTCATACAGCGGCTTCGCGAGGCCGTGCGCTTCATGCAGGGACCTTGCCACGTCATAGATCACGCGCTCCTTCGCCTCCGTGAAGGTCGGCGTGCGGCGATTCTTGATGTCCTCGATGATGGCCGGATCGAGGCCGCCGGCCAGCGCGAATTTCTTGTGCGCATACCATTCGAAATGCGCGGTCCAGTGCCGGGCGGTGACGAGGATCGCCAGTTCCGCATGCGCGGCGGACAGCGATGTGTCGTAACGCAGGAAGGCGCCAAGGCGCGTGGCGTGGCGCGCCATTTCGGGGCTCGCGAGCCATGCCATCATCGGCTCCGGTGGCTTGCCGCGCTTGCTGGCGATGGACTCGTCATAGATCGCCTTCTGGTCGGCGTTCATTTCGCCAGGCGAAAGAAGTTGCAGGCGCATGGGATTTCCTCGTGTGTTTTTGTTCGTTGTCGTCCGGCGAAGTGCTGGAATGCCAAAGCTAGCGGTTCTTCAGTCGGCGTGACAGGCCATTGAATTCCACGACCTGCCGGGTAAGCTTCGCGAAACAACAAAGGCGGCGCCGCCGCTGACAAGGGACAGGAAACACCCGATGCCGGATCTCGATCAATTCCGCAGCAACACCCGCGCCTGGCTGGAGCAGAATTGCCCGCCGGAAATGCGTAAGCCGGTGACAGCCGACGAGGATGTGTTCTGGGGCGGCCGCAACACGAAATTCTCATCGGAGCCGCAGCGTCTCTGGTTTGAGCGCATGCGCGACAAGGGCTGGACCGTGCCGGACTGGCCGAAGGAATATGGTGGCGGCGGGCTGGACGGTGCGGAAGCGAAGGTGCTTCGCGAGGAAATGGCCAGGATCGGTGCGCGGCCGCCGCTGTCCAGTTTCGGCATCTGGATGCTCGGGCCGGCGCTGCTGAAATACGGCAATGACGAATTGAAGAAGGAGCATCTGCCGAAGATCGCCGCCGGCCAGATCCGCTGGTGCCAGGGCTATTCCGAGCCCAATGCTGGCTCCGATCTCGCTTCCCTGCAGACCCGCGCGGAGAGCGACGGCGATCACTATGTGATCAACGGCTCGAAGATCTGGACGTCCTACGCGAATTACGCCGACTGGATCTTCTGCCTGGTGCGCACCGATGGCGCGGCGAAGAAGCATGACGGCATCAGCTTCATCCTGTTCGACATGACGTCGCCGGGCGTTTCGACAAAGCCGATCCTGCTGATCTCCGGCAAGTCGCCGTTCTGCGAAACTTTCTTCGATAATGTGCGTGTGCCGAAGTCGCATGTGGTCGGCACCGTCAATCGCGGCTGGGATGTCGCAAAATATCTGCTGCAGCATGAGCGCGCGATGATCTCCGGCATGGGCGAGCGCGGCGTCGGCCGTCCGCTCGGCCAGGTCGCGGCGGATACGATCGGTGTCGATTCGCAAGGCCAGCTCGACGATGCGATGCTGCGCGGGCAGATCGCGAGTTTCGAAGTGGACGAGGCGGCGCTGTCCTGTGCGGCGGAGCGCGCGGTGGATCTCGCCAAGGCCGGGCAGGGACATCCGGCGTTTTCATCGGCGATGAAGTATTACGGCACTGAGCTGAACAAGCGGCGTCATGAGATCCTGATGTCGGCGGGCGGCAGTGGTGCGCTGGAATGGGAGAGCGAGCGCTCGCACGAAGGCGCGAAGCCACGCGCCTGGCTGCGGACGAAAGCGAATTCCATCGAGGGCGGCACCAGCGAAGTGATGCTGGGGATCGTCGCGAAGCGGATTCTGGATTTGCCGGGGGCGTAACTCCGTCATTGCGAGGAGCGAAGCGACGAAGCAATCCAGAAGCCACAAGGAAGAACTGGATTGCTTCGCTTCGCTCGCAATGACGACTAACCGCCGCCATCGCTTGAAACACTTAATTCTCGGATCACCCCATGCCTCTCCTCCTCAATGAAGAACAGACCATGCTCCGCGACAGCGCCCGCGGTTTCATTGGCGACAAGGCGCCCATCGCCCATCTGCGCGCGCTGCGCGACAGCAAGGACGCCACCGGCTTCTCGCGCGACCACTGGAAGACCTTTGCCGAAATGGGGTTCGCCGGCCTCCTGGTGCCGGAAACCCATGGCGGCAGCGGGCTCGGCGCGGTGGAAGCCGGCGTCATCATGGAAGAGATCGGGCGCACGCTGATGCCGTCGCCCTTCCTCGCCAGTGCCGTGCTCGGTGTCACTGCACTGCGCGGCGGCAGCGAGGCACAACAGGCGGCTTATCTGCCGAAGATCGCCGACGGTTCGCTGCTTGCAGCCCTGGCGGTGGATGAAGGCAACAAACATCGGCCGCTGAACATCGCATTGAAGGCCGAGCGTTCCGGCAATGGCTTCAAGCTGAGCGGCGACAAGGCTTTCGTGATCGATGGCCACGCGGCCGATCTTCTCATCGTTGCCGCGCGTAGCGGCGGGGCGCCCGGCGAGCGTGAGGGGTTGACGCTGTTCGCGGTCGATCCCAAGGCAAAAGGCATCGCCATCGAGCGCACGGTCATGGTTGACGCGCATAATGCGGCGCGGATCGTGTTCGACAATGTCGCCGTCGATGCCGACAGCGTGCTCGGCGAGGTCGATCAGGGCGGCGCGCTGCTGGACCGCGTGCTGAATATCGGCCGCGGCGCTGTCGCGGCGGAGATGGTGGGGCTGTCGGACGAGGTGTTTGGCCGCACGGTGACTTATCTGAAGGAGCGCAAGCAGTTCGGCAAGCTGATCGGCGAATTCCAGGCGCTGCAGCACCGCGCCGCGCATCTCTATACGGAGATCGAGGTGACGCGCGCCGCGGCGATGAAGGCGCTGCAACTGCTCGATGCGGATGCGCCGAACGCGGCGGCAGCCGTGGCCGTCGCCAAGGCAAAGGCCGGCACCACGGCGACGCTCGCGGTGCAGGAAGGCGTGCAGATGCATGGCGGTATGGGCATGACCGACCAGTTCGATATCGGCCTGTTCATGAAGCGCGCGCGGGTGTGCCAGGAGCTGCTGGGCGACAGCAACTATCACGCGGACCAGTTGGCGAAGATGAAGAAGTATTGAGGCACAATCGTAGGGCGGATTAGCGAAGCGTAATCCGCCGTGGAGTTTCCACCATGAACTCGGCCGGCGGATTACGCCTTCGGCTAA
>JAEXHR010000239.1 GCA_023449855.1 Pseudomonadota bacterium | reverse complement strand
CCGTGTAAGCATCAGTACCGGAGTTTACTGGGTCGCCCGGTCAAGCCGGGCGATGACAGTTCGACGCGACCTTACGCGTAGTCGCTGTCGTCCGAATCCATATCCATGGAATCGTAGTCGCCGTCGTCCTGATCCTGGTCTTGATCCTGATCGTAATCGGCCTGTCGCTGGTCGCGATCGTAGGAGTCCTGATTGCTCGCCTGATCGAAATTCCCGGCGCCCTGGCGGTTCGACGAGCCGATGTCGTTGGCCCCGGCCTGATCCGCGAGGCTTCCGCCCGACGAAGACGAATTGGAGTCGCCGCCCCACGGGCTCTTGCCGCCGCTATTGGCTGCGTCGGCCAAACCCTGCTGATGGCCGCCGCCCATCATGCCGCGGATGCTGTTGAGCAGCAGTGAGCCACCCACCACGCCCGCGGCTGCCGCCGCCGCCGTGCCGAGGAACGAGCCGCCGCCACCGCCGGCCTGCGGGGCCGGCTGACCCATCGGAGGCTGGCCGTAGCCGCCTTGCGCGGGGCCCCCCTGGCCGTAGCCCTGCTGGCCGTAAGCGCCCTGACCATAACCACCCTGCGGCTGGCCGCCGAGCACCTGGCCGGTATTCCACGCGGCACGGGCCGGTTCGGCCGGACGCACGCTCGGCACCGAGCCGCGCGGAGCTGCGCCGCCCTGGGGCTGGCCGCCGCCGAACAGCGCGTCACGCATCGAATCGAGGAAACCACCCTGCGGCGCCTGCTCCGGCGCACCGCCGCGCTCCAGCTCCTGAATGCGGTCATGGGCGCGCTTCAGCGCCTCGTCCTGCAGCAGCACGGTCTGCACCAGCGCGTAGACCGCGTTCGGCGCCTTGCGCTGGCCCTGCGCGATGGCGTCTGCCGCGTCGGGGTCACGTGGCCCGCCTTCGACCTTGCTGAGCCGGTCAAAGAGATCGTCAACCAGTTGGCGTTCTTGCGGTGTCATGGCGTCCTCATTGTCTTGGCGCACCCTTGAGGTGCACGCAGCATGTAATGACGCTTTGTGTCGGCAATAGTGCCCGGAGGATTAAATTTAGTTATGCGACATAGTGGCATGAATGGTGCCGTAGGGCGGATGAGCGCAGCGTAATCCGCCGGCCGGGTTGATGTGACGAAGAACGGCGGATTACGCCTTCGGCTCATCCGCCCTACGACTGAGCGTCACCTTCTTCTCGTCCAATAACCGCACAAAATCATCGCTCGCCAGATACGCCAATTCGCGCTCGCGCTGGTCGGTGAACGGGTCGAGATCGACCAGCACATCGTCCACATAACCGGGATGGCACATCACGAGGCCGCCATCGGGCAGGCCGTCGAGAAACCGCGCCATCAGCCTTCCGAAATCCGGCGCCTTGGCGAAATCATAGGCGCCCGCAAAACCCGGATTGAACGCCACGCCGAGCTTCGCTGCGCGCTTGCGAAAGGTCGCGCTCAGTGAATCCAGCAAGAGCGCCTTCGGCGCATCCAGTCGCTTCGACAGCGGATGGATGCGGCCGGACTGGCGCACCCAGGCGTCGGGCGCGCCGGCCTTCACCGCGCGCAGAAACGGCTCGCGCACCTGCGGAAAAGTCTGCACGTGCTGATGGCCGTCCACATAGGTGGGCGGCGTTCCGAACAGCGTTGTGAACTTGGCGATCTGCGCGGTGACTTCGCCCTGGATCATTTCGGGATCGAGCCGGCGGAAGGCGCCCGCCCGCAGCATCTTGCCGAGCGGCAGGAACAGCCCGTCCAGCAGCGGGCGATAGTGCATGGTCAGCGGATGAAACGGCGCGGTCAGCGTCACATGCAGGCCGATGGCGCAGTCGCGGTTCATGGCGACGGCGCCCTGCAAGGCGCTCACGTCATCGCGGGTGATGGCCGGGCCGACCACCATCACCGATGTCGCATTCAGTCGCTTGCGCGCGATCAGTTCGCGGATGCCGCGATTGACACCGGGGCTCATGCCGTAATCGTCGGCGCAGAGCGTGATTTTTCGCAGCACGCCGCCGCTCATTCGGCAGCGGTCTGGTCAGGCGCAGGAGTAGCTGCGCCGCCAGGAGCTGGCGCAGCCGCGATCTCGGGCGCCGAGTGCTTCACGCTGTGTTCGGCGATGAAATAGACAGGGCGCGCTTTCAGCTCGGACAGGATCTTGCCGATATATTCGCCGAGCACGCCGATCATGATCAGCTGCACGCCGCCGATGGTCATCATGCCGACGATGAGCGAGGGATAGCCGGGCACGGATTTACCATCGACCATCGTCTCCCACAGGATCGAGATGCCGAACAGGAAGGCGGCGCCGGCAAACAGCAGGCCGAACAGGCTGGCGAGTCGCAGCGGCGCCACCGAGAACGAGGTGAGGCCTTCGATCGAGAGGCCGATCAGCGCCTTCGGATTGAAGGACGACACGCCATGTGCGCGTGCCTTGGGCTCGTAATCGACACGGAGCTGGCGGAAGCCGATCCAGGTGGCGAGGCCCTTGAAGAAGCGGTTGCGCTCGGGCAACTGGCGCAGGGCCGCCGCGGCGCGCGGCGACAGCAGGCGGAAATCGCCGGCGTCTTCCGGGATTTTTGTGCGTGCGCCCCAGTTGATCAGCGAATAGAAGCCGCGCACGGCGAGGCGGAGCGGCAGGCTCTCATTGTCGCGATGGGCCTTGGCCGTGAAGACCACGTCATAGCCATCGACGATCCAGTGATGCACCAGCTTCTCGACGAATTCCGGCGGATGCTGGCCGTCGCCATCCATGAACAGCACGGCGCCCTTGGTGACATGATCGAGGCCGGCCATCAGCGCGGCTTCCTTGCCGAAATTGCGCGACAGCGAGATCACCTGCATGTCGATCTCGTCGGCGGGCAGGGCCTGCGCGATCTTCAGTGTGTCGTCGCGGCTGCCGTCATCAACATAGACCACCTCGCAAGCGAGGGCGTAACGCGTCTTCAGCGTGCGGGCGAGACTGACGAGCTTGTCGTGAAGCGCGGCAAGGCCGGGCGCTTCATTGTAGCAGGGCACGACCAGTGAGAGGCCCTTTGCGGCCGCAGTCTTTGAGTCCGTGGAGAGGTCGGAGACGTCGCTGCCCAGCATCATCAAGTCGGATTCCCAGTTTGCCGTCATTGCGAGCGTAGCGAAGCAATCCAGAGG
>JAEXHR010000071.1 GCA_023449855.1 Pseudomonadota bacterium | reverse complement strand
GGGTGAGGCCGGGCTGGCTGAAGCCGAAACCGCGGAACTCGACGCCGACGAGCAGGACGACGACGAAGAGGACGACGACTTCGACGATGAAGACGACGATCTGGACGACGACGGGGAGATCGACGCGGACGAGGCCGGGGAGTCCGACGACGATGCGCCCAAGCCGGACCGGGATGACGACCAGCACCACTGACCTGCGGCATTAACGCTCGCGACGTTACGACTTGTCCATCCGCGATTCCACGGTGGTTAAGTCCTTGTTTTTGACGAACCCGCAGCCTACGTTCCGGGGAAATCGGGCCGGTGCGCCGGCCGCGTGTTTGGAGGGTTAGCAGGATGGGTTCTCTCAGCATTTGGCACTGGATCGTCGTGATCGCGGTGGTCCTGCTGTTGTTCGGTCGCGGCAAGATTTCCGACCTGATGGGCGACGTCGCCCAGGGCATCAAGGCCTTCAAGAAGGGCATGGCCGACGATGACAAGCCGGCGGACAAGCCGGCCGATCCGAACAAGACCATCGATCAGGCTCCGTCGGCGCCGACCGCCAACCGGTCGGATGTCGGCAGCAAGGCCGTCTAAGGCCGGGTTTATCGCAGCGGGCGGGTCAGAAGGCGCGGCTCGTCCGGGCTGTGAGCAGGTTGTTACATGTTCGATATCGGGTGGAGTGAACTGGTCGTCATCGGCGTCGTTGCGCTGATCGCCATCGGCCCGAAGGAATTGCCCGGTGTGCTGCGCATGGTCGGGCAATGGATGGGCAAGGCTCGTCGCATGGCCTCGGAATTCCAGGGCCAGTTCAACGAGGCGATGCGCGAAGCCGAGATGGCTGACGTCAAGAAGGCCTTCGACGACGTCAAGGACGCCGCCTCCGACTTTTCCAAGAACAACATCATGACCTCGCTGACCAAGGATGTCAGCGATGCCATGACCGTCGACAAGATCGACAATGTCACCACGCCGCCGGTGATGCCGACCACGCCTGAGGCGCCGACGCCGGAAACCTTCGTTGAGGCCGAAGCACACAGCGCCATCAACGAGCCGCTCGCCATCACGCAGGAAGTTCAGCCGACACCGGTCGAGCCGGCGACGTCCAGCGACGTGCCCGTTGCCAGCGAGAACGACAAGCCCGCCGAACCCGGCAATTCCGACATCCTCAAGAATGCCAAAGCCCTATGAGCGCCGAAGATATCGAGGCCTCGAAGGCCCCCTTGATGGATCACCTGATCGAGCTGCGGTCGCGGCTGATCAAGGCGTTGCTGGCATTCGCCGTGGCGTTCGTGTTCTGCTTCTTCTTCGCCAAGCAGATCTATAACGTGCTGGTCTGGCCGTTCGTCTGGGTTGCGGGCCCTGAGAACTCGAAGTTCATCTACACCGCGCTGCTCGAATATTTCCTCACGCAGCTCAAGCTCGCGATGTTCGGCGCCGGTTTCATCTCGTTCCCGGTGATAGCAACGCAGATCTACATGTTCGTGGCGCCCGGTCTCTACAAGCACGAGAAGGGGGCGTTTCTGCCATATCTGATCGCGACGCCGATCTTCTTCGCGCTGGGCACGCTGCTGGTCTACTTCCTGGTTCTGCCGATGCTGATCCGCTTTTCGCTCGGCATGCAGCAGGCCGGCGGCGCCGAAACCGCACAGATCGCGCTGCTGCCGAAGGTCGGCGAGTATCTGTCGCTGATGATGTCGCTGATCTTCGCCTTCGGCATCGCCTTCCAGCTGCCGGTGATCCTGACGCTGCTCGGCCGCATCGGTATCCTCACCTCCAAGCAACTCCGCGAGAAGCGCCGTTATTTCATTGTCGGCGCCTTCGTTATCGCCGCCGTGCTGACGCCGCCGGATGTCATCAGCCAGATGTCGCTCGCGATACCGCTGCTGGTGCTCTATGAGGGCTCCATCATTGCGGTCCGCATTGTCGAAAAGAACGCAGCGAAGCGCGCTGCCGCGGCGACCGGGACGGATTTGACGACGGTGGAGTAGGGCCGCGTTCCTTGCAATCAGCCTGACTTTAATCTACCTTAGGTTGCTGTCGGTTCAGTTGTCGGGGAGGTGCAAGTGGTCTTCGCATTTGATACGCTCGGCTATTCGCAGCGCCTCCGTGAGGCAGGTGTGCCTGTCGATCACGCCGATGCGCATGCCGGAGCGGCGAGGGATTTCATCATGACCGAGCTGGCGATTAGGTCGGATCTGCTGTCTGTTAAGTCCGAGCTGAAATCCGACATGGTTTCGCTAAAAACAGAATTTATGTCGGCAATTGAGGCGCAGACCCTGCGCTTGACAGTTCGTCTTGGCGGAATGGTGATTGCGGGTGTCAGCGTCATAGTCGCGAGTATCGGCGTACTGGCTTTTCTTCTCCGTTCGCACTGAGCTGGCGGGTCGCGGAGACCAGCCCATTTGATGTTCCAAATCCCTTCCATTCGGGGTACTCAGAGCCGCTTTCGCTCAGGAATCCCGCCATGCACGACATCAAATCGATCCGCGACAATCCCGAAGCCTTCGACGCTGCGCTGAAGCGGCGCGCACTGGCTGCGATGTCGTCGTCGCTGCTGGCTATCGACGAGGCCCGGCGGACCGCCATCCTTGCTTCGGAGCAGGCGCAGGCCCGTCGCAATGCCGCGTCCAAGGAGATCGGCGAGGCCAAGAAGACCAAGGACGAGGCGCGGGCGAATGCGCTGATGGCCGAGGTCGCCGAACTCAAGACGACGATGCCGGAGATGGAAGCGGCTGTGAAAGCCGCCGAAGAGCAGCTCCGCACCGAGCTGGCCAGCATCCCGAACCTGCCGCTCGACGAGGTGCCGGAAGGTGCCGACGAACACGGCAATGTGGAGCGGCATCACTTCGGTGCCAAGCGCAACTATGCCTTCACGCCGAAGCCGCATTACGAGATCGGCGAAGCCATGGGCTTCATGGATTTCGAGGCTGCCGCGAAATTGTCGGGTGCGCGCTTCGTGGTGCTGAAGAAGGGCCTTGCGCGGCTCGAGCGTGCGATCGGGCAGTTCATGCTCGATCTGCATACGAACGATCACGGCTATACCGAAGTCAATCCGCCACTGCTGGTGCGCGACGATGCGATGTTCGGCACGGCTCAGTTGCCGAAATTTCGCGACGATCAGTTTGCTGCCGGTGCGCTCGGCAGCGAAGGGCAGGGCTACTGGCTCATCCCCACTGCCGAAGTGCCGCTGACCAATCTCGTTCGCGAGTCCATTCTCGACGAGAAAGAGTTGCCGCTACGTCTCACGGCCCTTACGCCATGCTTCCGCGCGGAGGCCGGTGCTGCGGGCCGCGATACGCGCGGCATGATCCGGCAGCATCAGTTCACGAAGGTCGAGCTGGTCTCGATCACGACGCCCGAGGAGAGCAAGAACGAGCATGAGCGCATGCTGTCCTGCGCCGAGGAAGTGCTGCGCAAGCTCGGCCTGCATTATCGTGTCATGACGCTGTGCACCGGTGATATGGGGTTCGCCTCGCAGAAGACCTATGACATCGAGGTCTGGATGCCGGGCCAGGGCGAGGGCGGTGCCTATCGCGAGATTTCGTCCTGCTCGGTCTGCGGTGACTTCCAGGCGCGCCGCATGGATGCGCGTTCGCGCGGGCCGGACGGCAAGCCGCGTTTCGTGCACACGCTGAACGGCTCGGGCACGGCGGTCGGCCGCGCTCTGATCGCTGTGATGGAGAACTATCAGCAGGAAGACGGCTCGATCGCGGTGCCCGACGTGCTGCAGCCCTATATGGGCGGGCTGAAGGTCGTTCAGGCGAACTGACCTTCGCCTGAAGCGTCATGCCCGACTTGCGGTGACGAGCGAGCATTTCGCCTTCGAGGCGCGAATGTTGACGTGGCCAACGAGCGTCATCGGAAATGCCTTGCGGCTCTTCATCGCGACGGTCTCTGCCACGAGCTTGCGGCGTTCGGTGGCATAGCGGCCGTCGCGGCTCTTGAAGGCGCAGAGCAGTTCAAAATCCTTGATGTCGTAGTCATTGCCATTGCGCACGGTAAAGGTCATCAGCGCCTGTGATCCCAGGCCGCCGCGGCGGAAAGACTGACGTGACAGGCGGACGCGATCGAGATCGGCAGATTCCATGCGATCCACCGAAGTTGCCGGTACCGTTTCCGGGATCGCCTGATCGACGGACGGGTTGGTGACGGCGAGGTTGAGTTTCAGGTCTGGTTGCGGCGTGCGTGCAAGGCTCGGCCAGAGCAGCAGACCGACGATGCCGGCAGCGGCAACAACCGGGATGCTCAGCAGCATTCGCCGATCGAATTTCGTGACCATAGTCGTCGCCTCAAAAGGGCACAGCAGCCCAACGTTTTGGCCGCGCGCCGGTGTCTGGACGCGATGAAACGCATAGGTGCGGAAATAACTGCGTGCTCGGCAACGTGGTTCCCGTGTGCCGGAAAAATGGCGCCGCGGATCGCTGAACGGCTGGCAACAAGGGGGTGGCAAAACCTTCCTTGGGCTGGCAAAAGTTCGCAGCCGGCCGAGCTGGCCAGGATCGAAAGGGCTGACGCGCATGCGCATTCTCTGCACCAATGACGACGGTATTCACGCTCCCGGCCTTAAGATCATCGAGCAGATCGCCAAGGAATTGTCCGACGACGTCTGGGTCGTGGCACCCGAACTCGATCAGTCCGGCGTCTCGCATTCGCTGTCGCTGAACGATCCGCTGCGCCTGCGCGAAGTCAGCGAGCGGCATTATGCCGTGCGCGGCACGCCGACCGACTGCGTGATCATGGGCGCGCGTCATATCCTCAAGGACAAGCAGCCCGATCTGGTGTTGTCCGGCGTCAACAAGGGCCGCAATGTCGCGGAGGATGTGGTCTATTCCGGCACCATCGCCGGCGCGCTGGAAGGCACCATTCTCGGCTTTCCGTCGGTGGCGCTGAGCCAGGAATTCTCCATGGAAACGCGCCACAATCCGCAATGGGAGACGGCGCTGAAATTCGGCCCCGACGTGCTCCGCAAGGTGATCAAGGCGAGCGTACCGAAAAACACCGTCATCAACGTCAATTTCCCGGCCTGCGCCGCTGATGCCGTGAAGGGGGTCGTGGTCACGCGTCAAGGCAAGCGCAATCAGGGTTTTCTGCGCATCGACGAGCGCCGCGACGGCCGCAACAATCCGTATTTCTGGATCGGCTTCGAGCGCATCGTAGCTGCCGAAGCGCCGCCGGAAGGCACCGATCTGGCCGCGCTCGCTGCGCATTATGTTTCGGTGACGCCGCTGCGGCTCGATCGCACGGACGAAGCGTTTAGCCAGACGCTGGCGAAGGCGCTGGGATAGGGGATCTTGGCCTAAACAGCCACGCCCTTCAGCGTCGTGACGAGCATCTGAGCCAGCGTTTCCATCTGGAACGGCTTCTGCAGGGCCGGTCGATCGCGGAACTCTTCGGGCAGGCCCTGGGCACCGTAGCCGGTCGCAAAGATGAAGGGTTTGTTCCGTGCCGCGAGTACCTCGGCCACCGGCGAAATCACCTTGCCGTTGACGTTGACGTCGAGGATGGCGACATCGAATTCGGCGGAACCGGCGAGGCGGGTCGCCTCACTGATCTCGCCGGCTTCGGCGGCGATGCGGTAGCCGAGCTCTTCCAGCATGTCCGCCACCATCATGCGGATCATCACCTCGTCCTCGACGAGGAAGATGGAGCCGCCCGGCTGGTTCGCTTCAGTCATGGCCGCTTTCCCTGCATGATCCCGATGAAACGTCGCAAATTCCGCCTTTGAACGCAATCGCGCCCCGCGTGAATTCGAAGGACTCCAATGGCGCTGCCGCTCCACATGAGGTGTACGGTTGCCAAATATGCGATGCGAATTCGGTAATCCCCGGTGCCTGTAACGGGCGATCGCGATCCGGGTTCCGTCTCCGGAACAATAATCTTCTCGGCTGCGGGTCTTGTTCCCAGCGAGGTTACGTCAACCTATTTGGGGTAATCGGACGTCATCGCAAGTTGAGGGCGGACAGTTCCATGATCGATACCGGCCATCCGCCAGAACAGATGCAATTCCAGCTGAGCCTGCGGCGCCGCGGGATCAGCGACAGCCGGGTATTGCGCGCGATGGAAGAGGTGCCCCGCGACCGTTTCGTGGATCCATCGGACCGCGATTACGCTTGGCGGGATTCGGCGCTGCCGATTTGTTGCGGCCAGACAATCAGCCAGCCTTTCGTCGTGGCCTATATGACGGAGCAGCTTCAGCTCGAGCCGCGCCATCGCGCGCTCGAACTGGGGACCGGGTCCGGTTATCAGGCAGCCATTCTCGCCAAGCTGGTCCGGGACGTTCTGAGCGTCGAGCGGTATCGGACACTGGCCGAAACGGCACGCGCCCGGCTGGAGAGTCTCGGATTGTACAATGTCGAGGTGATGCTCGGCGACGGCCTCGATCTCGCATCCAATCTCGGGGCCTTCGACCGGATCATCGTCACCGCAGCCGTCGAGGCCGTGCCACAATCATTAATCGACCGGCTGGACGATGGCGGCATCCTGATCGCGCCGGTCGGCCCGCATCATGGCGTGCAGACGCTGGTGCGCATGCGCAGGACGGGTGAGACCATTGAGCGTCGAGATCTCGTCGATGTGCGCTTTGTGCCTGCGCTTTCGGGCATCGCACGCGAACTTTGAGTGTGCCAGCCACCAATTTGCCGCCTTCATTGCAGGGATAAAGGCTTTGGTAACTGAGACGTTGTTTACTCAAATCAGTCGTTTGTTGCGTATGAGTGAGTAACCAATGTCCCGCGTTGTCGAGTTGCTTTGCTCGCGTCGTTCTCCGCAGGTTGCGGTGCTGGCGTTGATGTCGATCGGATTTGCCGGCTGCAGTGCCGATATGTCTACGCGGCTCTCGCAAACCTTCGACGGCAATCAGATCAGTCAGAGCAGCAACCGCCAGTTCGGCTGGCAGGGCGGCGAAGCCACGGGCTCGGTGCCGCAGCGTCCGGTCGCCCAGGCGCCGCGCGAATTGCCGCAGTATCAGCGCCCGGCCTATAATACGCAGCCGCAATATTCGTCGCAGCCGCTGCCGCCGCCGATCTCGGCGCCGCAATCCTATCCGTCCGCACCGCGTCCGGTTGCCTCCGCTGCGCCGATGAGCGGTGGCGGCAATGGCATGTACACGCCGCCGCCCGCGCGCGCTCCGATCGAGCACACCGGCAGCACCGCGCCGCGTTCGGTTGCCGCAGCACCCACGCCGGCCGCGCCGAATGGCGCCACGATCATCGTCGGCACCAGTGACACGCTGGAAGGTCTGTCGAAGCGCTACAATGTCTCGCAGGCTGCGATCCTGCAGGCGAACGGCTATCGCGGTCCGCGCGCGCTGTCGCCCGGTCAGTCGCTGATCATTCCGCGTCAGGGCGCCGTCGCTGCGCCTGCCGTCGCCGCCGCGCCGGCCAAGCCGGTTGCCGGCGCAACCACGCATTATGTCAATCGCGGCGATACGCTGATGAGCATTTCGCGCCGGAACAATGTCCCGGTCGCCGAACTCGCGCGCGCCAACGGTTTGGCGCCGACCGCCCAGCTCAAGCTCGGCAGCAAGATCACCGTGCCTGCTGCGCGCAGCGCCGCTGTTGCTGCTCCGGCCGCGCTCGCTTCGGCGCCTGCGCCGCTCGGCGCGCCTTCGACGATCGCTGCAGCACCGGTTGCGCCCGTCGCAACCGCTCCGGCCCGCGTCGCCGCGGTTGAACCGCAGCAGAAAGCACGCCTCGCCAGTGCAACTGCAACGCCTGAGGAAGCTGCTCCTGAGGCGCCTGCGAAGGCCGCTGAAGCTACCGGCGCGCTGCCGACTTTCCGCTGGCCGGTGCGTGGCCGCGTTGCCACCGGCTACGGCGCCAAGACCAACGGCAAGTCGAATGACGGCATCAATATCGCGGTGCCGGAAGGCACGCCGGTCAAGGCCGCCGAAGATGGCGTCGTCGCTTATGCCGGCAACGAACTCAAGGGCTACGGCAATCTCGTGCTGGTGCGTCACTCCAACGGCTACGTCACTGCCTATGCGCATGCAAGCGAGCTGATGGTGAAGCGTGGCGAGACCATCAAGCGTGGTCAGGTCATCATGAAGTCGGGTCAATCGGGCGAAGTATCGTCGCCGCAGCTGCACTTCGAAATCCGCAAGGGCTCGTCGCCGGTCGATCCGCTGCAGTTCCTCAACGGGGCTTAAGACACCAATTCAATTCATCGAACACGACGGCGCCTTCGGGCGCCGTTCTTTTTGCACGCATCGCGCGTAGAAGAATACTCATGTGCCGCGTGCGCCACGCTCTGCAGCATTCTCGCATCAGCCTCACGCGATCGTCGACGCGCATATAGCCACATGATCTATTCGATGTGGGCTGTATGATTCGGGGGCAAGCGCATGATCGGGCGATCACTGTGCGGACGTAGTAGCATCGATAGATACTTGCGATCGACGGCTCTTGCCGCGGGATTGCTGATCTGGATGCAGCTATCGGCGTGCGCGAGCGATGCATTCGGCTTCGGCGCGCGTTCAACCAACGATTCACCCAACCTGCCGGCGCAGTTTCCGAGCCAGTACGATCAGACCTGGACTCTCGACATGATCGGCGCTGGTGCGGCCTATGCGCGCGGCTATACCGGCGCTGGTGTGCTGGTGACCGTCGCGGACACCGGTTTCGACACCACCAATGCGGCGCTGGTCAGCAAGCTGCGGCTCGATCTCGCGCGCAATTACATCGCGGTCAACGGCGTGCCCTACAATCCGATGGATGTTTCGCCTTTGCTCGAAAAGGAGAAAATCGGGCACGCGACGCACGTCTCTGGCATCATCGCCGCGCAGAAATTCGACAACCCCGGCCTGTTCATGCACGGCGTCGCCTATGACGCGTCCATCGTGCCGATCCGGATGCTGAACGACAAATATTCGGATTTCGCGCCTGACATCGAGCTTCCCAGTGCGTCGGCGCTGAACTACTTCGCCTCGCTGCCCGGCACCATGATCTACAATGCGAGCTACGGTCCGAGCATTCCCGAGAAGGCGCCGCCGCAGCAGGTGTGGTATCTGACGCCTTACTACACCAACATCGAAGGCAGCGCCGCGCGCAATGTGCTTGCAGCTGGCAAGATCATCGTCGCGGCGGCCGGCAACGATCGCTACGAGCATCCCGATGCCGGACGCAATCCGTCCGGGCTGGGGCTGTTGCCTTACATCACTCCGTATCACGCCAACACCGGCGTGTATTACGATCCATCTGGACAGTTGAATTTCTCCGACCTGCAATATCAACGCGGGCAGATCATTGCCGTGATGTCGGTCGGCGAAGACAAGACGCCCGCGATCTACTCGAATTTCTGCGGCGTGACGGCGAGCTGGTGCGTCGCCGCGCCTGGTGGGGCAGGGAACGCAGTCCCCAACGTTTATGCGCCGTTTGACGGTAACACCTATAAATTCCTCTACGGCACCTCGATGGCGGCGCCGGCCGTGTCGGGCGTGCTCGCAGTAATGGTGCAGGCCTTTCCCGGCTATGATGCGCAGGATCTGTCGCACCTGTTGTTCTCGACCACGGAAGATCTCGGTCATGCCGGCATCGATGCCGTATTCGGTCAGGGGCTGATCCGGCTCGATCGCGCCATCGCCGGCCCGACAGCGCTGCCTGCGGGGGACAGCGTCAATGTCGATCCGGACAAGATGACGTATTGGAGCATGCCGCTGGTTACGGACGGCGCCTTCAGCAAGGTTGGCGAGGGCGTGCTCACCGTATCCGGCCGCACGACCGCAATGGGCGATGTCGATGTCACTGGGGGCACGCTCGCCGTCGACGGCACGCTGAGCCTTGCCGCCGGCAATCTGCATGTGCAGGGCGCGGGCACGCTGGCCGGTTTCGGCACCATCCATGGCGATACGTCGATCGCCGGCACGCTGTCGCCGGGCAAGATGGTCAATGTCGATGACTTCCTGCTGCACAATCCTGGCCAGTCGAGCGCCACTCTCATCGGGAATTCCGCGGGCACACTGACATTCAACGGCAATGTCACGCTGTCGCCGACGGCGACCACGCGCATCGATATCGACGGCCTGTACAGCCTGCCGGGCGGTCCCGGAACCTATGACAGGATCATCGTCAGCGGCGCCGGCCACACGTTCTGGGCCAGCGGCACGCTGGTGCCGGTGCTGCGTGGCAGTGTCGGGACGCTGAGCAGTTTCGCGCCGGCCATCGGCAACAATTTCGATATCGTGCAGGCGGTCTCTGGCGCGCATACGGCCGGTGTGTTCACCGCACTGACGCAGCCGGCCGACGGCATGTCGTCGAACATGCGGCTCGACGTGATTTACAACAGCGCCTTCATCGCGCTCGCGGTGACGCCGTCGAGCTTTGCCGAATTCGCATCCCGTGCCGAGCTTGGCTCCGCACCGCATATCGTCGCGGACATGCTCGACCGTCGCCGCGTTGCGCCGGGCGAGATGCCGTCGGCCAGCGACAAGGCGCTGTTCGATGCGATCTACCGGCTGCCGAGCGAACAGAAATACGCCGATGGTCTCTATCAGCTCACCGGCCCCGGTCAGCCCGCTGTCATGAGCGCCATGGCGCAGACCTTTCAGGGCTTCATGGGACCGATCGCAGATCGTCAGAATGCGCATGTGTTGAACGGTTCGGCCGGCTTGGTCGGCACCGCGCAGGCGTTCGCCATGACCTATGACGGGCGCATCATGAATGCGACGACAAGCCAGGCTTTCGCCAGCCTCGACCAGCCGCGCGCCGAACAGGGCTGGACCGTATGGGGACAGGGCTTCGGCCGCTGGAGCACGGTCAATGGCAGTGGCAATGCCGATTTCGCCGGCTCGCGCACCACCAGCAGCGGCTTCGTGATGGGCGCCGATCGCATCGTATCGGCCAGCCTGCTTGCAGGCGCGGCCTTCGGTTTCGCGCGCACCTCCTCTGCCAGCGAGGGAACGACCGGGACGTCGGACACCTATGCCGGCGCGGCCTATGCGACATGGACACCAGGCGCGGCGAAGCTCGACCTGCGCGTCGCCGCGGGCCCGAGCCAGATCTCCACCTCGCGCCAAACCATTCTGCTCCCCGGTGCCATCAATGGTGCGGTGAACGGTTTCGGCACTGCGGTCAATCTGGAGGCGGGCTATCTGATCCCGGTGTGGCAGCAGGCCGTGCTGCAGCCGTTTGCCGGTCTCGGCTGGCAGGGCTTTCGTCGCGGCGCCTATGCCGAGAACCAGCAGCCCTTCGGCCTCGCATATGATGCGCAATTCTACGACAAGCTCACCGCCACACTGGGCCTGTCGGTCAGCGCGCAGCTGCGCACGCTCGACGGCATGACCTTGATGCCCGAACTGCGCATCGGCTGGGGCCACGATCTGCGCGACACCACGCTGATCACCCAGGCTGCGTTGCTCGATACGCCGTTCACGGTCGAGGGCGCGCGACCCGGCCGCGATGCCGGGCTGGTCGGCTTCAAGCTGTCGGGCTGGCGCAGCGAGAACTTCCGTCTGTATGGATCCTACAACGGAGAATTGCGCAGCAACGCAGTCAGCCATCAACTGGCGGCGGGCGTGCGCTTCAGCTGGTAGCCTGAATGCGGCAGAAGCGATGTCGACGGTCTCGTGGACGGTCAGATCGACATCCCATCCGATACGAATCTGATTTCGAACTTCACCCCAAGCTCCGACGTCGCCAGCTTGATCGACGCACCATGGGCGCGCAGCATCGATTGAACGATAGCAAGCCCCATGCCGGTGCCGCCTTGTTCGCGGCGGGTGGTGAAGAAGGCATCGAAGATACGGCTGCGGTTCTGTTCGGAAATGCTGTCGCCATCATTGCTGACAAAAAGGCGCAGATCGTTAGGCGCGGAAGCGGCCGTGATAGTGAAATGCTTTGCACCATGACGCGCGGTGTTGTCTGCGAGATGCGCAAGCACGATCAGCAGATTGTCCGCAGACATGACGATCGCGGCCTCGATATCGCCCTCGGCCCGGCAATCCAGCTGAGGAAAGCGCCGCTGCAGCTCGCCGATGACTGCGGCGAGCGAGCTGGATGCGATTTCCGGCGCGGACTCCGCGCGGGCGAGATCGCGCAGGCGATGCATGATGACAGCGAGCCGGTCGGTGTCGGCAATGATATTGGCCAGGAATCTCTGCTGCTCGACGATCGTGAGCGATGCTGGATCGGACTGGATGGAATCCTGCAACAGTTCTGCGGCGCCCTTGATGGAGGTGAGGGGCGACTTCAGTTCATGGGTCAGATGCGCGGTAAAGGTCGACATATGGTCGGTGCGCACGGCCAGTTGTTCGGCGAGGCCAAGAAAGTTGCGCGACAGCAGCGCGAAATCGCGCGTGCCATAATGCGCCAGCGGCCGAAACGCCTGCGAATCGCCGCGGCGGATGTCGGCAATCCGACTGATCAGGTCGTGCATCGGGCGCACGATGGTGCGGGCAAAAACGAGCCCGATCAACAACGTCACGCAAAGCACGGCGAGGCCGGCGAGAATGAATTTGCCGCGCTCGTTATAGAGGTGCTCCATCATGTTGCTGGGCGTCCGCGACAGATAGATCGCGCCGGCCACCTGTTTTTGCACGATCACGGGAATGGCGACGAAGACGCGCAGGCCTGTGCCGCGATTGATGGAATAGATCGGTGGCGGCGGCTTGTCGGGAATGCGGATGCGCAGCGCGCCGCCGTAACGACCGTGCAGCGCTGTTGCGACTTCCGGCAGGTGAGCCAGCGACAGGCCGATTTCGTCGCGGCCAGCGATCACCGTTCCGTTGAAATCGACGACACGGAGGCCAGCCAGCGTGATGCGCTGGGTGCTACGGAGCAGTGGCTGCAGTTGCGATCCGATATGCTCATAGGTTGGGTCGGTTGGTGCTGCCGGCTTTTGCGCATCCGGCCTCATGATCTGCAGATCCTCGCCGGCAAGATCTAGCTTCGGCTTGATCGGCACGAAGTCGTCATCGGGAGATGGGAGATCCTTGTCGGCGACGACGGCGCCGAGCTTGATGCCATCCGGGATTTTCTGTTCGACCTTCTCGGCGAAGATGGTCGACAACGCCGCCCCCTGGGCGATCAGCTCGGACTCGGTCTGGCGGATCAGCTGGTTGTCGTAGAGGCGGAAGATGAAGAGGCCGGCGAGGGGCAGCGTCATCACCAGCACCAGCGATGCGAAGATGATAAAGCTGAGGGACGGTCGCCATTTCTGGCGAGGATGTCGCGACATCATTCCTGCAGCTCGCAACGGCCGAGCCTGAAGCCGACGCCGTGGACCGTTTCCACTGCATTGTCACATCCGCTCGCGGCGAACTTGGCGCGGATGTTGCGGATATGGCTGTCGATGGTGCGATCCGAGACCTGCATATTGGCGCGATATGCGGCAGCCATGATCTGATCGCGGGTGAACACCAGCGTTGGCCGTGCCGCCATGGTCTTGAGAATATCGAACTCGATCGCGGTCAGTGTCAGCGGCGCATTGCGCAGGCGCGCGATATGCGCGGGCGGATCGATGATGAGATCGCCATGGGACAATGGGCGTCCATTGTCGCTATCGGTTGGGGCCTGAACGATCGACCTCCTCAGTCGAACATTGACCCGCGCGACGAGCTCGCGCGGGCTGAACGGCTTTGTCACATAATCGTCGCCGCCGATTTCGAGACCGAGAATGCGATCGATTTCCTCGTCACGGGCGGAGAGAAACAGGATCGGCACGTCCGAACTCTTGCGGATCCGGCGGCAGACTTCGAGACCGTCGATCTCGGGCATGCCGATATCGAGGATGATCAGCGATGGCCGCTCGGTCGTGAAACGCGTGAGCGCCTCGGCGCCATCTTTGGCCGTTACTGGCGCGAACCCGGCTTTGCGGAGCGCCACGCAAATGACATCGCGAATATGCGGATCGTCATCGACCACCAGAATGCTATGCGTCATTGAATGCTCGTGGTGGGGGCGTCGAGGCGATTGCTTTTTTGCAGGGCGGTCTTGGGAGCATCGATCCGATCGAGATAACGCTGCAGGCGCCAGCCGCGAATGGTCCATGCTCTCCAGGAACTTAACTCCGCCCGCTGCTGGCGGGCAAGCTCGTCGCGATTGATCTTGAGCGGCGTCTGATGGTCCGGGCGGATGGCGATGTAGCGATCGAGGGCCGGAAGTGCCTGCGGGCCGAGACTGACCAGATAGGACGTATCGAGGAAAGGGCCGTTGCCACCCATTTCGCGGCAATCGGCCACATTGTAGTCGGCAACGATGGCCGCAAAATTCACGAATGTGCAGAGATAGAGCACAGAGACCAGCGCGATCAGGTTGGCGCGGACCAGCCAGCGATTGGAGCGGCGCAGCACCAGGCGCAGCAGGATGAAGACGAGGCCGAGCGCCACCTGCGCCATCCAGATGAAGGCGGCAACGCGCCAGTAAGTCAGCGAATAGGCTTCCACATAGCGGTCAAGGCGCAGGATCGACGACAGCACGAGCATCAGGTTCTGTGCAGTCCAGATCACGATCAGAATATCGCTAATCCGCTTGCGTTGTGGTGTTTGCTCGATCTCGCTGGCATGGAGGATGAAGCCGGCTGCGAGCAGGGCCGTGACGATCAGCGGATAGGCGCCGCGATGGGCGTAGGCGGCATAGGTCATGCCATCCGGGAGGGTGACGCCGCCCCAGAGATAGAGGAGGTCGAGCACCGTCTGCACGGCGAACAGCAGATTGAAAAGGACGAGCGAACGAAAGACGGCCGTAGGCCCGAACAACTGGCTCGGTTGCACCGCGGGCAGATCGATGGCGGCGTCGGCGGCCGGCATCTCCTCCTGCGGCAATACTGCTGCGTTGCGCCGTGCGGCAGTGAATTTCACGCAGACGAAGGGCCAAGTCACCGACAGGATCGCAAACCAGAATAAAGTGCGTGACAGACTGATCTGAGAAGCACCGCGATTGATATCGATGGCGCCGATCCAGTATTCGATCATCGGATTGGCCGATGCGAACAGCGCCAGAAAGACAGCGCCGAACGCCAGCGGCACGATCCAGGCCACGAGCATGCTGGTCGTCAGCGTCCCGTGACCGGAGCGTGCGAGATCGGGCAGTAACCGGAACGGTCCCGCGATCAGAAGACGGCGTGCGGCGGACAGGCGGTCCAGCAATTTCGTTTGCAGCGGCGCGATAATCATGATGGCGGCAAGAGCCGTTCCGAAGACGCCGCACGCGGCGGATGCGACGTTGACGCTCGTGATAACGGGGGCGAGCGTCATCGCGAGCACAGCGCTTGCGCGCAGGCCGGTCGGGATATTCGCGAGGTGCGGATTCGCAATGGCGGTGCAGACGATCAGAATGAGGGCGAAGATCGCAAGGGAGATGCCGATCGTCTGGTCATAGAACAGCCAGTCGGCTGCGGCGGTTGCGCATAGAGCAATGGCCAGGGGACGCAGTACCGAATTCCTGATCGATGCGTCCGCATCTGCGGTCGCGGATAAGTCCGTCATCGGCTCCAGCCCTTTCACGGTTTGACGGAATGGCGCTGCCGTGACGAAGCTCGTGGCAGGTTCGCAGAGCCACCAGCCGTCATTTGCGAGGCGTGTCGGGATAGGCATTGCAGTCTTTCGTCACAGCGGCGATGCGCCATCTGTGAGCTGCACGATTGCACTTGTTGCGCGGCAGCCCGGCAGAATTTCAGGAGTTTTGTGCAGATATTGCGTAGAGCCCATTTCCACTCTCGCCAAGCCTGTGGAGCTGCTGCTACGCGACGTTCGAACGATCCATAACCGGGTGTGAAGGATAGTCGCGATGTCGAACTGGGAGCGTCTGGCGGTTGCAGTTCTGTGGCTGGCCGGGTTGATACTTGTCGCCATAGGCGCCTGCCTGAACGATCCCTATCTGGCGATTGTGCGCGGACGTGCACCGACGCTGATCGCCGTTGCCAGTGTGCTCGTCGTCGGCTGGCTGTTGTGGCGCCGAAGCTGGCACCGCGGCTGGATCGCCGGGAGATTGCTGTTGTTGCTCTGGTGCATCGTGCCGCTGGCGCTGGTGTCATCGAAGCTGATATTCCAACAGCGCAAGGCCGCTGTCCTTGCCGCGAATAGTCCGCAGGCGCGCGAATTGGGCCGGCACTTCATGGTCGGCTATCGCCGCGCGCAGGACATCGCACCACTGGTCGCCAAGGGCTTGATCGGTGGCATCTATGTGACCCATCACAACATCAAGGGGCGCACGGCTGCAGCACTGAAGGCTGAGATCGCGGATTTGCAATCGATGCGGCGTGCGGCGGGACTGCCGCCGCTGATCGTCGCGGCGGATCAGGAGGGCGGCATCGTCTCGCATCTGTCACCGCAGCTTACGGCCCTGCCGGCGTTGGCGACATTGACTGCGTTGCCCAGCGACGAACGCTTACATCAGGCCACGGAGTTCGGTAGAACGCATGGACGTGAGCTGGCCGAAATCGGCGTAACGCTGAATTTCGCTCCGGTGCTGGATATGCGAGAGTCCAGTCAGCGCCATCGTTTCGATTTCAACAGCCTGATCGGGCAGCGCTCGATCTCCAGCGATCCCGTCGTCGTGGGCGAGGTGGCATCTGCCTACGTCGCTGGTTTGCGCGAGTTCGATATTGGCGCCACCGTCAAACATTTTCCCGGCCTCGGACGTGTTGCTGCGGACACCCATCATTTTCGGGCGCGGCTGGAGACGCCGGTCGGTGAGCTAGAGAAAACCGACTGGCTGCCATTCCGCGACCTCCTGAAACAGCCGCAGACGCATCTGATGATCGGCCATGTCGCGCTGGCGGCGATCGATCCGGATCGGGCGGCGTCGCATTCGAAGCGCGTGGTCACCGATCTCGTGCGTGAGAAATGGGGCTATCAGGGCGTCATCGTCACAGACGATATGGTGATGGGGGCGGTCTATCAGCACGATATCTGTGCGGCGACGGTCGAGGCGATCAATGCCGGCGTCGACCTGTTGCTCGTCGCCTTCGACGGCACGCAGTTCTACCGCATCTTCACCTGCGCGCTGGCGGCCTCGGAACAAGGCCGCCTCGATCGGGATATGTTGGAAAAGAGTGGCCGGCGCTTGAGCGATGTCTCGCCGCGTCGGTCTTCGTAGGATGGGTTGAGCGAAGCGATACCCATCACCACAATCTCCGAGCGCGTGGTGATGGGTATCGCTCCGGCGCTAGCGCGCCTGCGCTCCACCCATCCTACGTCAGCGAGTTACTTCGTCGTCAGCTTCACCCCAAGCCGCCCCGCCAGTTCCTGCACGAACTGCCAGGCCACGCGGCCGGAGCGGGAGCCGCGGGTGGTTGACCATTCCAGCGCTTCGCGTTGCAGCTGGGCGTCGTCGATTTCGATGCCGTAATGGCTGCAATAGCCGCGGACCATGGCGAGATATTCGTCCTGGTTGCATTTGTGGAAGCCGAGCCAGAGGCCGAAGCGGTCCGACAGCGAGACCTTTTCTTCCACCGCCTCGCCAGGATTGATCGAGGTCGAACGCTCGTTCTCGATCATGTCGCGGGCGAGCAAATGGCGGCGGTTCGAGGTCGCATAGAGGATGACGTTTTCGGGCCGGCCCTCGATGCCGCCTTCGAGCACGGCCTTGAGCGACTTGTAGGACGCGTCATTGCCGTCGAAGGAGAGGTCGTCGCAGAACACGATGAAGTAGAAATCCGAGGCGCGGATCTGCGCCATCAGCAGCGGCAGGCTCTCGATATCCTCGCGGTGGATTTCCACCAGCTTCAGCCGACCGTCGACCGACGGGCTGGCATTGATGCGCGCATGCGCGGCCTTGACCAGCGACGACTTGCCCATGCCGCGGGCGCCCCAGAGCAGGGCGTTGTTGGCGGGCAGGCCGTTGGCGAAACGGCGGGTGTTCTCGATCAGCGTATCGACCTGCTGGTTGATGCCCTGCAGGAGGTCGAGCTCCACGCGGCTGACCTTCGGCACCGGAGCGAGGCGCCCGTCGGGGTGCCAGATGAAGGCGTGGGCGCTGGCCAGAGAATCGGCATTGGAGTTTCTGGGCGCGGTCGCGGCCATGTTGGCGGCGATCGCTTCCAGGGCCACGGCGATGCGCTCGTCCAGGCCGGGGGCGGCCATCGGTCGCGGGCGCTTGGCGGCGGTCTTGCGGGCGGGAACCTTGGCGGCTTTGGGGGCAGGGCGGCGGCTGGTTTTATTGGCTTTTTTCGGCATTTTTGACTTTCCTCGGCCCGCACCCTTAACCATCCGGGAACAGCTCCGCAAGCGGTACAAACGCTTGTACATCAAGGGGGTTAGGAGCGTTGCAATTGGCTTGCCGGCCGCTATAGTCCGCGCCGAATTCGCGAGGGCCGGCTTTCCGCGGCTGCGTCGCCGGTCATTTCCAGCCCTATTGAGGACTTTCGATGTTCATTACCCCTGCGTTCGCCCAGGCCGCAGCTGCCGGCAACGACACCAACAGCATGCTGATGTCGCTGCTGCCTTTCGCGCTGATCTTCGTGATCATGTATTTCCTGATCCTGCGTCCGCAGCAGAAGAAGGTCAAAGACCACGCCGAAATGGTGAAGAACATCCGCCGCGGCGACACCATCGTCACCTCGGGCGGTCTGGTCGGCAAGGTCACCAAGGTGGTGGACGACGAGCAGGTCGAGTTCGAACTCGCCGAGGGCGTTCGCGTGCGCCAGCTGCGTTCCATGATCTCGGGCGTGCGCACCAAGGGTGAGCCGGCCAAGGAGAAGGGCGAAAAGACCGAGGCCAAGGACGACGCGGCGGCGAAGTGATCGCAGCGACGCCCATCCTCGAATCCTGACGGACCTGTTCGATGTTGTATTTCTCACGGTGGAAGGCGCTGGGCATCATCCTGACGGCGCTGCTCGTCTGCCTGTTCGCTGTGCCGAACTTCTTTCCCGAAGCCACCGTGAAGACCTGGCCGAAATGGGCGCAGCGCCATCTGGTGCTGGGCCTCGACCTGCAGGGCGGATCCCACATCCTGCTCGAGGTCGACGCAAACGCGGTCAAGAAGGACAAGCTCGACCAGGTGCGCGACGACGTGCGCCGTACCCTGCGCGACATCAATCCTCGCGTTCAGTATACGGGCCTGAATGTCCGCGGCGACGCCGTCGAAGTGCGTATCACCAAGGACACCGACGTTCCGAACGCGCTCGCCAAGCTGCGTGAGCTGTCGCAGCCGCTCGGCGGCATCATGGGCCAGAGCGGCGCGCGCAGCCTGGAAGTCTCCGACGCCGGCGGCGGCCTGATCCGCCTCACCGTGCCGCAGGCGGCGATCAACGATCGCCTGCGCCAGTCGGTCGATCAGTCGCTGCAGATCATCGAGCGCCGTATCAACGAACTCGGCACCGTGGAGCCGCTGATCCAGCGTCAGGGCCTCGACCGCGTGCTGGTCCAGGTGCCGGGCCTGCAGGATCCGTCGCGCCTGAAGGAGCTGCTCGGCAAGACCGCGAAGCTCGATTTCCGCATGGTCGATACGTCGATCCCGGCCGAGCAGGCGCAGGGCAGGGTGCCGGCGGATTCCGATCTGCTGATGAGCTCCTCGTCGCCCAAGGTGCCGTATCTGGTGAAGAAGGAAGTGCTGGTTTCCGGCGCCGATCTCACCGATGCGCAACCGGGTTTCGACCAGCGCACCAATGAGCCGATCGTATCGTTCCGCTTCAACACCGCGGGCGCCCGCAAGTTTTCCGAGGCGACGACGAAGAATGTCGGCCTGCCTTTCGCCATCGTGCTGGACAACGAGGTCGTCTCGGCGCCGGTCATCCGCGAGCCGATCACCGGCGGCTCCGGCCAGATCTCCGGCAGCTTCACGGTGCAGGGCGCCAACGATCTCGCCATCCTGCTGCGCGCCGGCGCGCTGCCGGCGCCGTTGTCGATCATCGAGGAACGCACCGTCGGTCCGGGCCTCGGCCAGGACTCGATCGCCAAGGGCGAACTCGCCGCCTATATCGGCTCGATCCTCGTGATCGTGTTCATGCTGCTGACCTATCGCCTGTTCGGCCTGTTCGCGAATATCGCGGTGGCCGTCAACGTCGCCATGATCTTCGGCATCCTGTCGCTGCTCAATGCCACGCTGACGCTGCCCGGTATCGCTGGCATCGTGCTGACGGTCGGCATCGCGGTCGACTCCAACGTGCTGATCTATGAGCGTATCCGGGAAGAGCTGCGCGGCGGCCGCACGGCGATCGCCGCCATCGATGCCGGCTTCAAGCGCGCGCTTGCCACCATTCTCGATTCCAACATCACCACCTTCATCGCTGCCGCCGTGCTGTTTTATATCGGCACCGGGCCGGTCCGCGGCTTTGCCGTGACCTTCGGTATTGGCATTCTCACCACGGTGTTCACCGCCTTTACGGTGACGCGCCTGATCGTCGCCACCTGGGTCAGGTGGAAGCGGCCGCAGCGCGTGCCGATCTGAGCGGACGGAGCAGACTTTGACTACGACACAAATGGTTCTTGCCGGTCTGGGCGCACTGATCGTCGTTCTGTCGATCGTGACGATCTTCGATCTGTTGCCGTCGATCCGTATCGTCCCCGACGATACCAAGTTCGATTTCACCCAGTTCCGCCGCATCAGCTTTCCCGCTTCGGCGCTGCTGACGATTGCGGCGATCACGCTGTTCTTCACCCATGGGTTGAATTTCGGCATCGACTTCAAGGGCGGAACGCTCATGGAGGTGCAGGACAAGTCCGGCACCGCCGATATCGGCGCCATGCGCACCAAGCTATCCACGCTCGAACTCGGTGACGTGCAGCTGCAGCAGTTCGGCGGCCCCGCCGACGTGTTGATACGTCTGGCGCAGCAGCCGGGCGGCGATTCCGCTCAGCAGGCGGCGGTGCAGAAGGTTCGTGCCACGCTCGGAGAGACCGTCGAATATCGCCGCGTCGAGGTTGTCGGCCCGCGTGTGTCGGGCGAGCTGCTTGCTTACGGCATGCTCGGCCTGATCGTCGCTATCTTCGGCATCCTGATCTATCTCTGGTTCCGGTTCGAATGGCAGTTCGCCCTCGGCGCCATGATCGCCAATATCCACGATATCGTGCTGACCATCGGCTTCATGTCGATCACACAGATCGATTTCGATCTGACGAGTATCGCGGCGCTGCTGACCATTCTCGGCTATTCGCTGAACGACACCGTGGTCATCTATGACCGTATCCGCGAAATCCTGCGTCGCTACAAGAAGATGCCGATGCCGGAACTGCTCAACGAGTCGATCAATTCGACGCTGTCGCGCTCGATCATCACCCACGTCACGGTGACGCTGGCATTGCTGGCCCTGTATCTGTTCGGCGGCCATGCGATCCATTCGTTCACTGCCGTGATGATCTTCGGCGTGGTGCTGGTCGGCACCTATACGTCGATCTTCATCGCCGCACCGATGCTGATCTATCTCGGCGTCGGCGAAAACCGTGACGATCCGGTGAGCAACGGCAAGCCGGCCAAAACTGCACCGGCGAAGACGGCCAAGGCCTGATGCCGGTCGATCCCGAGCAGCCGCATCTTCCGCGCGCGGCCGAGATCGAAGCCTATGGCAAAGGTGGCTTCATCTTCGACACCATGTCGCATCAGGGCTCGCTTTTGTGCCTGCCCGATGCGGTGTGGCCGTGGACCGTCACCAAGGCTGACGAGATCGATCGCCACGCGCTGCGCCGTGTGTTCGAGGGGCATGCCGGCATCGATACGCTGATCGTCGGCACCGGCAACGAGGTCTGGATCATGCCGCGCGATCTGCGCGAGGCGCTGCGCGGCGTCAGCGTCATGGTGGACACGATGATGACCGGACCCGCCATCCGCACCTACAACATCATGATCGGCGAGCGCCGCCGGGTCGCTGCGGCGCTGATCGCCGTCCCATGAGCAGCGCCGACCAGAGCGCCGCGGCGTTCTGCGCCGATCTCGTGCGCACCCATGATTTCGACCGTTACGCGTCGACCCTGTTCGTTCCGGCCGACAAGCGGCGCCCGCTGCTCGCGCTCTACGCCTTCAATGCCGAAGTCAGCCGCGTGCGCGATCAGGTCAGCCAGCCGCTGCCCGGTGAGATCAGGCTGCAATGGTGGACCGATGCGCTGGCCGGTAACGGCCATGGCGATGTCGGGCAGAATCCGGTCGCAGCCGAATTGCTGCTGGCCGTCCGCACCTATGACCTGCCGGTCGATCGTCTGGCCAAGCTGGTCGATGCCCATATTTTCGATCTCTACAACGATCCGATGCCGGATCTCGCTGTGCTGGAAAGCCATTTTCGCGATACGTCCGGCACGCTGTTCGCCTGCGCTGCGCGTGTTCTCGGTGATGCGTCCGAAGCCGTCGATCACGCCGCCGAACATGGCGGCCTCGCGCACGGCGTCGCGCGCATCACGGCGCGATTGCCCTACGATGCCGCGCGCCGGCAGATCTATCTGCCGCAGGACATGCTGCGGCCGAACGGCGGCAGTTCGGAAGAGGTTTTTGCCGGCAAGCTCACGCCGCCCATCCGCACCACGCTGGATCAGTTGATCAAGGGCGCGCAGGAGCAATTGGTGATCGCCGACAGGATGCTGGCGGATGTGACGCCGCAGGCGCGCGCAGCATTCCTGCCGCTGGCGCTGGTCAAGCTCGATCTCCGCGTGATGGCGGATGCGCGCTTCGATCCGTTCGAGTTGTATCTGCGGGCGCGCCTGCGCACCTTATGGACACTTTGGCGCGCGTCATAGCACTCAGCCGTAGGGCGGATTAGCGAAGCGTCATCCGCCGTTCTTCGTCCAACACGCTCGGCCGGCGGATTACGCCTTCGGCTAATCCGCCCTACGGCTCGAAATCTTACTGCGGCAGTTGCGTTTCGAAATTGAACCGGTCGCGCAGGTTCTTCCGCGATTCCAGAATGGTTTTCAGGAATACCCGATCGGCATCGCTGTGCATGAGCGGCTCAAGCAGATCGACCTGGTTCATCGCCACTAGCTGCAGCACTTCGGTGCGGACCTTGCCGGCTGCGTCGCGCGGGAGCGCCGGGATGACCTGCAGGTGTTCCGGCGGTTTTGCCACTTTCGCCGCGCTGAGTTCGTTCTGAAGCTTGCCTTCCAGCGCCGCGTCATCCGCCTCGACGAATGCATAGAGCCCAACGCCGGTGCGCCGATCCGCGAAAGCGACAATCGCGGCGTCGCGCACCGCCGGATTGCGCTTGATGATCTCGAGCAGCGGTGGCGCATCGTTGACGAGGCGCTTGCCGCCGCCTTCGCGGTCGGTGAAATTGAAGATGCCGCGGGTGATGGCGCGGTACACCTTCTTGCCGGTCATCAGCCAGATCCGCGCCGGCAGCGACTTTCGCGACAGGATCTGCTTTTCCTTCGCCGTCAGCAGCTCCGGTGCATAAGTGCGCTTGTGCTTGAGGAGATGGCGCAGGTCTTCATAGGCGGCGATGCGGAACAGCTGGCTGCGCGATTTGAAGCAGACAGCGAGCTGGAAGTCGGTGAGATAAGCGAACCCGTCGCTGCCGCGGAGCCAGTTCTGTTCCTTGGCGAGATCGTTGTGGCATACGCCCATGCGATGCAGTTTGCGCAGGGCCAGCTTGGCCGACTGGAAATAGCGCGCGTCGCCATAGGGCTTTGCGAGATGCAAAGCGACGCCGTCGATGAAGCCGCGCACCAGCGTGCGCTTGCCGGCCCAGAGCAGCTCCGGTCCGACCTTGAGATCGCGCGCCAGCGTCAGTGCGCGGCGTTCGCGTGTGAACAGATGCAGCGCAAGGCCGAACGACCACCACGGCACCTGATCGAGCCGGCGCAGCACGGCATCGACGTCGCCGTCGCGGGTACGGAAACGGCCGCGCTCGACGGTGGAGAACACGTCGCGCTTCAGCAATACGCCTTCGGTCCAGTGTTTGGACAGCGCAGCGGCGTCCTGTTTGGGCAAGCTCATGACTGATCCAACCGAGCTTGCGTTACGCCGCTGCCGCGACGGCAGGAAGGCTTGCCGCGATCCAGCCATCGAGGTCGGCCAATGCACGCGCGCTCATGGCCTGCTTCTTGGCGACGGTCTTCTCGTTGCCGCGCAGGCGCGAGCCGTCCGGTTTCTTGGTCGGCGGCGAGGCGAGCGGTGGGAACAGGCCGAAATTGATATTCATCGGCTGGAACGAGCGCGGGCCGGCATCGACCGTCTCGATATGTCCGCCGGTGATATGGCCGAGCAGCGACCCCAGCGCCGTGGTCGCCGGCGGCATGGCCAGCGACTGGCCCTTGGCCTCGGCTGCCGCGCAGAGGCCGGCGATCAGGCCGACGCTGGCGGATTCCACATAGCCTTCGCAGCCAGTCATCTGGCCGGCGAAGCGCAAGCGCGGCTGTGCCTTAAGCCGAAGCTGCTCGTCGAGCAGTTTTGGCGAATTCAGGAAGGTGTTGCGATGCAGGCCGCCGAGCCTGGCGAATTCGGCGTTCTGCAGGCCCGGGATCATGCGCAGCACGTTCTGCTGCGGGCCGTATTTCAGTTTCGTCTGGAAACCGACGATGTTGTAGAGGGTGCCCAGCTTGTTGTCCTGGCGCAGCTGCACGATGGCGTAAGGCTTCACTGTGGGATCGCGCGGATTGGTGAGGCCGACGGGCTTCATCGGCCCGTGGCGCAGCGTTTCGCGGCCACGCTCGGCCATGACTTCGATAGGCAGGCAGCCGTCGAAATAGGGCGTGTTGACTTCCCATTCCTTGAAGTCGGTCTTTTCGCCGGCCAAAAGCGCATCGATGAAGGCCTCGTATTGCTCGCGGGTCATCGGGCAATTGATGTAGTCCGCGCCGTTGCCGCCGGGCCCGACCTTGTCGTAGCGCGACTGGAACCAGGCGATTTCCATGTCGATGGAATCTTTGTGCACGATCGGCGCGATGGCGTCGAAAAAGGCCAGCGCGTTCTCGTCGGTCAGTTCGCGGATCGCATCGGCCAGCGGAGCCGAGGTGAGGGGGCCGGTCGCGACGATGACATTGCGCCACTCGGCCGTCGGCAGGCCAGCGACTTCGGTACGGTCGATGGTGATGAGGGGGTGGTCTTCTAGCGCCTTGGTCACCGCGCCGGAGAACGCGTCGCGGTCCACCGCCAGCGCGCCGCCGGCGGGCACCTGATGGGCGTCGGCGCTGCGCATGATCAACGAGCCCAGCTTGCGCATCTCGGCATGCAGCAAGCCGACAGCGTTGTTCAGGGCGTCGTCGGAACGGAATGAATTGGAGCAGACAAGCTCGGCGAGGCCGTCGGTGCGATGGGCGTCGGTCATCCGGAGAGGGCGCATCTCGTGGAGCACCACGGGGATGCCGGCATTGGCGACCTGCCAGGCGGCTTCCGAGCCGGCAAGGCCCGCGCCGATCACATGGACGCGGTCGTCAGTATTGGGGGCTGTTGTCATGGCCCCGCATGTAGCGCGTTTCCAAGCGAAACGGAATTCGCTTTGGCAGGGTTCCGCAGTTTAGTCAGTGCTTTGCACTGCCTGTTTTGCGGGGACCACGATCGCGGCCCCGGCCCAGGGGCGCCATTGGTGGAACCTCG
>JAEXHR010000391.1 GCA_023449855.1 Pseudomonadota bacterium | reverse complement strand
ACCGAAATAAACCGCGTGCTGCGCCGTTATGTCCATGACAACGCGGACCGGAGATAAGCGGCTGCTTGGCTTATGTAGGTTTTCTGTTCCGTTGCTACTCAAACCCCTCATATGGCCCTCCCCGTTTTGGAGCGAGCGAAGTGTTTCGGCGATCAACCGGGCGTAGGATCTGATCGTCGCATGGTCCTGATTAGAAAGCCCGTCACGACGTTCCGGTGCATGAAACCTGCGATTGCTGGGACAGGTGTCGCATATTGTCCTGCCGGGTGTCGGATCGTCCTTATTTTTGGGCGCGTTGCGAATCGTCTGGAATTGCAACGACGAAAGAGCACACTGTTCGCCGTCTCATGAGTGATACGGCCATAGACCAGATTCTCGCCGCCCTGGCGGTTGACGTGAAGGAATTCGCGGTGTGCGAATTCGCGTCCGATTCCGCGATCGAGATTCTGCCGTTGGACGAGATCGAGATCCACTTCGTGCTTTCCGGAACCTTGTATCTTACCCTCGCCAGCGATCCAGCTGCCGCATTCGCGCCGGGCAGTGTGGTTTTGGTCCCACCCAACGTTAGACAGGTCATGGGGGGCTCACCAACTGCGTCGCAGTTATTCACGCCAGCAGAAACCTGCAGCACGCGACCCGATGGCTTACTGCTGTTTGACGCAAGGCGCGGCGCACCCGGCACCGTACTGGTCGCGTGCGGACAAATTAAGGCCGATGTGGGGGGCTCCTTCGGACCGTTCGACGGCCTTGAGGTGCCGATCTGCTGCGATCTATCGGGCGATTCGATGGTGCATGTCGCCTTCGGAGAAATCCTTCGCGAGATTAATGTGACCTCGCTGGGGTCAAGAGCGCTTGTCGGATCGCTGATGAAGGCCTGCCTGGTGAAGGCGCTTCGACGCTACGCGGAGCACAACGGTTCGGAACGGGTTCTTCCGGGCCTTTTCGAGCGGCCGTCGCTCGCGCGCGCTCTTGCAACGGTCGTTGAGACGCCGTCGGCAAATCATACCCTGAACGACCTCGCCCGAACCGCGGGAATGAGCAGGTCGAAGTTCGCGAAGGTCTTCGCCGCGACAATCGGATTGCCGCCGATGGAGTTCGTTGCGCGCACCCGCCTTACGAAAGCGCGAGATTTGCTGATGTCGACCGAACTGCCGGTTGCGACGATCGCCGCACAGGTTGGTTTTGCAAGTCGAAGCCACTTTAGCCGCGCGTTCCGAAACACCTTTGGCGTCGATCCGAGCCGCATGCGCCGCGATAATCCGATCAAGGAACTGGCCGATGCGTGAGCGTTGCACTGTGGCGACCGGTGGCATGAAAGGGCTGTATCACTCGGTACCGCCAAATATGGGGAGACCTGTAACCGGATCGCGATCTGCGTCGAAACACGCTTCGTGCGGTACCCGACTCCCCAGGCGCGTCCGAGGCATGAAGCTGAAGTCATCAGCCTCAGGGTGGCGGGGTCGATGAGGATTGCCGAAAATGAGTGGGGCCGCCTGATGGCCGCAGCCCAGGAGGGGCAGGCCGCGGCATACCGGCAGTTGCTTGATGAACTCCGCCGGTGGCTTAATCGCTTTTATGCACGGCGGCTACCGCCAGCATTTGTCGAAGACGCAGTGCAGGATACACTCATCGCGATTCATGAGAAGCGGCACACATATGATCCGGAACGCCCCTTCAAACCCTGGCTGATCGCAGTAGCCCGCTACAAGTGGATCGATCGTTTGCGGGCGATGGGACGATCGGCGACCGAGGAACTCCCCGAGGAGATAGCCGTAGGGGATCATGAGAGCGCGGTGACGAGTTCGGTGGTCCTCGGGGAACTACTCGGCGAGCTCAAGCCGGCCCAGGCCGAAGCGATCCGGCTTGTAAAGATCGAAGGATATTCGGTCGAGGAAGCGTCGGCAAAGACCGGGCAGTCAGGGTCGCTCATCAAGGTGAATATCCACCGGGGACTGGCGCGTCTAGCGGCCATGGTTCAGAAGCAGGCCGATGTCGAATGAATCGTTAATCGAGACGCTGGTTGGAGAATTACGGCCCGTCCGGCGCCGGAATCCGCTCCGGCAAGGGGCTTGTTTGTTTGGCCTTGCCGCGATCGAACTCGCCGCGTTTCTGGCGCTAGGCACGATGCGTCCGGACATCGGTGCGGCAATGAGCGTTACCGCGTTCTGGTGGAAGCTGGGTTCGCTCGCCATCCTGGCAA
Organism: Pseudomonadota bacterium; assembly: GCA_023449855.1. GTDB lineage: Bacteria > Pseudomonadota > Alphaproteobacteria > Rhizobiales > Xanthobacteraceae > Tardiphaga. The sequence continues at coordinate 3,701 of JAEXHR010000391.1, read as the reverse complement.
TCACAGGCACGTTCGTGGCGATCCAGTCGTTCGAGCCTTCGGCATCGCCACGCCGGGGGCTGCGTCTTTGGGCCACGCTCGCTGTCGTTACTTTGCTTCTCGGGTGGGTTATCGACCTCAGCAGCGCGGGCCTGCAGGTACTGCTTGACCGGCTAAGTTGGCAGATGGGCGTCGAGTGTCTCGCGACGATGACGGCTCTCTCAATACCTCCGTTGATCGCCTTGGGGATCCTCATGCGGTCGGGCGCTCCAACCGATGGATCGGGGAGCGCTTTGGCAGCCGGCGCCGGAGCAGCGACATGGGGTGCATTCGTGTTCGCATTTCACTGCCCCAGCGACGATCCGTTCTATATCGTCGTGTGGTATTGCTTGGGCTGCGCTATCGTTGTCGGCCTTGCTCGGTTGATATTGCCGCGGGTTGCCCGCTGGTAACATCCGGAGCGGTCTATTTGCCAGAAACTGGGCCGGAAGGTAGCGGGCCAGTTTGAATTTCCGCCAGAGGCGGGCCATCACCATCGACCTGATGGGAAGGACCGGGTTTGGTGGATTCCGCCCAGACCGGTTTTGGCGACACAAGGGCCTACGGCGGGCCGTCCGGCCCGGCTGCGCCCGCCGACGGCTCGCGACCTGACCAGGACGTTCATCTGTGCCGGCGCGAACGTCTCGGTCTGACAAGCGCGATCGTCGCCGCGCCGCGAAGCTGCCGGTTGGATAGCGCCCACTCGTTGCGGTTTCGGGGCGTCCGGTGGGTGCCAGAAACCGGGCTTATCCGCCTATGCGATCGACGTCAGGACATCGAGAAAGGCGCGGATCTTGGAACTCGACAGGCGGCGAGAGTTTTGGAGTGCCCAGATTTCAACCTTCGGTCCGTCGTCGACTCCCCAAGCGACCAGCCTGCCCGTAGCGATGTTCTGCGTCACCAACAGTTTCGGCATGAGGGCCACGCCCGCGCCCGCGAGCACCGCATCCTGCACCATCAGGAAGGAAGAGAATCGCAACCGCATCTGCGGGCAGAACTCGCGCACACCCTGGTCAGTCCTGATCCGCCAGACCGCGTCGGCGGACGTAGCAATATGCCCTACCGCAGCTACTGCGAAGTCGGCGCCTGCTTGATCAATCAGGAATGCGTTTGGCACCTCTGGCGATGCTACCAAAAGGCGTTCATCTTCGAGGATCCGTCTCCCGACCAGACGCTCGTCAGGATCCGGGTTGATGCGGATTACCAGATCGTAATTGTCCTCGACCGGATCGACCTTGCGATCTTCTGCGACGATCTCGAGCGCGACGTGCGGATAGGCCTGAACAAAATCGGCGGCGACGCGCGGCAGCATGACATGCGCGAACACGATCGGGGCGCTGATCCGGAGCGTCCCGCGTGGCACGGACGCGCCCGAGGAGACCGCCTGCTCGGCCTCGCCGATCTCGGCGAGCGGGCCTTGGGTGCGGTCGTGCAGCGCGCGTCCCTCCGGCGTGAGGCGCAGCGCCCGCGAGCCGCGGTCGATCAATCGAACGCCCAGATAGGCTTCCAACTCGGCGACCTTGCGCGACAGCGTTGCCTTGGGGCGCTGCGCCGCCCGACTGGCGAGACCGAAGCCGCCATGCAAGGCGACAAGGTTGAAGTCAGCAAGAGCCGCGAGGTCCATAGGATGTTCCATTATCGAGACGATATGTCCCGATCATGCCATCTTCTTCGCTCATTCGGAACGTCTATCTTGCATCCAGTGACAACGAGGTCGTCTCGACGATCAAGGAGATACGACATGACGATATTGGTAACTGGCAGCACTGGCACCATCGGTACGCAGGTGCTGGCATTTCTCGTTGGGTACGGCGCCGAAGTCCAGGCGCTGACCCGCACGCCCGAAAAGGCGCATTTCCCGGCAGGCGTCATCGCCGTGCGAGGCGACCTCTCGGATATCGAGAGCGTACGCGCCGCGCTGCACGGCGTGACCACGCTGTTTCTGCTCGCGCCGAACGTACCCGATGAACTGACACAGGCGATGCTGACGCTCGACGCGGCGCGCGCCGCCGGTGTGAAGGGCGTTGTCTATCTGTCGGTGTTCAAGGGCGAGGACTATGCCGACGTGCCGCACTTTGCGAGCAAGATGACCCTCGAGCGCATGATCCATGCCGCAGGGCTGCCCGTCACGATCCTGCGCCCGGCCTATTTCATCCAGAACGACCTGCGGCAGAAGGACGCGCTCCTGGGCGGCGGAGTCTACGGGATGCCGATCGGCGGAAAGGGCATTTCGATGGTCGATATCCGCGACATCGGCGAGGCGGCCGCGAAGGAACTGCTGCGCCGCGAGCGCGCGGATGCGCCGCTGCCCCAGGAGACCTATGAACTGGTTGGCCCCGATGTGCTCACCGGCACGACGATCTCCGCCCTGTGGAGCGACGTGCTCGGGCGGCCGATCGGCTATGCCGGCAACGATCTGGATGCGCTGGAACAGCGGCTGAAATCTTTTGGGCCGTCGTGGCTCGCCTATGACATGCGGCTGATGATGCGTCGCTATCAGCAGGACGGTGCGATCGCCACGGACGGCGAGATCGCGCGCCTCGCGACCCTGCTCGGTCACGCGCCGCGTTCGTATCGCGATTTCGCCGAAGCTGCCGCCGCCGCGTGGGCGGCAGCCTGAGTCCAGAACGAACCTTCAAGGAGACTTCCCATGGCCCGTATCCTGTCCGTCGGCCAGAGGCCCGAAACGGTCGATTTCTCGGACCCGGCGTTGCCGTCTGGCTTCGACGCCGACAAAATCAACGCCGGCATCGCCGTCGCGGTCGCAAAGATCCGCGAGCGCGGATGACAGGGCGACACCTGCATGATCACGCCCGACGCCGCGGGTGACGCCATGCCAGAGGCGACGCTCCGCGGCGCGGCTTACGATTGTGTGGTTGTTGGGGGCGGCTTGAGGTTGCCGCCCAAGAGCCTCGGCTTGTTCGAGATGGTGGTCAACCTCGTCCACACTGCAGTCGCCTTCAACACGCGGCCCGAAAACACCGCCGAAGCGGCTGCGCGCCAACTCGTGCAGAGCTGAAGGCCAGCGGCCGGGCTGGCTCGTCCCTCAGCCCTTGTCCATCGATCGTCGGGTGCCAGTAGCGTAGTGGGGGCTAAAAGGTCAAAAATGCGCCGCCCGCCAGGTTCGACCTGACGGGCGGTGCGAGGTACATTTCGCTCGAACCAGGGTTCGAGCGATGATCGGCTTCAGCCGGCCTTCGGGGTGAGGCTGCCGCCCTGCGCCGCGCAGGCCTTGGTGGTGAGATCCTTGAAGCCCTGGCCCTTGCAGTCGTTCTGGCCCTTGCAGTCATGGTTGCCCGACTTGCAGTCCGACTGGCCCTTGCACGAATTGACACCGTAGCAGGGCTGCACCTTGGCGGCCTTCGCGCCGGCGGCATGCGCGGGCGCCGTGGTGGCGAGGCCCGACAGGGCGAGCATTGCGGCGGCGGAGGCGATGGCGGCGCCGGTCTTGAAAGTCTTCATTGGTGACTCCTGAAATAGAGTGTGGAGGTTTTGCCGACTGGCACCCGGCATTTCGACCGCGATCGGCGGACGGTTACAGCGGCCGACAAAATCTTCTTGTGCCGCCTGCTGTAACCGACTGCGCAGTTGGAACGGACCCGGTTGCGTGGTCCGCTTTCATCAGCCTCCCGGACCACCGTGGGGGGCGCCCCCCCAACGCCCCGGGGGGCGCGCCCGCGCGG
>JAEXHR010000364.1 GCA_023449855.1 Pseudomonadota bacterium | reverse complement strand
GCGCGGCCGCGATCAGCCGGTCCCGCGTCTGGCGCTGCGTGTCCTTGCGCGTAAGCGGCATGGGTTCGTTCTCCAACCAACGGGCGAGACGTGCGAAACCTTTTCGGAGGTTCCGCGTTCTCAGTGAGACCAGATATCAACTGATATCCGAAATCAACGACGATTTCGACCCGAAATCGTTCCTGGGCAACGAAATCTCAGTGTGAAGGAGCGCTCTTGGCTCAAACCTACATTGGCTATTCTCCGGACGTGGAGGTTCTCGGCAAGGACGAGGAGCGGCTGACCGCCGAGATCCTTGAGATCATGGCGAATACCAACCGCAAGGCGTTCGAACGCCACCGCCATGCGGTGCGCGACGCCCATGCCAAGAGCCACGGGTTCCTCAAGGGCGAACTCGTCGTACCGGAACTGCCGGAGCATCTGCGTCAGGGGCTTTTCGCTCGCCCGGCCACCTATTCCATGGTGATCCGCCTCTCATCAGCGCCGGGCGACATTCACTCCGACACGATTCCCGCCCCGCGCGGCATGGCGATCAAGGTGATCGGCGTCGAAGGCGAGCGGCTTCTCCCCGAAGACCAGGGCCAAAACCAGGATTTCCTGCTCGTCAACATCCCGACCTTGAGCTTCGGCACGATCGGTAAATATCGCCAGCTCATCAGCCTTCTGGAGAAGAATGCCCAGAACCCGGTCTTTCTCCAGCGAGCGATGGCTGGGGTGGCGCGCGGCGTGGAAGCTGCGGTCGAAGCGGTCGGCGTCGAGCCCGGCGCCACGCTGCGCGGTCTCGCGCGCGACAACGACCATCTGCTTGGCGAGACCTATCACTCGATGGCGGCGATCCGTTTTGGCGATTACATCGCCAAGATCAGCGCCGCGCCGCTTTCCGACAATGTCCGCGCGCTCACCGGCAAGGACGTCGGCACGGTGGAGGATGCCACCATGCGCGATCTGGTTGTCGAGCATTTCCGCGACCAAGGTGCTGAGTATCAACTGCGCGCCCAACTTTGCGCTGATCTCGACAAGATGCCTGTCGAGGACGCGGCGGTGCTCTGGCCCGAAGAGCTGTCGCCACACCAGCCGATCGCCACGCTGCGCATCCCGCCGCAGGACGCCTATTCGCCGGCGCGGCGGGTCTATGGCGATGACGTGCTGTCGTTCAATCCCTGGCACGGTATCCGCGATCATCAGCCGCTCGGATCGATCATGCGGGTGCGCATCGCCGCCTATGAGCGATCCACCCGCTACCGCCATGAGATGAACGCCCAGCCTCGTGTCGAGCCGACAAACATCGACGCCATCCCGGACTGACGCACCGATCGTCACACGCAATCACGAAAGGAGGCCAGCCATGGCCGAAACCGAAGACACCCCGCAGATCGACGAAACCCGCCTTCAAGCCATCCGGCGGCGGATCGAGGAAGTGGCCGGCGACGCGCCGCAGCTCGCCAAGCTCGCCCTTGAGCAGATGGTGACGAAGCACAATCCCGACCTCAAGGGCACGGCGGGCTCGGCTGGCCGTGTCGGCGCCCAGTCCGGCAATGTCTCCGAGCTCACAGCCATCGCAAACTTGAAGCCAGGCGGCGCGGACCGGCTGAAACGCATCTTCGGGCTGGTGAACGGCAATTTCGATGGCGCGCAGAAGGTCGGCACGCTCCACAATATGCGGTTCGTGTTCTTCGACAACGACACACGCATCCTGTTCGCCACCGCCTATGACGGCGACTGGGACACCTATATCAACGACTTCGCCACCAAGATCCCCGACCTGATGGACCTGCTTTTCGCTTCGGTCGAAGGTTGGCCTGGCATCGCAAGCCCCAAGGTCAAGGATTTCATCGCCGAGCATCAGATCACCGCTGCCGGCTGGTTCGTCGCCAACCCGCAGGTGACCGTCGTCGACGTGCGCCGCCTTCAGCGGATGGAGCATGCGGTCAACGAATTCCTGGACAAGGTGGGCTGAGCCATGGCGATCCTTCAGAAACTGAAAGAGCGCTTCCGGCGCGACAGCGTTACGCTCGATCTGCACGACATTCAGGCGCTGATCCTGCGAAGCCGGCCCGAGCCTTATGTCGGTATCCACGCCATGCTCCATTTCGACGAGGCGGAGGGCGCGCGCGATCTTCTCGGCCGGCTCGCGCCCCATATCGCATCTGCCGACAACTGGAGCGAGGATCTTGATTTCTGGATCGGGGCCGCACTCAGCTTCGAGGGGCTGAAGGCGCTCGGCGTTCCCGAAGCGCAGCTCAAGACATTCCCGCTCCCCTTCCAGCAGGGCATGGCCGCACGCGCGGAGCAGCTTCGCGACTTCGGGCCCAACGCGCCTCAAAACTGGGAAGAGGTGTTCAAGCCCGGCAACTGCCATCTCGCGCTGACTATCTACGCCGTGGATGATGCTGCGCTCGATAAGGCGCTGGCGACGGCGCGCACCGAACTCGACCGGAGCAGCGGCGTGACCCTGCTCGGCGAGCATCGTTTCGGCGCGCCGGATGGCGCGAAAAACCCGTTCGGTTTCCGGGATTCGATCTCCCAGCCCGCCGTCGAGGGTAGCGGCGTCGATCCGCTGCCGGGCGAGGAGCGCCCGATCAAGGCGGGCGAGTTCATTCTTGGATATGAAAGCGAGAACGGCCAACCGCTTGGCATGCCCGAGCCCGCCGGGCTGGGCAAGAACGGCACCTTCGTCGTTATGCGCAAGTACAACAGCCGGGTCGGCTGTTTTAACGCCTTCCTCAAGGCGCATGGCGAGACGCCGGAGGAACGCGAGCTATTAGCCGCCAAGATGTTCGGTCGCTGGCGTTCCGGCGCGCCCTTGACGCTGTCGCCCGATCACGACGATCCCGACCTCGGCGCCGACCCGCAGCGCAACAACGACTTCAGCTTCAAGGATGACCCCAAAGGTCGCGTTGTGCCGCTTGGCTGCCATATGCGCCGGCTCAATCCCCGCGACTCCGAGTTGACGCTGCTCACCGACGTCAACATCCACAGGATCATCCGTCGTTCCTCGACCTTCGGGCCGGTCTATTCCGAGGATGTCACGCCGCAGGACGATAAGAAAGGCGATCGCGGCCTGTTCTTCATCATCATCAGCGCGCGTGCCTATGACACGATCGAGTTCATGCAGCAGGAATGGATCAATCGCGGGAATTTCGTCGACCTTGGCGAAGAGCGCGATCCAATCGTCGGCCTGCATGAGGAGGACGGTCGGTTCACCATCCCGCAGGCGCCCGCGCGCAAGCGCATCGACGGTGTGCAGACTTTCAATGTCATGAAGGGAGGCGAATATCTGTTCATGCCAAGCCTATCGGCGCTTAAGTGGTTGGCAGAACGACGCTAAAGCTATTCACCTGATTGTCGGTTGAGATTTGAAGTGTGCAGAGTGACCCGGAAAGTGCGGGGCTGTGCGGAAGGTTAAGTGAGTGGGAGTTGAGTTTCGGCAAGGCTGGGGATGGTTGGTCCTTGTGGCGCTTACGATTTCGACGACCGGCGATGAAATCACGTTGCTGACGTTGATGTTCCGCACTGCCGAGAACGCATCCGGCTATGCGGTGCCGACGCTGCTGACCGCGGAGCTGCTACCCGGTCTGATCGCCGCACCCTGGGCGGGCCGCTTGATCGACCGCCGGGAGGCGGCCCGCATTCTGGTCATGGTGTCAGTTCTGCAAGCGGGCGTGATAGCATTTATCGCCTATTATCCCATGTTCACGCTCGCCGGGGCCGCGCTGTTGAGCGTGCTGTTCACGATCAGCAGCGCCGCAACATTCGCGTTGATTCCAGTGCTGGCGAGCGGCTTGGAATGACCTCGCACTCGCCAATTCCCTTATGGAAATGGTTCGCAGCCTTGGAATGCTCGCTGGTCCAGTCGCTGGGGGCGTACTGGTGGGATGGATCGGATCGCGCAATGCGCTTTTAGCCGATGCCGCCAGTTTTTCCCTTTTGGCCCTCGTCGTGATGGCGAGCAGGCTTCGCCGCAAGCCACAACGGGACGATCAGGAGGAAGAGACCCTGTTCGTGGACTACCTGCCGCTGCTCCGCAATCGACGGTTGATGGTGGTTACGGGTGCGCTCAGCCTCGAAGTGTTTGCGACCGCCATAGCCGACGTTGCTTTCGTGTTTCTCGTGATGGTGACGCTGGGAGCGGGCCGACCGCGTTTGGAATGCTGACGGCACTATGGGCGGTTGGGATGTTGATCGGCGCTGGGCTGGCCGAAAGGGTTATTGGCCATAGGGTCGGACTGGCGGCGTTCGGCACGGCCGCTGTCATGGGCGCGACCATGCTGTGGATCGGCCTTGCGCCGATCGGGCTGGCAATCGTTGCCGTCGCCTTCATCCTAGGCGGCGGCGCAAACAGCATCCACAACGTCGCTGTCCGAACCTTGTTCCAGTCGGAATGCCCGCCCGCCGATCATGGCAAGGTCGCCGCGATCTATGGTGCGGTGACACGCACCGCCGTAATCGGCGGCTATGTTGCTGGCGGCTGCTTTTTTGTGCCGAATGATGCGCCAACCGCCTATCTCGTGGGCGGCCTGCTGGGCGTTGTCGCGGGCTTAGTCGGATGGCGGATATTCAATCGTAGATGGAGCGCAGCACCAATCAAAGCATCGACGCGCCAAGATTGACCTGATTGTCGTGCCCATCCGCTAACGGCTATACCAATCAGGTGGCGTGATTGAGGCGCGGTGCGGAACGGACACGATAGCGACGCCCTAATGATGTAAGGCAGAAAATATATGACCTTTCAGTTTGATCCATCATTCGATGCAGAATCACTCCACATGCCGGGAGATTCTTTGATCGAATTAGACCAGATAGAGAGTTCATTAAGAATATTGCTGCCGTCTGAGCTTCGTGATTTATTTATTGAATTCGGATCAGCGATAGTTTTCAATAATGATGTTGAATTTCCTGCGGAAAAATGCGCCTATTCCGATGATTCAGGAAGAATTGGCGTTTCAGTTATATATGGCCCTGTTGACGGAAGCTTAGGAATAATTCGCATAAACGAACAATTATCCATGCAGATTCCAAAAACATCTGTGGTTTTTGCGGAAATCGGTCTGGGTAATATGCTGTTAATTGACAGAATTGATGGAAAGATATCCGTATGGCTGCACGATGAAGCTCTGCCTTCTAGGGCGATAACCCCCGTATACGACAGCTTTCATGACTTTATCGATGCACTGGTAGCCTTCGATCCTCCTCCCCTGCCCAGTTTAAAGGAATTGGGATTGGACTTGAAAGCGATGGGGATAGAAGAGGAGTAGCTAGAGGTTACGGTTCGGCGCTGACGGAAACCACACGATAACCGATAGCCTAACTATCTAAATTAACGTGGCTTTTCCTGCCTTCTGGCGGTCGCCAGCATCTCACGGCGAAGTATGGCGTTCATGCGGGCTTGGTAGCCCTTACCCTGCGATTTGAGCCAGGCGAGCACATCAGCATCAAGGCGTGCCGTCACCTGCTGCTTGATGGGCTTATAGAAGCGCCCACGCTGCCCGTTCCGCCAGAAATCCTCTGTCAGCGCCGGAGAGTCGCTATAGTCGATCCCGCTATCCGGCATCGCCTGCAGGGCATCCAGTTCGGCCTGTTGCGCTTCGGTCAACGGCGGCAGATTGTCCGGATCGAGTTGGAAACGGACGGTATCAGCGTCTTTCTTCTTCATAACGTCGCCTTTCCGTTCGATCGGCCTTTCGAGCCGAAATCCACATACTCGCCGTCATCGTCTTGCTCGACGACAGTGTGGGCCACGAGGAGGAGCAGATGCCCTTCCACGAGGCCCAAGGTTTGCCATCGTCGCTCGCCACCTTCGATCCGATCCTGATCGCTCAGCGCGAAAGGATCTGTGAACGCACGAGTAGTGATCGCAAAGCTGACGCCGTGCTTCTTCAGATTGCTCTCGGCTTTGGCCGGGTGCCAGGAGAAGCGCATGGATGGCATTACGGAAATATAATTATGTTTTTGTCGTTACGCAAGGCGCGGCGGTTTGAGCCATCCGGCCCGCGCGAGCGTATCTGCGAGGGTCGATCGGGGCACGTTGAACGTGCGGCTGATCGACGACTTGCTAGCGCCACCGGCAAGGGCGGCGGTGATCTGATCGAGCTTTTCCGCATCGATCGTTCGCGGGCGGCCACCGTAGCGCCCGCGCCGTCTGGCGGCCGCAAGGCCTGCCATGATGCGCTCGCGCGTCAATGCCCGTTCATACTGGGCCAGCGCGCCGAACAGCGAAAACAGCAGCTCGCCATGCGGCGTTCCCGTGTCCATCTGCTCGGTCAATGACCGGAATGACACGTCACGCTCCCTGAGATCGGTCAGGATCGACAGCAAATGCGGCAGGGAGCGGCCGAGCCGATCCAGTTTCCACACGACCAGCGTATCGCCGGCTGCGAGATATTCGAGGCAGGCCCGCAGGCTCGCCCGGTCCTCGCGAGCGCCGGATGCCTTGTCGGAATAGAGATGCCGGCTATCGACGCCGGCTGCGATCAGCGCATCGCGCTGAAGATCGACCGATTGCCGGTCATCTGTGGAAGAGACGCGCATGTAGCCTATAAGCATGTCGGAAAACCCCTGATAGCTTGTTGTGGGACAGTCCTCCTTTCCGGCAGAGTTTATCGGACGCTACGGATTTTGGGCGTGCGTAGATTGCTGGAATTTCCGGGGGGATGCCTGCTAGCGGCGGAATGTGTCGTCGGGCGCATCAGGCGGGGCGCTTATCGTGTGATTTCCATTAGGTTAATCTGTTCGTGCAGCCGCTGCCGCAGCGGACCGTCTTCTGGCCGCGACGATCAATAACGGATTATCCGCCTGCTTACGCTGACCAAGTCGCATGCCCGTCGCCGAATTGATCCCGTGGCGGCTGCACACATCGCTGTCGCCATGCCCGCTTCCTGCTCCGCGCCTCTTCAATTTATCGTAGAAGCTTTTGATGTGTCTTATTAAAATCCTTGGCTTGCCGCTCTCGGTCAGACGATGATTGGACGGATTTCAGTTCACTTTCGTCCATATCTGCGATTTGCACATGATCCGCCCTGTCAGGCACCCCTTTCCCTCCATCCGCCGATCGTCGAGCGTGGTGATTGTTCCAGAGAAGGTTTGGCCGATGTCGGGTACAAAAACACTGCCGCGCCACACGCCCTTCTTTTCAGGAACAAAATCGCGAAACAGGATCAGACCTACCAGATCGTTTGTCCCGCCGCGCCGCGCATCCGCCTTGGCTTTGTCACTTGCCCAGACCACGACCCCGCACATTCTGCTTCCGCACGGCTGGGCTCGCACATGTACGCTGTCCTGCGGATTCTTCCACACTCCGAAAGAAGCGCGCTGTGCCTCGACGGACGCAGATGTTGCAAGTAGCAGCATGGCTGCCAATACGAAACTGAACCTCATCGCCATTCTTCCTCAAGGCCGGATCATCATTTGCGCGACATTTTCCGCGATCGCCATGGTAGGCGCGTTAGTGTTGCCCGACACGATCGACGGCATGATCGATGCATCGACCACGCGCAAACCGTCAATGCCACGTACACGGGCTGCCGGATCGACCACGGATGCCGAGTCACTGCCCATGCGGCATGTTCCTACCGGATGATAGATTGTTTCAGCGCGCGCGCGGATGTCGTCGATCAGAGCCTCGTCGGTCTGGACCGCGGGTCCCGGTCGCACCTCCTCGCGCAAGTGACGGGCGAGCGCCGGCGCATGAAGGAGCTTGCGGGCTAGCTTCGCGCCATTCAGCAAGACGCCCACATCATCGGGATGACTGAGATAATTGCCCTCTATGCGCGGATGAGCCGTGGGATCGGCGATCTTGAGCCCGATCCTGCCGCGGCTCTTCGGTAGAAGGTCGCAGACATGCACGGTCATTCCGTAGCCGAAGGCTGTCTTGCGGCCATGGTCACGCAGGATCGCCGGCAGGAAATGGAATTGAAGATTGGGCCGCTCCCGGCCGGCGTCGGATTTGAGGAAAGCGCCGCCCTCCGAGGCATTTGACGTCAATTCGCCTTCATGATGAAGGAAATAGCTCCATGCGCCGCGTATCGCACGAGGCAGGAAACTGGGCGCCACCCCAAATCCTTCGCGATCGGCCGTGGTTGCCACAGCCGTATAGTCGAGGTGATCGGCGAGATTGGCTCCGACTTCGGGCGCATCCAGAACGATCTCTATGCCATGCTGCCTGAGTTCGCTCGCCGGGCCGACGCCCGACAGCATCAGAATCTGCGGCGAATTGACCGCGCCAGCCGAAAGGATCACCTCTCCACCGGGGCGCAGCAGCAGGTCCCGGCCGCCGACGCGGACCCCGATGGCGCGACGGTCCTTGAACAGTATCCGTTCGACGAGGCCGTTCGTTTCGATGGCGAGATTCTTGCGCGAGCGAGCCGGATCGAGAAACGCTCGCGCCGTGCTGAACCGTTGCCCGTCTTTCTGGGTCACCTGATAGACACCAAAGCCTTCCTGGCTCACGCCATTGAAGTCGGGATTTCGCGGGTAGTGCAGTTCCACCCCAGCTTCGACGAAGTCTTCCGTAAGTGGGTTCACTCGCCCAAGATTGGAGACGCAAAGTGGCCCGGCATTGCCATGATGCTCGTCGTGGATAGCCTGATTGTTTTCGAGCGCGATAAAAAGCTCGCGCATGCGCGGCCAGTCCCAGTCAGCTCCGGCGGCCGCCCCCCAGCCCTCATAGTCCGCCCGATCGCCGCGAATGTAGACCATTGCATTGATCGAGTTGCTGCCACCCAGCGTCTTGCCGCGCGGCCAATAGAGCCGCCGGTTGTTAAGGTGAGGCTCGACTTCGGTCTCACAGTTCCAGTTCACCCATCCCGTGCGGGCAATGACGCTGACGCCAAGCGGCATGTGAATGAAGGGATTGCGATCGCGCGGCCCCGCCTCGATGAGGCAGACAGCTTTATCCGAATCAGCAGAAAGGCGGTTGGCCATGACGCAGCCGGCCGAGCCGCCGCCAATGATGATATAGTCGTACATGGATTTACCCCAGAAAGCGTTTGGCAAGTCGGATCAGACGCGCTGCCCGGCCCGAATAGGGAGGAAAGACGAGAGGCAGAGCGGAGAAGCGGTTCTGGAGAACGGCGCGCTCATGACTGAAAGTCCGGAACCCGTGATGGCCATGTGCCGCCCCGATCCCGGAATTGTTCACACCGCCGAACGGCAGATGATCGTGGACGTATTGGACGATGGTAAGGTTGACGCCTGCACTGCCGGAAGTCGTGGCCGCCAGGATATGATCCACTCTCGCCCGGTCACGATCGAACACATAAAGCGCCAGCGGCTTGGGTCTTGCGTTGATCCGACCGATCACGGTTTCAATGTCATCATAGGTCAGGACCGGCAGGACGGGACCGAATATCTCCTCATGGTCGATCGCCGCCTCGGGAGCGATCGCCTCCAGCACTGTGGGCGCCAACGCCCTTCCCTGCCTTTCGCCGCCGACAATGATCCGCCCGCCCGTGGCCAGGGCATCCGCAATCAGGCCCCCCAGTCTGTCCGCATGGCGATCATTGACGATCCTTGCGAGATAGGGGCTCGTCATGCCCGAACCATAAGCGGCGGCGATCCGGCGGCGCAGCGCTTCCACGAACCGGTCGCGGATCGAAGCGTGGACGAACACATGATCGGGCGCGATGCAGGTTTGACCGGCATTGGAGAATTTGCCGAAGGCGATCCAACTGGCGGCCGTCTCTATGTCGGCATCCGGTCCCACGATCGTGGGCGACTTGCCACCCAGTTCCAGCGTAACGGAGGTCAGGTGGCGGGAGGCTGCCTGCATTACGACTTTCCCGACCTCGGGGCTGCCGGTGAAGAAGATATGATCGAAGGGCAGCGCGAGCAGGGCCTGAGACATCTCCTTCCCGCCGAGGGCGACGGTAACCAAGTCTGGCGGAAATGTGTCGGCGATCAGCCGCGCGATGACGCCCGAGGTAGCAGGTGTCATCTCCGAAGGCTTCAGGATAGCGCTGTTGCCGGCAGCAAGGCAGGAGACAAGCGGCCCCAGGCAGAGATTGAATGGGTAATTCCAGGGCGCGATGATAAGGCACACGCCGCGTGGCTGCGGCACGATCCGTCCGGCCGTGCCGAAACCGATCAATGTCGGTCCGACATGGACTGGCCGCATCCATCGGCGCAGATTACGACGGCTGTGGCGGATTTCCTGCATGACCGGAAGAATTTCCGTCAGAAACACTTCGGCCTCCGGCTTGCCGAAGTCGGTCGCCATGGCCTGGACGATCTCCCCTTCGAACTTTCGTATGGCAGCCGCGAGGCGCGCCAGCGCAGCGCGTCTTTCAGCAAGGCCAAAGCGCATCCGGCGCTCGTCCGACATTGCCTTTTGCGCGGTGAAGAGCATTTCCACCGGGCGGCCATCACAGGGTTCCTGCGAAATCGAATGGCTCTCTTCAATCATTTCATTCTCGTCGAAAACATGACCTTCGCGCGAGTCTTACGAGCGCAAAAGCAATAGGGAACTACACGAGCATGTAGTATCGACCCGACATGGGCCTGGGAACCGAATGGACTCCAACGCTGCTTTCGCGACTGGCGGAAACGGCACTTCGCCGTGTGGAATTGACCGCGCGCGTCAGCCTGCTGCGCGCACCTTGCGGCTACGGCAAATCGGCGACGCTCGCGGCCGGTTGGAAGGAGGCGGCGGACACTGGTCGCCCGGCGCTTTGGGCAAGTCTTGCAAGCGACGACACAAAGAAGGGCACCCTGCGTCGCCTCGCCTTTCAGGCCGGAACCGCCGCGGACATCGAGTCCATTCTCCAATGGATATGGCATCAGGACAGGCCCGGGATTATTTGCCTCGATGATGTTCAGGAAGCGCCGCATCTCGAAACGCTGACAAGAGACATGATGGATGCTCTTCCCGATGATTGGCGAGCGGTCCTTGCAACCTCCGCCCCCTGGGGATTTGGCGTCCTCAACGCTGACTGGCAGGAAGTCGGCCCCGATGCCCTGGCCTGCCGCGCCCAGGATCTGAAGGAATTGATCCGGCTCCCTTCAGCCCTCGACCGGATCATATCGGACACACAGGGTTGGCCCGCATTGTGCCGCATCGCGGGCCGTGTATCCCACCGGATGCAGCCACTGCATTTATGGCCCGAGATCATCTGTTATCTCGATCAGATGGTGTTGGCACCCTTATCGCCCGCTCTGCGCACATGGCTGAAAAAGGCGGCATTAATCGCTCCCCTCGATGCCGAAAGCCACGATTTTGCCCTGCGCGTGCCGATTCCGATGAAGCCGCCCCTCGTTTCCGAGATGATTGCGCCCCTTCGTTCCGAGATGATGTCGCCCCCCCGGAGACAGGGCCGTGCTGGCTACGTCTGTTGTTATTTCGTTCGTGCCGGCCGTCAAGCCTCTGAAGGGGATTTGACCCGGCGCATGCTGTCACCGTCGAGGTCCAGGCGGTGGGCGTTGTGGACGAGCCTGTCGAGGATGGCGTCGGCATAGGTCGGATCGCCGATCACCTCGTGCCACGCCGCGATCGGCAGCTGGCTGGTGACCATCGTCGAGCGACGGCCATAACGCTCTTCTAGGATTTCGAGGAGGTCGTAGCGGGCATGAGCATCGAGTGGCTCAAGCCCCCAGTCATCAAGAATCAGGAGCTGAACGCTGCCGAGCTTGGCCAGGATGCGGGCGTAGCGTCCGTCGCCGCGTGCCAACGCCAGGCTGGCGAACAGCTTGGGCACCCGCTGATACAGCACCGAACGGTCGTCGCGGCAGGCCTTATGGCCTAGCGCGCAGGCCGCCATGATTTCCCGACGCCAGTCGGGCCGCAGATGACGAGATTGTCGCGAGCGGCGATCCAGTCACCAGCGACGAGCTTGAGGAACAGTCCCCGGTCGAGACCTCGATGGCTGCGATAATCGACATCCTCGGGGGTTGCCTGATGGCGCAGCTTGGCGAACCGCAGCCGGGCGGCCAGCTTGCGGTCGTGGCGGAAGCTCCATTCGCGGTCGAGCAGCAGCGCCAGCCATTCGGGATGGGTGAGCCGCTCGGCTTCGGCATTGGCGGCCAGTTCGTCGAACGCCCTGGCCATGCCAGCCAGCCCCATTGCGTTCAGCCGGTCGAGAGTGGGATGTTGAAGCATCATGATCTCCTTCAGTGATAGTAGCGGGAACCCCGGATATTCGGGTGGGTGATCGTCCGATCGTCGCGCGCCTGCCGGGGCGCGGGCGCCTGATCGAGCCGGTTGTCGAGGATCGATCGGACCGATCCATAGGTGCGTGCGCCGATATCGAGCGCCCGGCTGCACGCCGCTTCGACCCGTTCGCGGCCGAAGCCCTTCACCAGGCGCACGATGCCCAGGCAGGCCCGGAAGCCCTGCTCGGGATGCGGGCGATCGGTCAGGATTTTCTCGCACAGCAGGGCGGCACAGGGGCCGATCGCGGCCGCCTCGGTGGCGATGCGTTCGATCGTCCAGTCGGCGAAGCGCCGGTGCGATGACGGCATATGCTCGGATATCGTCGTGTGCCGGCCATTGCCGGAGCCGCGCATATGGGCGGCGATCCGTTCACCCTTGTGGAACAGTTCGATCGTACGCGCGGTGATCCGCGCCTCGACCGGCTCGCGCGCGAAGCGATACGGGACCGAGTAATAATGGCGCTCGATCTCGACATGATAATCGAGACCAGCGCGCCGCCGCCGCCATTCGGCGAAGACATAGGGTTCCAGCGGCAGAGCTTTCAGCGCAGGCCTGTCGATGGCCTCGAACAGCTGGCGCCGGGTCTGGCCCACGCGGCGCATGATACGGCGGTCATTGAGGTCGGCGAGCAGGTCGCCGATCGCGGCGTTGAGTTCGGTCAGGCTATAGAAGATCCGATGCCGAAGGCGCCCGAACAGCCAGCGCTCGACGATCAGCACGCAGGCCTCCACCTTGGCCTTGTCGCGTGGGCGGCGCGGACGGGTCGGCAGCACCGCGCTGTCGTAATGTGCCGCCATCTCGGCATAGCTGCGGTTGACCTGTGGATCGTAAAGGCAGGCCTTGATCACCGCGACCTTGGCATTGTCCGGCACGAACAGGGCAGGCGCGCCGCCGAAGGCTTCCAGCGCCCGCACGTGCGCCGCGATCCAGTCGGGCAGCGTCTCGGTCCAGCTCGCCTCGGCATAGGACAGGCTCGATGCACCCAACACCGCCACGAAGATGTGCGCGTCGCGGATTTCGCCGGTCAGCCGGTCGACCACGACAGCCACCTTGTCGCCCGCATAGTCGACGAACAGCTTCTCGCCGGCGGCGTGGGTCTGCCGCATCGTGACCGGCAGCTTCGCCGCCCAGCCACGATAGAGATCGCAGAACCGGCTGTAGCGATAACCTTCCGGATGCTGAGCGATATATTCGTCCCACACGATCTGCAGCGTCACATGCTTGCGCTTCAACTCGCGATGGATCGCTGCCCAGTCCGGTTCAGGGCAGCGGCGATGGCCGGTCTTGGTGCCAGCCGCGCGGTAAAGCGCCGCCTCCAGAACGGCATCGCTGACATCCGCGCCCAGCGGCCAAGCCAGACCCGCGACCGCTGCCCGCCTCAGCGTCTCGCGCACCGTCGAGGGCGCGGCGCCCACCCGATACGAAATCGCCTTGTGACCCAGCCCCTGCTCAAACCGGTACCGTAAAATCTCGCGAACCCGTCGCATACTCAATCGCTCCGCCGACATCGGCTCCCTCCCTCGGACAACCCAAAGGAAGCAAACCTAATCCCAGCAGCGGACCTTCATCGTCATCCCCGCCAAGGGGGCGACATCATCTCGGAATCAGGGGGCGAGTAATTCTCGGAACAGGGGGGCGGCATCATTTCGGAATGAGGGGGCGGCTTCCCTCGGAATCAGCACATTCTCCAGGGTGATCACCGTCGCCTTATCGCCGGCCGACTGTGCGGCTGCTGCATAGGCTTGCGCGGCTGAAGGCTCCAGCACGACGGAAGCGACCATGAATTGAGGCACGGCCAGAGGCAGCCATTCGATCGGATTTGCCTGACGGTAGCGGCCCGCCTGTGCGTCAGGAGCGCCCCCGAACAGGTTGACGAAGATCGGGCGGCCGCAAATATCCTTGTCGAACCCGTACAGGGTTCGCAGGTCGCCTGGGCCGTCGATGGCGACCGCGGCGGAAACCTTCAGTGGATCAGCGCCGCGGACCTCGCTGTCGGCAGGCAATCTGGGACGGGCCGCCAGCCACAGGGCAGCGTGGGCGCCGGCAGAATGTCCCACCGTCACCACATGCTTCAGGTCCAGAGGCTGGGTTCGTGCCAGCACCCTCAAGTGATCGAGCGCCGCTCCCCAATCCTGGAAGGTCCCAGGCCACCCGCCGCGGGTGTCACCAACCTGTCGATACTCTATATTCCATGTCGCCACGCCCTTGTCCGTCAAGGCGCTCGCCAACGGCGCCGTGCCTGCCAGTGTCTCTTAGCCTTTGGTCCAGCAGCCACCGTGAATGACCATGACGACGGGAAACGGGCCAGGACCTGCAGGCAAGCGCAGTTCACCGATCTGCAGAGGATCAGGACCATAGGCCTCGACGAGCGTCGGAGCGGTGACGGGAAGGGCGTGGAGTTGGGGCGGTCCGATCAGCGCATGTTGGTTATCCGACGGCGTCTGCGCCCAAGCGGTGCTCGTGACAATCAAGACTGTAGCCAGGCCTAATGAACGGTATCGCATGATCTACCTCTTTCATGCATCTTCCCGCTCCGACGTTACCAGCCAGTTCGTCAAATGTGAGAAGACAGCAATTCGTCATTAGATAACATGGTTCGCTATATTCTTTTCGGAAACACCATTCCGTCATCGAGTGGGCAAAGCGATAGATGAAATCCCGTTTCTGGCGCAAAGCATATTGCGGCTATGCGCGATCACGGTAGCCTTGATCATGGAAGTGATACGTCAGGCGACCAAAGAGCTATCTAGATTTCATTGTCGTCGTGAATTGCGGTTTCAGAGGATCGTGGGTTTTATCTCACTTGGCTATCCATGCTTCGACCAGCTTGACCGCATCCTCTACTGTTTTGACCTCACCGGCGGCTTCATCCGGGATAGTGAGTCCGAATTCGTCTTCAAGCGCCATCACAACTTCCAGCACATCGAGACTATCCACGCCGATGTCATCGTAGAAAGACGAAGCAAGGGCAATCTGATCCGGATAGACGCCGAGCTGACGGCTAATGATCCTGAAAACTCGGGGAGCGATTTCTTCCATCACAAAGCCCTCGCGCGGACACTATCGGCTAGGAAACAGGGCAGATTCTCGTAAACTCAATCATCGCAGAGCAACGATATTGTCCTGCGGCCAGTAAATTCATCATGCCTTGCTGAGCATTTTCTCGGCGCTCGTTTTCACAAAATCCGAAATCTGTCCTGACATCATTTTGAGGAACAGCGGTACGCTGACGTCGCCGCGAATCTCGCTATCCTCAATGTCGAGTTGCACCGGGATATTCTGCCCCATCGCCCCGATGACCAAGTGTAGTGCGTAGTCCGATACCCACTCGGAACTGAGCGAACCGCCTCCCGGGATATGCGCTGCCAGCTTGGGCAGGCCGGCCTCGATCCTGCTCTTCGCTTCGATTTTACCAAGGCTGTGCGGGATAACGACTTCCATATCTTCTTTCCTGTTCAGGCCGCCCGATCGACGAGCAGCAAGGTCGATGTCGCGGAGGCATAGAGTTTGCCGGCCATGTCGATCAGACGCGCCTCGGTATGCGCCACCCTCTTGCCCATCGACACCACCTGGCCGATTGCACGGACCATCCCGACCCTGTCGGTCAAGGGCGCATGATAGGCGACCTTGAGTTCGAGCGTGACGCAGTTGATGGGCACTTGGGCCGCGGAGTTCGCCGCGATGCCGCAGGCCGAATCCAGCAGCGTCGCGGCATAGCCACCATGGGCGATGCCCATGAAATTGTAGGTCTGCGAGGTGGGCGTCGCGACAAAGACGACCTTCCCCTCCTCCGCCTCAAGCAGATCGATGTCGAACAGGTCCATCATGGGCGGCCGGGTGCCGGCCGCCATGAACTGTTCGATCTCTTCCAGACCGGTCATCGCTTACCTCAAAGCTTTTCGGTCAGTTCAGGAACGATCTTGAAGAGGTCGCCGACCAGGCCGATATCGGCGACCTGGAAGATGGGCGCGTCCTCATCCTTGTTGATCGCGATGATGGTCTTGCTATCCTTCATGCCAGCAAGGTGCTGAATCGCACCCGATATGCCGACGGCGACATAGACTTCCGGCGCCACGATCTTGCCGGTCTGGCCGACCTGAAAATCGTTGGGCGCATAGCCAGCATCGACCGCTGCGCGGCTTGCGCCCACACCCGCGCCCAGCTTGTCGGCCAGCGGATCGATCACGCCATGAAACTGCCCGGCCGAGCCCAGCGCTCGCCCGCCCGAGACGATGATTTTGGCCGAGGTGAGTTCCGGGCGCTCGGACTGGGCGATCTCGGCACCCACGAAGCTGGAAAGTCCCGCATCCGTGCCCGTCGCAGCCTCGATACTGGCCGAGCCACCCTCGCGGGCCGCCTTCTCGAAGGCTGTGCCACGCACCGTGATAACCTTCTTTGCATCAGACGACTGGACCGTCGCGATCGCATTTCCCGCGTAGATGGGACGCGTGAACGTGTCAGCGCTTTCCACCGACAGGATGTCGCTGACCTGCATCACATCAAGCAAGGCCGCCACGCGCGGCGCGATGTTCTTGCCATTCGAAGTGGAAGGCGCAACGAACGCGTCATAGCCGCGCATCAGGTCCGCGACGGCCGGCGCGACATTCTCGGGCAAAGCGTGTTTGAACGCCGCATCGTCGAACGTTACGACTTTGGCGACACCCGCGACCTTCGCAGCAGCCTCGGCCACGCCGCCGATGCCCGCACCGGCAACCAGCAGATGGACCTCACCAAGTTTGGCAGCGGCGGTGACGGCCGATAGCGTCGCATCCTTGACCGACGCATTGTCATGTTCAACCCAGACGAGCGTATTCATAACTTATTCTCCGAGAAATCCGCCCCCGCTTCATCTCTGTGCGCACAGGATGAAGCGGGGTGCGCCGTCACTTGCATGGGAGAGGTTCGGCAAGTTCGGCGCGTTTGAAAGTTTATCAAATCGCCATTTCCTTGAGCCTGGCGACCAATTCATCGACGTCGGCCACCTTGATGCCCGCCGAGCGCTTGGGGGGTTCGGTCACCTTGAGCGTCTTGAGGCGCGAGGCGATCTCAACACCGAGATCGGCCGGCGTCTTCGTCGCCAGCGGCTTGGATTTGGCCTTCATGATATTGGGCAGGCTCGCATAGCGCGGTTCGTTGAGACGCAGATCGGTCGTCACGATCGCCGGCAGTTTGAGGCTTACGGTCTCCAGACCGCCATCCACCTCACGGGTCACCGCGACAGTCTCGCCCGATACTTCGACCTTGCTGGCGAATGTGCCCTGCCCCCAACCGAGAAGGGCTGCCAGCATCTGGCCGGTCTGATTGGCATCATCGTCGATGGCCTGCTTGCCGAGGATCACCAGGCCTGGAGCCTCCTCGGTGGCGATGGCCTTCAGGATCTTGGCGACGGCGAGCGGCTCGACCTCATCGTCAGTCTGGACGAGGATCGCGCGGTCGGTCCCCATGGCGAGCGCGGTGCGCAGCGTTTCCTGCGCCTTGGCGACGCCGATCGACACCACCACGATTTCGGTCGCGACTCCCTTTTCCTTGAGGCGGATAGCCTCTTCGACGGCGATCTCGTCGAACGGGTTCATCGACATCTTCACGTTCGCCAAATCGACGCCCGTCCCATCCGCCTTCACGCGCGGTTTCACATTATAATCGATAACCCGCTTGACGGGCACAAGCACCTTCATGGATCAATCCTACTCTGATTGTAATGCCGCCTGATATTCGGCAATGAGTCTCTCACAGATGGATCGGGCCGGTTGGACGGCAGTGGTAGCGCCGACACCGTGGCCTGCCGACCAGATCGTCTTCCAGGCCTTGGCCTCCTCCGAAACCGAAAGCGCGCCATGTGGCTCAGGGAGAGTCGCGGCTTCCAGCGAGGGCCGGAGAAAATTGGCCCCGACGCCGGTGACCCGGTCCGTATAGACGATATCCGCTGGTCCGGCCCCGATCACCATGTCTTTCTGTGCCGGCGAGGCGAGACTCTCTTCCGACGCGATGAAGTGGGATCCGATATAGGCAAGATCGGCCCCCATCATCTGCGCGGCCGCGATCTGGTGGCCGCGCGTGATGGCGCCGGAAAGCGCCAGCGGCCCCTGGAAGAAGCGCCGTATCTCGTCAACCAGTGCGAACGGGCTCATCGTGCCGGCATGTCCCCCCGCGCCGGCAGCGACCGCGATCAGACCGTCGACGCCAGCTTCGAGCGCCTTTTCCGCATGACGCACGTTCGTCACGTCGTGAAAGACCAGCCCGCCATAGCCCTGAACCACCTGGACAAGATCCGCGATGGCGCCGAGCGAGGTGATGACCAATGGCACATGGTGCCGAACGATCAGTTCCAGATCGGCGTCGAGCCTCGGATTGCTCTTATGGACGATGAGGTTGACGCCGAAGGGCGCCGCTCCCGGCATGGGAGCCAGCCGCTCCTCGATTTCATCCAGCCATTCACCGAAACCTTGACTGGTGCGCTGGTTGAGCGCCGGGAAAGTACCAAGCAGTCCCGCCTCGCAGCAACTGACGACAAGGTCCGGTCCCGACACAAGGAACATCGGCGCAACGATGGCTGGAATGGCCAGCCGCTTTTCGAGGCTTGCCGGAAGCGTCAAAACACGTCGTCTTCCAGCGCCATCAGCGACTTCTTGCCCGCCTTGATCGCCAGGAAGCTGGCGGTCGCCTGAGGCAGGATACGCTCGAAGAAGAACGTCGCCGTCTTGATCTTGGCATCGTAGAAGCGCTTGTCCTCGCTGCCGAAGAAGAGCTGCAAGCCTGCGATCTTGGTCGCCTTGGCAAAGCAATAGCCCATGGCCACCAGGCCCATCAGACGCAGATAGTCCGCCGACGCCGCGCCCGCCTCTTCGGGATCCTTGAGCGCCCGCTGCGCGACCGTGGCCGTCGAAAGCTGCAGCGCCCCGAACGCCTTGGCGAGCGCCTCGATCATCGGCTTCATCGGTCCGTCGACGTTGTTTTCCTCGATGAAAGCCGACACCGGATGGAAGAAGCTGCGCAGATAGCGGCCCATATGGGCGCCGAGCTTGCGGCCGACGAGATCGAGCGCCTGAACGCCGTTCGTCCCCTCATAGATCATGGTGATCCGGGCATCGCGGGCATATTGCTCGACGCCGCTTTCGCGGATGTAGCCGTGGCCACCATAGCATTGGACCGCAAGGTTCGCGCTGTCGAACGCAAGGTCGGTGAAGAGCGCTTTGACGACGGGGGTCATGAGCGCAATGAAGTCACTCGCACGCTGGCGCACTTCGGGTTCGGGAGAATGTTTTTCCGCGTCCAGGGCGCGCGAGACCCAGGCCGAGAGCGCCCGGCATCCCTCATTATAAGCCCGCATCGTCATCAACATGCGGCGAACATCGGGGTGAACGATGATCGGATCGGCTGCCTGATCGGGATATTTGGGTCCCGAGAGCGCCCGACCCTGAATACGATCTTTCGCATACCAGGCCGCCGCCTGATACGCCGCCTCGCCCACACCCAGGCCCTGGATGCCGACGGAGACACGCTCCGTGTTCATCATCGTGAACATGGCGGCCATGCCCTTGCCAGGCTCACCGACGATCCAGCCGATCGAATCATCGAAGTTCATCTGGCACGTCGCCGACGCCTTGAGACCCATCTTGTGCTCGATCGCGGCGCAGGCGACGCCGTTCGATTGACCGGGAGTACCGTCCTCCCTGGGCAGATATTTGGGGACGAGAAACAAGCTGATGCCCTTCACGCCCTTGGGGGCGTCGGGCAGGCGGGCGAGCACGAGATGGATGATATTCTCGGTCAGGTCATGCTCACCGGCGGAGATGAAGATCTTGGAGCCGGTGACCTTGTAGCTGCCATCGCCCTGCGGGACCGCGCGGCTGCGCAGGAGCCCGAGATCGGTACCGCAATGAGGCTCGGTCAGGCACATCGTGCCGGACCACTGGCCGCTCACCATCTTGGGCAGGTAGGCCTGCTTGAGCGCGTCACTGCCATGGCCCTCGATCGCAGTGGTGGCACCATGGGTGAGGCCCGGGTAGAGGCCGAAGGAGAGGTTGGACGAGCAGATCATCTCCTCGACCAGCTTGTTGACCGCTTCCGGCAGCCCCTGCCCACCCCATTCCGGATCGGATGCGAGCGCGGTCCAGCCACCTTCGGCGAACTGCTTATAGGCTTCGGGGAACCCCGCCGGCGTCCGCACGACGCCGTTTTCCAGATGACACCCCTCCTCGTCGCCCGACCGGTTGATCGGCAACAGGACGTCGCGACAGAAGCGCGCCGCCTCCTCGAGGATCGCATCGGTGAGATCCGGTGTGAACTCCGACAGCGCGGGAATATCCCCGAAGCCGTCATCGGCATGGAGTTCGTTGAGCACGAAGCGCATGTCGCGCAACGGGGCGTCATAGACTTGCATATTTATATCTCCTGACCGGTCGGCCATCCGGCCGCCGGCCGCCAATCAGTTACGCAGCGGCTTGCCGGTGACTAGCATCTGCTCGACGCGCGCCTGGGTCCGCGGGTCGCGCACCAGTTGCATGAAGGCCTTGCGCTCGAGCGCCAGCAGATCCTCTTCGGTCACGATGTCGATGAGATCCTTCTCGCCGCCTGTCAGGACGTCGGCGAGCGCGCCGGATACGACACCATCGTAAGATGTGGCGAGGCCACGGGCCTGGAAGCCTTCGACAGCCATCGAAAGAGCGGACTTGCCTCCCGCGCCAGGCAAGCGGAATTCCGGAGCCACAGGCGGTTTGTAACCGTCGGCCAGTTCCAGTGCCTTCGCCTTGGCGTCCGCCAGCAGACGGTCCCGGTTCATCGTAATGCCGTCCGAGGGACGCAGGAAGCCATGCTCCTTCGCCTCGGCGGCCGACTTTGCCACAGTGGCTGTCGATACCGTCTCGAAGACCTTGGCTACGGCCGGCATCGGCCCCTTGGGCATGCCGGGACTGGAGCGCCAGCGATCGATCATTTCACCGCATCCGCCCCAGCCAGGGATCAGACCCACGCCGCACTCGACCAGACCCACATAGCTTTCGGCATGGGCCTGCACGGCATCACTGTTGAGCAGGATCTCGCAACCGCCGCCCAATGCCATGCCGGCCGGAGCGCTCACGACCGGGAACAGCGCATATTTGAGCGCCTTGTAGGCCTGCTGCCCGCCCGCGACGAGCTTTTCGATCTCGCCCCATGCCGCGATGTTCAGTGCGAACAGAGCAAGACCGAGATTGGCGCCGGCGGAGAAATTGCTGCCCTCATTATAGACGACGAGCGCCTTGAACTTGTCCTGCACGACCGGGATCGCCTGACCGATCAGCTTCATCACATCGCCGTCGAGCGCGTTCATCTTGCCGGTGAACTCAAGGCAGGCAACGCCGTCGCCGACATCCCAGAGTGCCGCCGAACCATTTTTGAGGATCGGCTGGCTATGGAGCTTGATGTCTTCCAGCAGCAGCACGCCCTCGGGCCGCACGACATCATGATAGTCGCCGGCGGCATCGAGATATTGCCGACGGCCGTCCTGCACCCGGTAAAAAGGCCGATCTCCGGCTACCTTGAGGATCGCGGGAACATCCCGCCCCTCGGCGGCCAGCCGTTCGGCGAGCTTGCCCGGCCCGAGGCGATCGATCAGTTCGAACGGCCCGAACTTCCAGTTGTAGCCGAGCTTCATCGCGTCATCGATGCCGACGATGTTGTCCGCAGCTTCACCGACCAGACTCGCGGCATAGGAAAGAACCTTGCCGAGAATTTCCCAGGCATAGGCGCCGACCTTGCCGGGCGCAGCAACCAATGCTGCCAGGTCCTTCTCGGCCCGGCCCGGCAAGGAAGCCGGCTTCACCGATACGCGATATTCGCCGGTCGCGAGATCGAGCGCTTTCTTGGTCTTCGTCGCCTTGTCGAACGCGTAGAAACCGCCCTTGCCCTTCCGCCCGGTAAAGCCTTCCGCGATCATCCTGTCGACGAGCGGCATCGGCCTCACCGTGTCGAAATAGGCGTCACCTGCCGGCAGCGTCGAGGACAGGCTCTTCGTGAGCAGCGGCATGAGGTCGACGCCAACGAGATCGACAAGGCCGAAAATGCCGGTCTTGGGCACGCCCATCGGCTTTCCGCCGATCTGGTCGGCTTCCTCCACCGTCAGCCGCTGGTCCATCGCGGCATTGATCGCGACGGCCAGCCAGTAGGTACCGATGCGATTGGCGATGAAGCCCGGCGTGTCCCGCGCCGGCACGATGCGCTTGCCGAGCTTTCGATCGACGAAATCCGAGACGCGCCTCGCCACAGCCGTATCAGTGTCGGGGCCGGTCACGATTTCGATGAGCCGCATGTAGCGCGGCGGATTGAAGAAATGGGTGATCAGGAAGTCCTGTTTGAACTGATCGTCCCGCCCCTCGACCAGATGGCCAAGCGGAATCGTCGAGGTATTGGACGATACCGCCGTGCCCGGACGCTTGAGCTGCTCGAGCTTGGCGTAGAGCGCCTGCTTGATGTCGAGCCGTTCGACGATCGCCTCGACGATCCAGTCGCATTCGGCCACCCGCTCGAGATGGTCGTCGATATTGCCCGTTTCAACGAGCTTCGCCGCAGCCTTCGACATGAAGGGCGCCGGATCGGTCTTCAGCATCTTCGCGACCGCACCCTTCGCCACGGCGTCACGATCGCCGCCCTCCTTGGGCACGATATCGAGCAGCAGCACCGGCACGCCGGCATTGGCGACCTGCGCTGCGATGCCGGCGCCCATGACGCCTGCGCCGATCACGCAGACCTTTTTGATGGTTTCCGGCGGGGCGCCGACTGGCTTGATGGCCTGCTCGCTCATTCCGCCGCCTCCAGCACGGTGGCGATGCCCTGACCGCCGCCGATGCACTGGGTGGCAAGCGCATAGCTGCCGCCTTCGCGCTTCAGCAGAGCCGCGGCCTTGCCCACGATCCGCGCACCGGTCGCCCCCAGAGGGTGGCCTATCGCGATGGCGCCGCCGTCCAGATTGACCTTCGACTGGTCAAGCCCCAGGTCGCTGATGCAGGCCAGTGACTGGCTCGCAAAGGCTTCGTTGAGCTCGACAACGTCAAGCTGGTCCACACTGAGCCCCGCCCGCTGCAGCGCCTTGCGCGAGGCCTCGACCGGTCCGATGCCCATGATCTCCGGCTGGCAGCCAGAGACAGCAACCGACTTGATGCGGGCAAGGATCGGCAGTCCATGCGCGCGCGCATAATCCTCGCTCGTGACCAGGATTGCGCTTGCGCCATCGGTCAGCGGCGAGGACGTTCCCGCCGTTACCGTGCCGTCCTGGCTGAAGGCCGGCTTCAGCCCGGCGAGGGTTTCCGTCGTCGTGCCGGCACGCGGCGTGCCATCCTTGTCGACCACGCCCGCCTTGGTCGTGATCGGCACGATCTCGGCCTCGAGCTTGCCGGCCGCGATAGCCGCGGCCGCCTTGTCCTGACTGGCGACCGCAAAGGCTTCCTGCTGGGCACGGGTGATCTGATATTTGGTCGCGATATTCTCCGCCGTGTCGCCCATGCCCATATAGGCGGCGCTCTTCTTCGCGAGCTCGGGGTTCGGCAGCGGATTGAACCCCATCATCGGCACGCGGCTCATCGACTCCACGCCCGCGCAGATGAAGGCCTCGCCGGCGCCAAGCTGAATCTGGCCCGCAGCGATGTGGACCGAGCTCATCGACGATCCGCAGAAGCGATTAACGGTCATGCCGCCGACAGAGAGCGGCAGGTCGGCGAGAAGACCGATAAGGCGCGCGATGTTGAAGCCCTGCTCGCCTTCAGGAAAAGCGCAGCCCAGCACGATATCCTCGATATCTTCGGCCTTCACGCCGGTCTGCTGAATCAGTCCGCGAATGACCTGAGCGGCCAGATCGTCAGGGCGGACGCGCGCCAGCGCGCCCTTGCCTGCCAGGTGAAAGGGGGACCGGGCATAGCCCGCAACAACCACATTACGCATCGATGATAGCCTCTCCAGGGAATCGGACATCTGATTACCTAATGGTGCGTGAAATGACGTTTACGTCAACTAAAATCTTTGGCACTCTTCTCACGCCGTCGAGGGAATCGTCATGCACCGGTTCCCGGGAGGCTTGATATCGGAGGTCTTGGCCGAGGAACGTACGGATGCTCGCCAGTGAAAAACCGCGCACTCTCATCCCGGCGATGATGCTCGCGCCCGTCTTATCGACGGCTGCGCCTCTCCCCAAGCGCCACTGCACCTGTTTTCGAAGGCGCACACATGCGATTTTCTGAGCATCCCCTCCGGCGTCAGATCGTCGGCGAAATGCATCTGCGCCGTTTTCCTGCACTCGAATTGCCCGCCATGGCATTTCAGACGGTTCGCCTGGTCGATGAGAATGACCGGGAGAAGGAATGGCTGATCCTGGAGCAGCGATGTGCCTCTGGACTCGATCGCAACCTGCGCCACCTGGAAACGGAGTGGTCCGCCAACGGGCGGCTGGCCTGGGAAAGGCACAGTGAAGCGGTCACCACGACGCTAACGTCAACCTCGGTCAGCGCGGACGCGCAGTTCTGGTCTGCTCCCGACGTCGGCCCCTTCAGTGATACCTTGCAGTGGATGGAAACGCTGCCGGGCCTGGTCATCCGCGCAACCCACATCGTCGTTGTGGCGAACGATAGCTACGCCGAGCCGGTTGTCGATCGGGCCGACTTCCATCCGGGCCATCTCGTCTCCTGCATCATCGGGGATAGCGTCCGGATCTGGAGCGACTTTCGCATTCACGCCGGCGGCTACGGGCGCCTGGTCGTTGCCGCGAACGGGGCGGCTGACGGCGAAGTGTCGCGTTCCATCCAGCGCATTCAGGAACTGGGCAATTATCGCAATCTTTCCTTGCTTGAAGGCACGCACAGATCAATAGCTTGACGGCGTCACACACGAACACGCCCGAACCCTGACGACGGGGCCAGCAGCGCCTGACCCCTCCAATTCGCACACAACCTAATAGGCATTTTGATGACGCATTGAGCTATTGACTTACCTATACGTCATCGAGATGGTTATGGGACGCTGATTTGCCGCATATTGGCTCCAGACGTGAAACAGACGGTCGCGTGAAGGCGCGCGGAGAGGAACAATGTCGATCATTCTGACACTACTGGCTTCGAGCACTGCATTGCCCGCCGACACCGTTGTCGGTCGCTGGCAAACCGAGAGCCGTCATGGCGTCGTGGAAATCACCCGCTGCGGGCAATCGATCTGCGGTGCCTTGATCAGTTCCGACGGGATCAAAGCCAACCCCGAACTACGTGACGAAAAGAACAAGACCGCTGCGTTGCGCGGTCGTCCGCTTCGTGGATTGCAGATTCTGCAGGGTTTTACGTGGAAGTCGGGCAGTTGGTCGGGTGGTTCCATCTACAACGCTGAGGATGGCGGTACATACAGCGCGACGGTCACGTTAGCCGATCGGGATCATTTGCGCCTCAAGGGCTGCATCGTCTGGCCCCTGTGCAAGACGCAGACATGGACGCGCCTCCGATAAGCACGAGGAATTTGACAATCACGAAAGGGGAGATGGGCGTGGCAGGCAAAAATTGGAAAGTTGGGATTGCAACATCGGCCGTGGCGGCTGGATTGCTCGCGCCGCAAGCCGCGAGCGCGCAGGCCTTTTACCTTCAGGAACAATCGTCCAGAGGTGCCGGACGAGCCTTTTCGGGCGAGGTCGCCGACCAGGGCGTACAGTCCCTCTGGTGGAATCCGGCTGCGATCGCAGGCATGGAAGGAGTCGATGCCCACCAGGCCGTAAGCGTAATCCTTCCCAAAGGGTCGGTTGACAATGTCAACACGCTCATTGTCCGTCCCGGGCAGTCGGCTGCGGCTGTAGGCGGGAGCCAACGCTCTCGTGATCCGATCAATAATGGCGTACTACCCTCCGGCGCGATAGCCGTCGGCCTGACATCACGGCTCGCTTTGGGGCTGACCGTCGCCTCCCCTTATAGCTTCACAACCAATTATGATGCCGACAGCTGGGCACGGTATAGCGCCGACAAGACCAAGCTGCGAACATACGACATCCAGCCATCGATCGCCTACCTCGTTACGCCAAATCTCAGCATCGGCGCCGCGCTTAATATCGAATATGCCGACGCATCATTGTCCAACTATCTGCCGAACCTATCGCCTCTTCTCGCCGACGGCCACCAGGAGCTGAAAGGCAATGGTTGGGATCTTGGCTGGTCGGCCGGGCTGCAATATCGCGCCGGCCCCATGCAACTGGGCGCCAGCTACAAGTCGAGCGTGAAGCATAATCTCGACGGTTCGGTGACGACGACCGGTCTTCTTGGTCCGCTCGCCGGGCAAAACAGCGTAGTGAATGCAAACGCCACGTTCGAGACCCCCTGGCAGGCGATCTTCGGAGCGCGCGTGGCGGTGTCGCCCAAGGTCACCCTCAACGGTCAGGTGACCCGCATGGGTTGGTCGAAATTCGACGCTATCCGGCTCGGCGCGCCGCTCAACGTTTCAATCCCGGAAAATTACCGGGACACTTGGAGCTTCGCAGGCGGCATCGATTACGCGGTCACACCAGCCTGGACCGTTCGTGCCGGCGTTCAACACGCCCAGACCCCGACGCGCAACGGCAATCGGGACGCTCGAGTGCCTGACAGCAACCGTTGGAATTTCGCTGCCGGCACAAGCTATGCCGTGTCTTCCCGGTTCACGCTCGATGCGGGCGCAGCGTATATTACGTTCAAGGATACGACTATTGATCGCACGACAGCGGCCTATGCCGGCACGGCCGTGCAGACGCCGATCCTGATGGACGGCAAGCTCGAGGACGCGCACGCCGTCGTGCTGTCGCTCGGCGGACGTTTCCACTTCTGATGCTGGAGATCGCCATGCCCCAGCCCGCCATCAGCGCCTTCCCGTCGATACCGGAACCGGCAATTCCGCCACGGCTCCTGACCGACCTCCTCGACAATGCGTTGAACCTTTATCCCGAACGCGTCGCCATCGACTTTCTCGGGCGAACCTGGACTTATGCGCAGGTGGGGCAACTCGTTCGCCGTGCAGCACGTGGATTGCAGGATCAGGGGCTGCGCAAGGGCGATCGGTTCGGCCTGTGCCTGCCGAACTGCCCCTATTTCGCGATATTGTACTTCGCGGCGCTGCGCGTGGGTGCGATCGTGGTCAACTTCAACCCGCTCTACACGGAGCGCGAACTGGAGCATCAGATCCGGGACTCGGGAACGCGCATGATGGCGGTACCGGACGTCCGGATAATCCACGAGAAAGTGCAAGCCGTCGCGCCACGTGCCGGGCTGGACAAGATCGTGTTGTGCGGCATGAGGGATATGCTGCCCTGGCTGCAAGGCCTGGGCTTTGCGCTATTCAAGCGAAAAGACCACGCGCGGATACTCGACGAAGGCCTTCATGTCCGGCTCAAGGCGCTTCTCGCCCATGATGCCGAACCTGACGCGGTAGAACGTCACCCTGATGATGTCGCGGTCCTTCAATATACCGGAGGCACAACCGGCGTGCCCAAGGGCGCAATGCTGACCCACGCCAACCTCACGGCGAACAGCGCCCAGATGGTGGTGCATGTGGGAGGACTTCGCCCGCAGCAGGAGAGAACTCTCGGCGTCCTGCCCATGTTTCACGTCTTCGCACTCACGACGGTGCTCAACTTCTCAGTCGAAATCGGCGCCGAAATCGTCCTGCTGCCACGGTTTGAGATGAAGCAGGTTCTCAACACGATGAAGCGCAAGCCGCCGACACAGTTCTTCGGCGTGCCTACGATCTATGTTGCCCTGAACGCGCTTCCGGACGACGAGATACCCGATCTCTCGGCCGTGCGCGCCTGTATATCCGGCGGCGCACCGCTCCCGCTCGAGGTACGCGAGGAGTTCGAGGCACGCACGCGTGCCAGGGTCGTGGAAGGATATGGGCTCTCCGAAACCGCCCCGATCATCGCCTGCAACCCGTTGTTTGGGACGGTGAAGGACAATAGCTGCGGCCCAAGTTTCCCCGGCACCATCATCGAGATCCGAGATCCGGAGAATCCCTCGCGGGTTCTTCCCCAGGGAGAACGCGGAGAAGTGTGCGCCCGCGGCCCTCAGGTGATGAAGGGCTATTGGCAGCGCCCTGCAGAAACCAGTGCTGTCTTCGTCGATGGCGCGCTACGAACCGGCGATATCGGCTATTTTGATGAGCATGGCTATCTCTTCCTCGTCGACCGCATCAAGGACATCATCTTCTGTGGCGGATATAATGTATATCCCCGGATCATCGAGGATGCGGCCTACCAGCACCCGGCGGTAAAGGAGGCGATCGCAATCGCGATTCCTGACGCCTACAGAGGTCAATCTCCCAAGTTGTTCATCGCGCTGCACGAGGGATCGAACCTGACCGTCGATGAACTCAAGGTCTTTTTGCAGGATCGCCTCAGCAAGATCGAGATGCCCAAGGCCTTCGCATTCCGGGACAGCCTGCCCAAGACGTTGATCGGCAAACTTTCGAAGAAGGATTTGATCGAGGAGGAGAACAAAAAGCTCGCCTGAGCCTCTATCCCCTGTCAAGCTACGAGGCTTATGCGCTTGAGTGGTAGGGTAGCCGTGATTGGAGGACAGGGAGTGGATGGCATGGGGAACTCGCTCCACCTCGCCGAGGACGATGAAACGCTTAAGGACGCGGATCGCGACAACCCCACGCACAAGGGGAGAACCCGCGCAAAGGATGCGGATTTACAAGTGTACGGCATCCAGGATGTCGCTCAGGAACTCGGACTGACACTTCGCACGCTACGCTTCTACGAAAAGGAGGGGCTTATCGCCCCTCAACGGGTAGGCAGTACCCGGGCATATTCCAGGCGTGAGATCGGACGCATACAGCTGATTTTGCGCGGCAAACGCCTTGGCTTCTCCATCAAGGAAATCAAGGAGTTTCTCGATCTCTACGATGCCGATCCCGAGCATAAGGAGCAAATGGAGCGATTGATTGCCCGCATCCGGGAAAGGTTGGTCGACTTGAAGACGCAGCGCTCTGCGCTCGACCTGACAATCGACGAGCTTACAACCATCGAAGTGGAAGCGATGGCAAAGTTGCAGCGATAATTTGGTCATCCCATTCTCTAACCGAGCGGTAACGCTTGATCGCGGCGCCCCCGATCCAATCAAGCCGTCAAGCGACGAGCGCCGCGCCGATCGCTAAGGCCGCCCCAGAACCGCGCCATGATCATCCAGGCGATGCCCGACGCGGTCATCGCCCCGCCGACCTGCCATGGCTCGAGGCCAAGCACGCGCGCGATGGGGCCCGCGAGCGCCACGAACGACATCATCGCCATCGAGCAGACGAAGGTCTCGAACATCAGTGGCTTCATGCTGAAAGCGCCTGATGCTTCCTCCCCCACTTGTTCGTCGCCTGTCGCTGTCGCAGCTTCGGTCATGCTGCTTCGTCCCGTGATGCGACCGGCGAACGGCCACCATTCCAGAGCAGCGCCGTCGAGACGGCATAGACAACGAGCCAGCCGAGGTTGAACGCGGCGCCGTCAAGCCAGGTGTGCGCCGGCTCGGGCAGGATGCGCGCGATCAGCATGCCGATCGCGACCAGCGAGACGGGATTGGCCAGCGCTGCGAACCAGCGTGGCCAGGCGGTGCGGCCCAGCGCGATGACGATCCCGAGGAGCAGCAGCGCCAGGCCCAGCGTCACGATCGGCATCAACCAGGCGATGAGCAGGACATGGTAGAAGTGCTGGCCGAGATCGAGCAGCGCGCCATGGGCCGCGGCCGGCGTTTCGGGGATCGTCTTGTAGGCCATGCCGACATAGTAGAAGCCCGCATGGCCGAGCGGAGACCAGGCGTTGCCGGCGACCAGCAGGACGAAGGTCAGCCAGCGCCACCAGCCCATCGCCGGACGCTGTCAACGGGCACCGAAGATTCCGCAAAAGTGGGCATCTAAAATTCCCTAGTTTGGCGGGAGGGTTTGTGTCGGTGATCAGCCGTGATGGAGATC
>JAEXHR010000313.1 GCA_023449855.1 Pseudomonadota bacterium | reverse complement strand
CTGTTCCACTACGCTTACCAAACACGACTCAACTCCTTGCGGCTTGTCACTTCGACCGCAATTTCTCCAACAGAGGCGCGAGGAAGGAGCCCCGCGGCCGTTTTGCTTCGCCGCGGCCGGTGAGCCGCTGGGCGATCTGCAGGAACATCTCGGTGGTGCGATGATTGGCGGAGACCTCCGCAATCATCTGCCCGTTGTTTGCGGCTGCGCCAAAAATCTGAGGCTCGAACGGTATCGTCGCGATCGGCGGAGTCTCGATGGCCTTGGCGAATTCGGCGGCGCTGATTTCAGGGCGCTTCGGCACGCCGACCTGGTTGAGGCAATAGAGCGGAGCCCGATCGTTGGGCCGCGATGCCTTGATCAGATCGTACATGTTCTTGGTGTTGCGCAGATTCGCCAGATCCGGCGAGGCAACGATCAGGATGTCGTCAGCGCCGATCAGTGCGCGCTTGGTCCAGCCAGTCCATTGATGCGGAACGTCGAGCACGATGCAGGGCATCGTCGAACGCAGCGTGTCGAAGATCGAGTCGAAGGCTTCGGTGCCGAAGTCATAGACGCGCTCCAGCGTTGCTGGCGCGGCCAGGAGACTGAGATGGTCGGTGCATTTCGACAGCAGGCGGTCGATGAAAGCGGTGTCGATACGGTCCGGCGAGAACACGGCATCGGCGATGCCCTGCGGCGGATCCTGATTGTAGTCGAGACCAGCGGTTCCGAAGGCGAGATCGAGATCGGCGACCACGGAATCCAGCGCCAGATCGCGAGCGATGGCCCAGGCGACATTATGCGCAATGGTGGATGCGCCGACGCCGCCCTTGGCGCCGACCACGGCGATGATGCGGCCGACAGCCTTCGCTTCCGGCGCGGAGAACAGGCCGCAGATCGAGCGGACGACATCGATGGTGACGACCGGAGCGATCACGTAATCGCTGACGCCGCGGCGGACCAGCTCGCGATACAGCGTGACGTCGTTGACCTTGCCGATCACGATGACACGGGTGCCGGCATCGCAAACCGTCGCAAGCTGGTCGAGCCCGCCGAGAATGTCGGTGCGCGGCTCGGCCTCGAGCAGGATCACGTTCGGCGTCGGTGCCGAGCGATAGGCTTCGATGGCCGCGGCCATGCCACCCATCTGGATTTTCAGATGCGCCTTGGTCAGACGGCGGTCTTCACCAGCGGCCTGCACAGCCGAGGCGGTTTCGACGGTTTCGCAAAACGCCTGGATCGAGATCCGGGGCGCCGGTGCGATATGCTCGTCCGCTGCCTGCGTCGGCGCGGCGGCGGGCTGCTCGTCGTCTGTTTTTTGCGCGTAACTGATCATTGGCCCACATTGCTGATCTTGTTCTTATCCGCATCCGGATAAGTGGTCGCTGTTCCCTGACCCTGGCGATATTTGTCGAGTGCGAAAGTGCGGCGTGCCGTGTAGACCGGCGTCTCCGGGCGCGGCTGCACGAGGTCGGACGGATTGGCGACCATGGCAGCGAGATTGCGCTGCGAAGCGCAGCCGAGATTGTAATAGGGCCGGTTCGAGTAGTAGCTCTTGTTCTTGATTGAAGCGCTGAGATCTTCCGGCCAGGTGCCGCAGGGGCCTGCGGTGGCTGCGACGAGCGGGTAGCCGAGCCGGATCGTGGCGAATTGGCGCGGATCGTTCGGCGTATAGCTGCGGCTCGCGATGGCATTCGCCGGCACGCCTGTGGCAGCCAGCAGCGAATGGATCTCGCGGTTGGATTCCTGTGCCGCACGTGCATTCGGCGTCTGGGCCGGCACTTCCACAGTGATGGCCCCGGTGCCTTCGCGCAGCCAGTTCTGGCCGACAGCGATGACGTCGGCACGCTGTGTGGCGGTGAGGCCGCCGCGGAAGCTGCCGACGAACACTTCGGTGTTGCGCAGGCGCTCTTCCACCACGATCGGGTGACGCAGGCGATAGTCGCTCGGGACGCTGATCGCGGCGTCGTCCTGTGCGACGGTTCTGCAGCCGCCGAGTGCGGCGGTTGCGCCGATGATCGCGGTGACGAGTGCGAGGCTGCGCGGGATGTTTCTGGTCTGGGTCATCTGATTTCCCCGCCTCAATCCGTGATGAAGCCGAAGGCGCCGCGATAGCCGCGGGCCGGCTCGGGCTTGCGGCCCGGTACGCCATAGATGCGATTGACGGTGCCGAGCAGATCGGCCTGCGGATCGGACGCGTCGACGAAGCCGTCGTCCGGTCGCGACAGATCCTTCTGAGCCACGGCGCGGACCACATAAGGCGTCACGATCACCATCAGTTCGGTGTTGTTGTTGACATAGTCCCGGCTCTTGAACAGCGCGCCTAGTACCGGCACCTGCGACATGCCGGGCAGACCGCTCATGGCCTGCTTGGTCTGCTGCTTGATCAAGCCTGCCATGGCCATCGAGCCACCCGAAGGAATCTCGAGCGTGGTGTCGGCGCGGTTGGTCTTGATCGCGGGAATCTGCGTGCCGCTGATGGAAACCGAATTTTCCTGCGACAATTCCGAAACCTCGGTGGCGACGCGCAGGCTGATGCGGCCTTCGCTCAGCACCACCGGTGTGAAGCCGAGCGAGATACCGAACTTCTTGAAATTGATCTGGGTCGTACAGATGCGGGTCGTTGGATCGCAGGTATTGCCGCCAGGCACGGGGAATTCGCCGCCGGCCAGGAAATTGGCCGATTCACCGGAGATAGCAGTCAGGCTCGGCTCCGCCAGCGTGCGGATCACGCCTGCGTTCTCCATCGCCTTGAGAGTCGCAGTGACGGACGGTCCGGCACCGAAAGATGCGGCGATGGCGTTGCCATCCACCAGGTTCTTGCCGCTGGCGGTGAACGGATTGGCATTGTTGAAGCTGACGACCGAGGTGCCGTAGCTGAGCTTGCCCGACAGATCGACGCCGAGCTGCTTGACGATGTTGCGCTGAACTTCAGCGACCGTGACCTTCAGCATCACCTGGTCGCGTCCGCGCACCGAGATATTGTTGACCACCTTGTCTATGCCACCGGCGAGGCGCGCGGCGAGATCGGCCGCCTGCTGCGATTCCACCTGATTAGCCGCCGTGCCCATCAGCATGATGCCGTCACCGAGGCCCTCGACACGGATATCTGCGGTCGGCAGGGTCTGCTTCAGCGCGGCGCGGATGCCGTTGAGGTCGCGCGTCACTGCAATGTCATAGGCAGCGATCTGCTGGCCGGCGCTGTCGAAGAAGATGATGTTGGTCTGCCCGACAGTCGCGCCGATGATATAGGCGCGCTGCGCCGAGCGGACCACCGCATTGGCGATCTTCGGATCGGCGACAAGCACGTCCTTCACATCGCGCGGCAGATCGATCACCACCGACTTTCCGATGCCGAGCGGCAGGAAGCGCGCATTCAGTTGACCGGCGCCGGCGGCTTGATTGGCGCCGTAATCGGCGGCATCGGCCACAGGCAATGCAGAGCCGAGCGACAGCGCGGCGATTGCCGTCACCGAGAGCGCGCGGGCCATCAGGCGTCGCATCGATCCGCTCGTTGTTGTCAGCTTCATCGTCTGCGTCCTTGTCACTTCGTGATCGTCGCGGTCGACGGAACGCCGTACCGGACGATGTTGACGGTGCTGCCGCGGCGGCGGGTGCCGGGATCTTCGCTGGGTGTTTCCGGAGCATTGGCATCGGCCAGTGCGCGCAGCGCCAGCGAGAGCGTGCCGCTCTGGCGGGCGCGGGCGAGCAGCTCGGCCTGTTCAGGCTTCAGTTCGAGCGTCGCGGTCTTGCCGACCACGGTGTTTTGCCCGTCCTTTTCCTTCGGCGCCTGATCGATCGCGAGTACGCGGATATTGTTGAGAATGATCTCGGACATCACGCCGTCGGCGCCGTTGTCGGGACCCTTGTCGCGCTTGGACAGGATCACATCGACGCGGTCGTTCGGCAGGATGAAGCCGCCGGCGCCGGTTTCCGGCGAGATTTCGGTGGAGACCGCGCGCATGCCCGACGGCAGTACGGCGGCCATGAAGCCGGCGCCGTTGGCGCGCACGAGCTTCGCTTCACGGATCGGTTCGCCGGCAATGAAGGGTGAACGCGCGATAGCACCGGCCATCTGGGTCATGGCTTCGGGGCGCGCATTGCGGCTGATGACATTGGCGCTGGCCGCGCTGCTCGGCCATGACTGCCACTGCATGTCATCGGGGCCGATCGGCTGACCGAGCGCAATGTCGCCCTTGGCGACGAGCACGTCGGTGGTGGGGAGTTCTGCGACCTGCGGAGGAGGGGGCGGAGCGTCGGATGAGCTCGCGAGATACAGCGCCACGCTGCCGGCACCGAGTGCAATGGCGAGGACCACTATACGTGCGGTATTCATACGCTTCACTTTCCACAATACGCCGCGACGCAGCCGTCGCTGTAGTGTGGAGTTGAGCAGTTATTCGTCAAAGCATGGTTAATGAGCGGTATCTAAATCGAGTTAACGATTCTTGGCCGGTATCAGCCTAGCGCAAGACGACCGAGATCGATCGCCTTGATCCACTGGGTTTCCGGATAGACCAGCAGCGCCCCGAGCGCGAGCGCGACGCCATATGGGATACCGGTTTCCTTGTGATGCAGGCGCAGCAGCCACTCCTGCCGGCCCAGCGCGTAGGGCAGCGGCCATTGCCGGAATTGCAGCAACAGCAGCGTCAGCGCGCCGCCGAACAGCGACGCATAGATGAGATATTCCAGCAGATGGTCGAAACCGAACCACAGTCCGGCGCAGGCCGCGAGCTTGGCGTCACCGCCGCCGATCCAGCCGAACGCGAAACAGGCGAAGGCGATCACCAGAACGAGCCCGCCTGCGCCAAGATGCAGCAGAGCCGCGGATGGGCTCATGCCGCTGAAAAACGCCACAAAGGCGAAGCCGGCGATCAGCAATATCGAGATGCGGTTCGAGATCGTCATGGTGAAGACGTCGCTGATCGCCGCATAGGCCATCAGGCCTGGAAACAGCAGGAGACGCGTCAAATCGAGGATCATGGCTGTTGGCGGCCCGTGCGGAAACGACGACGGAGCGTAGCTGGCAGAAATGAACAATCGGAAAACAAGAAACTGTTTACCAAACCGCTGCGATGCGCGCGATCACGGTGACCAGTGCCAGCACCAGCGCGGCGCAGACGAGGCCTGCAGGCTCGCGGAGCGAGATCTCGATCGTCTCGAGGAGCGAGCGCTCGGCTGCATTATGTCTCATGGGCGCGGCCTGGACGGATGGGTAGAGGAATTCCAACAAAAAAGGCTCCGGAGAGCCGGAGCCTTTCTTGCAATCACGCCGAGAACTTACTTGAGCGAAGAGTTCAGCGAGGTGAACTTGCCGTTCAGGTTCGAACCGAGGCCGTTCACGACCGCGATGATGGCGAGCGAGATGCCGGCAGCAATCAGACCGTATTCGATCGCGGTGGCGCCAGACTCATCCTTGATGAAACGCGAAACGAGGTTCTTCATAATCCAAAACTCCATATGTGCACGTGGCTGTCGATCTTAGATGCCTGGTCTCCCCGGCGTTCTCAGCACCGTGACCATGTGCAAACCCTAGGAGTTTCGGATTGCAGTGCGGTTAATTCGATTGATGAAAGTCGATCGCATTTGTCTCTTCTTGTGCACGGTAAATGTCTACTTAAGGCGGTTCCAGAATGACTTAGGTGTCATCGCACCTCGGTTGTAGAGGCTGGTTTAACGCTCCTTAAGCATGCGGCGGTAACTCTGAGATCGAAAAACCGCGAGATTCGAAATGTCCACATTGCCCTTGGAAGTGCTGCAGATGTTCGGCGACACCATCATGAAGGTGGTCCCGATCACGATCGTTCTTGCCATTGTTTTTACGGTTCTCACGCATTTCTGGGCATGCAACCCCGGCAAGCCGTGGTGGCGCAAGAGCGAGATCGTTACCGACATCTGCTACTGGTTCTTTGTGCCTCTGATCACCCGCGTCGTACGTGTCGGGCTTCTCGTGCTCGGTGCGGCGGTTGTCTTCAACATCCATGGCGCGGACGATTTGATCGCCTTCTACGACAACGGCCACGGTCCGTTGGCGCAGTTGCCGCTCTGGGTGCAGGCGATCATCTTCCTCGTGGTGTCGGACTTCCTGCTGTACTGGTTTCACCGCATGTATCATGGCGGTGAGTTCTGGAAGTACCATGCCATCCATCACTCCTCCGAAGAGGTGGAATGGATCTCGGCCGCACGTTTCCATCCGGTCAATCTCTTCCTCGGCACGGTCGCCGTTGATGTGGTGCTGCTGATGGCTGGCATTTCGCCCAACATCATGCTGTGGGTCGGCCCGTTCACGACCTTCCACTCGGCCTTCGTTCACGCCAATCTGAACTGGACCCTCGGGCCGTTCAAATATGTCATCGCCACGCCGGTCTTCCATCGCTGGCACCACACCTCGCTGGAGCAGGGCGGCAACACCAATTTCGCTGGTACCTTCCCGCTCTGGGATATTCTGTTCGGCACCTTCCGGATGCCGGCGGGCGAGTTGCCCGACAATTACGGTGTCGACGGTGAGCCGTTGCCGAAGGAGATCGGCGGGCAGCTCGCTTATCCGTTCCGGCAATTGAGTGCGGCGGCCAAACAATGACGTGATCGAGCCCGGCGCATGCGCCGGGCTTCATCGTTTCCGGATCGTTCAATCGATACCGCTGTTTCCTGTTCCTTCACCAATTAACGGCACATTTCCCATGTCGGGCGCCGGCACCGCTGCGTATCTGCTTAGGCCGGCTCGTATCGTCCCGGAGTACAGGATGTCGTTTCTATCGTTGCGTAGCCGCGCCTCAGCGGTCTTTATGATCCGGGCGCTTGCCGCCGGTCTCGTTCTCTTTCCCGTGGCGGGCCTTCCGGCCGCTGCAAACGACATGATCTCGGTGAGTGTCGATCAGGCCAAGCTGGTCAAATTCCCGGAAAAGATCGCCACCATCGTGATTGGCAATCCGTTGATCGCCGATGTCACGTTGCAGCCGGGCGGCATGGTCGTGGTCACCGGCAAGGGTTATGGCGCCACCAATGTGATCGCGCTGGATCGCAGCGGCGCCGTTCTCATGGACCGTGTCGTCCAGGTCGAGGGGCCGACCGACAAGGTCGTCACTGTCTATCGTGGCACGGCGCGCGAGTCCTATAGCTGTACGCCCGAATGCGCACGGCGCGTCACGCTCGGCGACGGCGATACTTATTTCAAGTCGGCGATGGAACAGGCAGGCGCTATCGGCGGACAGGCGGCGAGTGCGGGTGCTGCAACGGGGACGACCGGTAAGGTCAACTGATTGTCGATCTTTCCGGAGTCGCGATCCATGTCGCGGCTCCGCTCGGGCGATGGTTAACGGCGCCTTAACAGATTGGCCCAGTTTGTCGCGATCCGTCGAAACACTTCTACAATCAGTTTTCGGTACAGCCTGACGGTAGATATTTCCATCCCGTCCGGATTCCGCCGATGCTGATACCGACCATTGCCGTTGCTGTCGTCGCCAAGCGCCTGCGATCCTTCCGTCGCAGCCAGGATGGCTCTGCGGCGGTCGAATTCGCGATGATCGCGCCGATCTTCTTTGCCCTCATCTTCGCCGTCATGGAAACCGGTCTGGTGTTCATGGCCGGACAGGTTCTGGAAACCGGCGTGGAAGACGGTGCGCGGCTCGTTTACACGAGCCAGACCACCAGCGCGACCGACTTCAAATCGGCGATCTGCGCCCGCGTTTCCATGCTGATGGATTGCACGAAGCTCGACATCGACGTGCGCTCCTACGATCCCGGCACGAGTATCACCATCAACGATCCGATCGATGCCAGCGGCAAATATGTGTCGAACGGCTTCGTCTATCAGCCGCCGGCCTATTCTCCGAACACCCCGACCAGCAAGACGGTGGTCGTGCGCGCGTTCTACCAGTGGCCGCTCTATGTGACGGGGCTGGGATACAATATCGCGAATATCGATCGCGGCACTTCGACGAACAAACGGCTCCTTGCGGCAACCGCCGCGCTCGGACCGCAGTAACGGCAGGGATCGAGAGATGCACAAGCCTGCCACCCTACGAGATATCCGCCGTCTGACGAGGTCGTTGCGACGTGACGACAGCGGCATTGCCGCGATCGAATTCGCAATGATCGCGCCTCTGCTGCTTCTGATGCTGTTCGGCATCACCGATATAGCGAATTACTTTGCGGTGGATCGCAAGGTGAGTCAGATCTCCCAGGCCATGTCGGATCTGACCTCGCGCTACACCGCGGTGCAGGAAAGCGACGTCACGAACTTCTTTACCATCGCTGGCGCGATGCTGACGCCGTATGACAAGAACCAGATGAAGGCGTCGATTCATCAGGTCTATCTCGACCCGAACACCAAGACTGCAAAAGTCGTCTGGAGCCGCGGTAGCGCGCCACTGACGAAGAACTCGGTTTATGCGGTGCCTGCTGGACTGGTCGGCAAGGATGCGTCGGGCAACTGGCTGGCGAACCAGTATCTGATCGTGGGCGACGTCAAATACAACTACGTGCCCGTTATCGGCTGGGTTGTCTCCAAAGCCGGTGTGACGACGAGCGAAGTTGCGTTCACCAAGCCGCGGCAGATGACCTGCGTGATGCTCGGCTCGACCTGTACGCCAAGCGGCGGCTGAACTCGGCTCTGCCGCGAAGGCGCTGCCAGCTTGATAGGATGACGTTCTGCATAAATGAGAAAGGCCGCGCACGAGGCGCGGCCTTTCAAACTTGCTCGATCGTCTGCAAGCGGATGCTTGCAGAAAATCGTTAGCCGGCAGCGCGGAGGTTATCCGCCGACGACTTGCCCGAACGGCGATCGGCCACGATTTCGTAGCTGATCTTCTGGCCTTCACGCAGCGTGCCGAGGCCAGCGCGTTCGACGGCGCTGATGTGCACGAACACGTCGTTCCCGCCTTCGTCCGGCTGAATGAAGCCATAACCCTTGGTGGCGTTAAACCACTTCACGGTTCCCATGCTCACGAGGTAGTCCCTTCTCAAGATAGTAGTCGAAACCCACGCATTGGACGCAGGTTGGTTGGCATCGAATTTTTGGAAGGGTCGTCAGTCTAGACCGGCTGCACCGGGGTATAGAGAAGTCGTCCGGCCGAAAATCGATAGGGTCACATTAAGGGAAGCAATTCCCCAAGACAATCCAGCCGCGCACGATTTTTTGATTGCATACGTATAAGCGAATTCGCCCCCGGTCCCGCGCATGACGGGTGCTGTCATG
>JAEXHR010000177.1 GCA_023449855.1 Pseudomonadota bacterium | reverse complement strand
TTCCAGCGCTGGCGACACGTGCCATGACCGTGCTCGAACAGCTCGAAACCATGACCCGCAATGGCGTCCGGCTCGACGACGAAACCATTGCAGCCATTGGCAGAATCCGCGCAAAGCAAACGCGCTGGCGGACCATCGGCATCTGGGTGATTGCGCTGACTTTCATCGGGATTCTGCTCACTGTGCGCTGATTGCATTGCTGGCATTTCATGCTAGCATTGCCATCGAAATAGCGCGAGGCGCCCATGGCCAATCTTTCCATCCGCAATCTCGACGATGCCATCCGTGACGAATTGCGGCTGCGGGCGGCGCGCAACGGGCGCTCCGTCGAGGATGAAGTCCGGGTCATTCTGCGTGAGGCGTCGCAAGGCGGCCACATGTCTGCCGCTGGTTTGCCGCAAGAACCGGCTGCCGAAACCACCGCTCCAGCCCCGAATCCGCGCGAAATCTTGCGGCAACACGGAGGCAGCCAGCCCAAGGTCACGCTGATCATCGGCGGCGGCATCGCCGCCTATAAATCCCTCGACCTGATCCGCCGGATCAAGGAACGCGGCATCCATGTCCGGGTGGTCCTGACCCAGGCGGCGCAAAAGTTCGTCACCGCGCTCGCCGCCTCGGCCCTCTCCAACGAGCGCGCCTATACCGACCTGTTTGATCCGCAGAGCGAATTCGATGCCGGGCATATCCGCCTCGCGCGCGAATGCGATCTCGTCGTCGTCGCGCCGGCGACGGCGGATCTGATGGCCAAGATGGCGAACGGACATGCGGACGATCTTGCTTCCGCGATCCTGCTCGCATCGAACAAACCGATCCTGATCGCGCCGGCGATGAATCCGCTGATGTGGAGCAATGCGGCGACCAAGCGCAATGTCGCGCAGCTGCAGCGCGACGGCATCCGGATGATCGGGCCGAATGCCGGCGAGATGGCGGAGCGCAACGAAGCCGGCACCGGGCGCATGGCCGAGCCATTGGAGATCGCAGAGGCGGCGAATGCACTGCTGCGGCCGCAGCGACCGCAGCCGCTGAAGGGCAAGCGCGTGCTGATCACCGCGGGCCCGACCCAAGAGCCGATCGACCCGGTGCGCTATATCGCCAATCGCTCATCCGGCAAGCAGGGCTATGCGATCGCAGATGCCGCGCGCGCTGCCGGCGCTGACGTGATTCTAGTCTCCGGTCCGGTGGAGTTGGACGAGCCTGTTAGCGTCAACGTCAAACACGTAGAATCGGCGCGCGACATGCTCACCGCTGTCGAGGCGGCATTGCCCGTCGATATCGCGATCTTCGCGGCGGCTGTTGCCGACTGGCGCGTGGTCAATGAAGGCGCGCAGAAGCTGAAGAAGAAAGCCGGCGAGGCGATGGCGCCGCTGCAGCTCACCGAGAACCCGGACATCCTCGCGACGATTTCGAAACTCGAAACCAATCGTCCGCCGCTGGTGATCGGCTTCGCCGCCGAGACCGAACATCTGATCGACAACGCCACCGCCAAGATCAAGCGCAAGGGCTGCGACTGGATCGTCGCCAATGATGTGTCGCCGGCCACCGGCATCATGGGCGGCGACAGCAATACCGTGAACCTGCTCACGCGCGACAAGGCAACCGGCGACATCGCCGTTGATTCATGGGCGCCGATGAGCAAGGAGGACGTCGCTGCGACGCTCGTCGCGCGCATCGCCTCCGCCACCGCAA
The DNA here is from genome assembly GCA_023449855.1 of Pseudomonadota bacterium. Taxonomy (GTDB): domain Bacteria; phylum Pseudomonadota; class Alphaproteobacteria; order Rhizobiales; family Xanthobacteraceae; genus Tardiphaga. The sequence goes on along the minus strand of JAEXHR010000177.1, from coordinate 11,062 downwards.
AGGACACAGCATGACCGCCGCCATCACCGTCCATGTCCAGCAATTGCCGCATGGCGCGGGCCTGCCGCTGCCGGCCTATCAGACCGCCCATGCCGCCGGCATGGACCTGCTTGCGGCGGTACCGGATTCCGCGCCGGTCACCATCGAGCCCGGCAAATATGCGATGGTGCCGACGGCACTGAGCATTGCCTTGCCGCCGGGCTACGAGGCGCAAGTGCGCCCGCGATCCGGGCTGGCGGCGAAGCATGGCGTCACCGTGCTGAATTCGCCGGGCACCATCGATGCGGATTATCGCGGCGAGATCGCGGTGCTGCTGATCAATCACGGCAGCACAGCCTTCGCGATCAAGCGCGGAGAAAGAATCGCGCAGATGGTGATCGCGAAAGTGGAACAGGCGGAACTCGTGGTGGCGACGAGCTTGAGCGAGACCGATCGCGGCGCCGGCGGGTTTGGATCGACGGGAAGGTGAGCGCCGAGCCGTAGGATGCGTAGAGCGTAGCGAAACCCATCACCTCAAGCGCTGGTGGTGATGGTTTCGCTCCGGCGCTGTGCGCCTGCGCTCTACCCATCCTACGGGAGCGAGTCTTTTCGCCACACTTTCTCCAATTCGATTCAAACGCCGGCCATTTTCTTAAGCCCCTGATTCACGTTCACGGTCTGGACTCTTACCCGGCGACTCCCGAAGCAGATATTCTCCACCGATTCGTTTGAGGTGGTGCGGGGCCCACCTGGGAAGTCGTGCAGTTTTGGGGCGGAAAATGTCAGGCGTGATCGCGGCGATGCGTCGGACCTTGCTCTCATGCACTGCCATGGTGCGTGACGGGCTCGTCGGCGTCGGTGCGTCCGCCATGCTCGCCACCAGCGCGCTCGCCGCCGAAGACGCGCCGCTGACGCTGGCCGGCCTGCTCGATCTCGACCGCCAGGAAATCGCCGCGCTCACCACCGGCGGCGCCGTGCTCGGCTTCTCCGTGGTCTGCGCGATCCTGCTGATGCGCAATCGCCAGCGCGCCGCCCGCACCGAAACGAAGCTGCGCAACGAACTGCACGCGCTGCAGACCGAAACCGACCGCTATCGCGCGCTGCTGTTCACGGAACCCCAGGTGCTGATCTCCTGGGCCGCCGGTGAAACCCGTCCCGAGATTTCCGGCGATACCGCAATCATGATGTCGCAGGATCCGCAGGCGCATCAGCCGCAGCGCATTCTCGCTTTCGGCACCTGGCTGCCGCCGGAGCCGGCGCTGCGCATGGATCACGCCCTCGACGCGCTGCTCGACGCCGGTGAAGGCTTCGTGCTCAATCTCACCACCACCACCGGACGCGCCATCGAGGCGATGGGCCGCGCCATCGGCGGACAGGCGATCCTGCGCATCCGCGAACTGTCGGGCCTGCGCCGCGAGCTCGCCGAGATGACGCTGCGCTACCGGGAACTCACGGAAGAGAGCGACACGCTGCGCGGCTTCGCCAATGCGGCGCCGATGCCGATCTGGGCGCGCCATGCGGATGGCAAATTGGCTTTCGCCAATGCCGCCTATGTCCGCGCCACCGAGGCCAGCGACGCCGCCGACGCCATCGCCCGTAACCTCGAACTGCTGGACAGCGACCACCGCGCCAGCCTCGCGCATGCGCTGAACGACAACCAGCCTTTCGCGGCGCGCGTGCCGATCGTGGTCTCCGGCGAGCGCAAGATTTTCGACGTGCATGCCGCACGCATCGGCACCGGCAGCGCCGGCATGGCGATCGACGCGTCGGAAGCTGCAGCACTGAAGGCCGCGCTGATCCGCATGGCGGAAGCACATCGCCGCACGCTGGATCAGCTCTCCTCCGGCGTCGCCGTGTTCGACGGCCAGCGCCGCCTCGCTTTCTACAACGACGCCTATCGCCGGCTGTGGGATCTCGACCGCGTGTTCCTGGACGGCAATCCCGACGATTCCAGCGTGCTCGATCGCCTGCGCGCAGCGCGAAAACTGCCGGAGCAGCCGAACTACCGCGCCTGGAAGACCAAGCTGCACGAGGCCTATCACGCCAATGAGGCGCATAAGGATGTCTGGTATCTGCCAGACGGCCGCGCACTCTCCATGGTTACCACACCGAATCCCGAAGGCGGCGTCACCTATCTGTTCGACGATGTCACCGAACGGCTCGATCTCGCCCGCCGCTTCGACGGCCTGATTCGCGTTCAGCGCGAGACGCTCGATGCGCTCGGCGAAGCCGTCGCCGTGTTCGGCAGCAACGGCCGCGCGCAACTGTTCAACCCCGCTTTCGCGCGGATGTGGCGGCTCTCGAACAAGGCGCTGGAACAGCAGCCGCATATCGAGATGGTCGAGACCTGGTGCAAGCCGCTGTTCGACGAGCCGGCGATCTGGCAGGCGATCCGCGGCGCCATCACCTCCATCGACAACCGCGCGCCGGTGCCGCTGAAGATGGAGCGCAAGGACGGTAGCGTGCTGGCCTGCATGGCCATGCCGCTGCCCGACGGCGCCACCATGCTGACCTTCCAGGACATTTCCGACGCCGAGAATGTCGAGCGTGCGCTGCGCGAGCGTAACGAGGCGCTGGAGGCGGCCGACCAGATGAAGGTGGATTTCGTCCACCACGTCTCCTACGAACTTCGCTCTCCGCTCACCACCATCATCGGCTTCGCGCATCTGCTCAGCGACTCGTCCACCGGTCCGCTGCTGGCCAAGCAGGCCGAATATCTCGACTACATCACCACCTCCACTTCGGCGCTGCTGGCGATCATCAATAACATTCTCGATCTCGCCACCATCGATGCCGGCGCCATGTCGCTCAGTCTCGGCCCGATCGATATCCGCAAGACTATCGATGCCGCGGCCGAAGGCGTGCAGGATCGCCTCGCCCGCGACCGCATCGCATTGCAGGTCGATGTCGGCGCCGATATCGGCAGTTTCATCGGCGACGAAAGCCGCGTGGTGCAGGTGCTGTATAATCTGCTCGCCAACGCCGTCGGCTTCGCGCCGCATGACTCGGCGGTGACCCTGAGGGCGGCGCGCTCGGAACACATGATCACCTTCTCGGTGACCGATCGCGGCCCCGGCATTCCGCAGGACAAGCAGGACAAGGTGTTCGACTGGTTCGAGAGCCACGCCAACGGCTCGCGCCATCGCGGCGCCGGGCTCGGCCTTTCTCTCGTACGTTCCTTCGTCGAGCTACATGGCGGCAAGGTGCGGATCGACTCTGTGGTGGGACGCGGCACCACGGTGAGTTGCGACTTCCCGCTCGACCAATCCGCGCACCGTAACGCGGCCGAATGAGCGCGCCTTTCACTTTCTCTCTCGCATTGCCCAATGAGGCCGCCACAGCAGCATTGATGGCCGATCTCGCGCTGCTGATCGGCGCTGGCGATGTGATCACGCTGTCCGGCGATCTCGGCGCGGGCAAGACATCGGCGGCGCGGGCGATGATCCGCTATCTCGCCGGCGATGATGAACTGGAAGTGCCGAGTCCGACTTTTACTCTGGCGCAAAGCTACGAGCTGCCGTCCTTCCCGCTGGTGCATGCGGATCTCTATCGCATCACCGATCCCGGCGAGATGGAAGAGATCGGCCTGTCGCCGCTACCCGACGGCACCGTGGCGCTGATCGAATGGCCGGAGCGCGCCGAAGGCGACCTGCCTGCCGACCGTATCGATATCGCGTTGACCCATCGCCCGGCGCTCGGTTCGCTCGCGCGCGCAGCGGAGATCACCGGCTATGGCAAGGCGGCGGCGATCGTGCAGCGATTGCAGGTGCTGCGCGAATTTCTCGAGCAGGCAGGCTATCTCGATGCCGAGCGCAAGCGCATGGCGGGCGATGCCTCGACGCGCTCCTATGCGCGGCTGATCCAGGGCGACGGCGTCTTCATCCTGATGAATGCACCGAAGCGTCCGGACGGTGCGCCCGTCTATAACGGCAAGTCGTATAGCGCCGCGGTGCACCTCGCCGAAGACGTGAAGCCGTTCGTCGCCATCGCCAACGGGCTGCGCGCGCAGGGCATCTCCGCACCGGCGATCCATCATGCCGATCTCGATGCGGGATTTCTGATCACCGAGGATTTCGGCAGGGAAGGCGTGATTGCAGGATCGCCGCCGGCGCCGATGGTCGAGCGCTATCAGGCGGCGACCGACATGCTGGCCGTGCTGCATGGCAAGGCGCTGTCGGACACGCTGCCGCTCTTGCCGCATCAGGATTACACGATCCCGGTATTCGACACCGACGCGCTGCTGATCGAAGTGGGCCTGATGCCGGAATGGTATCTGCCGGATCGCGGCGCCGCGCCGAGCGAGGTGCTGCAGGCGGAATTCGTCGCGCTATGGCGCGATCTCCTGACCTCGATCGAAGACGCGCCGCGCACCTGGGTATTGCGCGACTTCCACTCGCCGAACATGATCTGGCTGCCGGAACGCGACGGCATCAACCAGGTCGGCGTGATCGATTTTCAGGACACGGTACTCGGTCCCGCCGCTTATGATGTGGTATCGCTGCTGCAGGATGCGCGCATCGATGTACCCGAAGACATCGAGCTCGCGATGCTGTCGCGCTACATCAAGGCGCGGCGCGCGGCGGAGCCGGGCTTCGACGCGGCCGGTTTTGCGGAGCTCTATGCGATCATGTCGGCGCAGCGGAACACGCGACTGCTCGGGACATTTGCCCGGCTCAACCGCCGCGATGGCAAGCCGCATTACCTCAAGCATCAGCCGCGAATCTGGACCTATCTCAACCGCTCGCTGGCGCATCCGAGATTGGCGGAATTTCGCGCGTGGTATGCGCGGCACGTGCCTGCGCCGCTGCCGTAGGATGGGTTGAGCGCAGGCGCGATAGCGCCCGAGCGAAAACCCATCGGCGGAGCCCACTGCAATGACGGACAGCATGGGTTTTCGCTCCGCTCAACCCATCCTACGAACTCGGACGTCACGTGGGGCGCACTCTCCCCGGCCCTCTCTCGCCCGCGCGAAGCAAAGCTTCGCTAGACGGGAGAGGGAGAAGACGCCTCCAATCCTTAACGCAATCTTAGCCACGATTGCCTTACTCTTGTCGCCAGGATCGGCCATGCCTCGCATGATGAGGCGTGCGGTATTGCGTAAGGATCGGTCATCATGACGACGGAACGACGGGGCGATCATCGGGTCGTGTTCGAGCGCGGTTTTCCCGCGCAGATGATGGGCATCGACGGCACCTGGCGCCGCGCCTGCGTGCTCGAAGACGTCTCCGAAACCGGCGCCAAGCTGACCGTCGCGACCTCGGTCGAGGGACTCAATCTGAAGGAGTTCTTCCTGCTGCTGTCGTCCACCGGCCTTGCCTATCGCCGCTGCGAACTCGGCTGGGTGAATGGCGACCAGATCGGTGTGAATTTCCTCAAACCCGGCGACAAGAAGAAGAAAAATTCCAGACCGCAAGAGAGCGAAGCAGCAGACGCATGAGCGCCTGTTGACGCGCGTTACGGTGTCGCATCGACGTCATACCGCCCGCTTATTGCTCGATCAATTTATGCGCGGCATCGCGCGGCGTGCTACACTTCCATCGACGATCAGAATCGAACGCAAAGACGTATCGCCATGTCCGTGAAACCCACCAAAGCGATGGTTCTCGCTGCCGGCCTCGGGCTGCGCATGCGCCCGCTCACCGAGACCATGCCGAAGCCGCTCGTTGCCGTTGCCGGCCAGCCGCTGCTCGATCACGTGCTCGACAAACTCGCTGCCGCCGGCGTTGATGAGGCCGTGGTGAATGTGCATTACCTGCCGGACCAGATCATCGATCATGTGAAGTCGCGCACCGCGCCGAAGATCATCATCTCCGACGAACGCGACCAGGTGCTCGGCACCGGCGGCGGTGTCGTGAAAGCATTGCCGCTGCTCGGCGATGCGCCGTTCTATCATCTCAATGCCGACACGATGTGGATCGACGGCGTGCGCCCCAATCTCGCGCGCCTCGCGGAGAATTTCGATCCGGAAAAGATGGACATCCTGCTGCTGATGGCGCCGACCGCGAACAGCATCGGCTATAGCGGCAAGGGCGACTACGAGATGCGCGCCGACGGCACGCTGCGCCGCCGGAAGGAAAACCAGGTGGTGCCGTTCGTCTATGCCGGCGTCGCCATTCTCTCGCCGGCGATCTTCAAGGATGCACCGGTCGGCGAATTTTCGCTGACGCAACTGTTTGATCGCGCCAATGAAGCGGAGCGCCTTTACGGCCTGCGCATGGACGGCGTGTGGATGCATGTCGGCACGCCCGACGCCGTGCGCGCCGCGGAAGACGCGTTCCTGGCGAGCGTGGCGTAGCTTGTAGTCCTGAATTCCGCCCTCATCCTGAGGAGCCGCACAGCGGCGTCTCGAAGGATGGCGGCTACGCTCCGTAGCCGGCCAGATCATGGTTCGAGACGCGCGCAAAGGGCGCGCTCCTCACCATGAGGGCGCGGAGTGCGCGACTCCCTTTACTGCACGCCACATGCCATGATGCGCCCGTTCTCGAATCGGGCCCGTCATGCGCGTTTTCACCATCCCATCATCGGCGCCGTTCCTGCGCACGCTGGTCACCGCGCTGGTGGACGGCACGCTGATCGACGGCTTCGACGCTCGGGACAATCGCGAGAAGCTCGCCACCGTCACGCTATATCTGCCGACCCGGCGCGCCGGGCGCATGGCGCAGGAGGCGTTTCTCGACGTGCTCGGCGGCGATGCGGTGCTGCTGCCACGCATCGTTCCGCTCGGCGATGTCGATGAGGAAGAACTCGCTTTCGCCCATGCCGCCGCCCCGGATACCCTCGATCTGCCCGACGTGCCGCCCGCGCTCGACGGGCTGCAACGACGGCTGCTGCTGGCGCGGCTGATCGACTTCTGGGCGAAGCGGATCAAGCCCGACGATCCCGCACAGGCGCCGCTGGTGGCCGGCGGCCCCGCCTCGATGCTCGCGCTCGGCGACGATCTTGCGCGGCTGATGGACGACATGGCGACACGCAAGGTGCCATGGTCGGAACTCGATGCGCTGGTGCCCGATGCGCATGATCGCTACTGGCAACTGACGCTCGATTTTCTCAAGATCGCGCGCGAATGGTGGCCGGATGAGCTGAAGCAGCGCGATGCGATTGAACCGGCCGTGCGGCGCGATCTGCTGATCGACGCGGAAGCCGCGCGGCTGAAGGCCCACAAGGGCGGGCCGATCGTCGCGGCGGGCTCCACCGGTTCGATGCCGACCACGGCGAAATTTTTGCACGCGGTGGCGCAGCTTCCGCAAGGCGCTGTCGTTCTGCCGGGACTCGATACCGATCTCGATCAAGCGTCCTGGCAATTGATCGGCGGCTCCCGCGACAAACTGGGCTTCGTCGAATCCTCCGCCTCGAACCATCCGCAATATGCACTCCATGCGCTGCTGGAACGTTTCGATATCACCCGGCGCGACGTGGTCACGCTCGGCACGCCCGCGCCCGATGGCCGTGAGTTGCTGGCCTCCGAAGCGATGCGGCCATCCAATGCGACGGCGCAATGGCACAAGCGGCTGAGCGAGCCTGCCGTCCAGCACAAGATCGCTGCCGGTATGACGAAGCTCTCCGTCATCGCCGCCGCCAATCCGGAAATGGAAGCGCTCAGCATCGCGATTGCGATGCGCGAGGCACACGAGCAGAAGAAATCCGCCGCATTGGTGACGCCCGACCGTGCATTGGCGCGGCGCGTGATGGCGGCTCTGGGGCGCTGGAACCTGCTATGCGACGATTCCGGCGGCGATGCACTGACCGAAACATCGGCGGGCATCTTTGCACGGTTGGTCGCCGAGGCTGCCGCTGAGCGGCTCGAACCGGCGACGCTGCTCGCGCTGCTCAAACATCCGCTATTCCGGCTCGGCGAGAAGGCGCATGCATGGAAAGACGCCATCGAAACGCTGGAGCTCGCACTCCTGCGCGGTACGCGGCCAGCGCCCGGCACTGCCGGGCTCAAACAGGATTTTGCGCGGTTTCGCGACGAGCTCGGCAAGCTGCATCGCCGCGAGGCCTCGATGCTGCATGCAGCGGAGCCGAGGGCAAGGCTCTCTGGCGACAAGCTCGACCGCGTCGACGATCTGATCGCGGAGCTGCAGACAGCGCTCGCGCCGCTGGAGAGCATTCATCCCGCCCGGCCGATCGATTTCGCCGCGGTCGCGCAGCGGCATCGGCAGGTGATCGAATTACTGTCGAAAGACGACAAGGGCGGCGCCATCGCACTGGCGGGGCGCAGCGGCGGCAATGCGCTTGCGCAGGTGTTCGATGACCTGCTCGTCATGGAGTCCGCGGAGGACGGCGGCGAGGATCGCCTGCACCTCTCCGGCCTCATGCTGCAACTGCGCGACTATCCCGAAGTGTTCCAGACCGCCTTCGGCGATCGCATCGTGCGCCGGCCGGAGGTCGCCGATGCAAAACTCCGCATCTATGGCCAGCTCGAGGCGCGGCTCACGCAATCGGATCGCGTCATTCTCGGCGGTCTTGTCGAAGGCGTCTGGCCGCCGTCGCCGCGGACCGATCCGTGGCTGAGCCGGCCGATGCGCAACCAGCTCGGCCTCGACCTGCCGGAGCGCCGCATCGGCCTCACCGCCCACGACTTCGTGCAACTGCTCGGCCATGACGAGGTGATCCTCAGCCATGCCGCAAAGGTCGGCGGCGCGCCGGCGGTCGCCTCGCGCTTCCTGCATCGTATGGAGGCGGTAGCCGGCGAGGACCGCTGGAAGGCTGCGATCGAGGCCGGCGCAAAATATGTCGTCTATGCCGAGACGCTGGACCAGCCGGACAAGGTGACGCCGGTCACCCAGCCGGAGCCGAAGCCGCCGCGTGCGGCAAGGCCGCTGCGGCTCTCCGTCACCGCCATCGAAACCTGGCTCCGCGATCCCTATTCGATCTATGCGCGATATATCCTCGGCCTTGCGCCGCTCGATCCCGTCGACATGCCGCTGTCGGCTGCCGATCGCGGTTCGGCGATCCACAATGCGATCGGCGATTTCACGCTGGAATTCAGCAAGGCGTTGCCTCCCGATCCCGCGGCCGCACTCCGCGCCATCGGCAAGGTGCATTTCGATCCATTGATGAGCCGGCCGGAAGCGCAAGCTTTGTGGTGGCCACGCTTCCTGCGTATTGCATCGTGGTTCTCCAATTGGGAAATCGAGCGTCGCATCAACGTGGCCAGCATCGATGCCGAAACTGACGGCATGATCGAGATTCCTCTCGATCATGGACGCATCTTCCGTTTGACGGCGCGCGCTGACCGGATCGAACATCGCACCGACCGCACCTTCGCATTGCTCGACTACAAGACCGGAAATCCGCCCACCGGCAAACAGGTGCGCACGGGTCTTTCGCCGCAGCTCACGCTGGAAGCCGCGATCCTGCGGGAGGGTGGTTTCCGCGGCATTGCCGCCGGTAGCTCCGTAAGTCAACTGACTTACATTCGACTCAGCGGCAACAATCCGCCCGGCGAGGAAAAACCGATCGAATTGCGCATCGAGCGCAAGGATGAGCCACAGCATCCCGACGACGCCGCCATCGAAGCACGCGCGCGACTCGAGGGCCTCATTCGAAAATTCGAAGACGAAGCCCAAGGATACACATCGCTCGCGCTCTCCATGTGGTCGAACCGCTACGGCGTCTATGACGATCTCGCCCGCATCAAGGAATGGTCCGCCAATGGCGGCACTTCCGGGGGAGGCGACGCATGAGCGGCCCGCGCAACATTCCCGACGCCGCCACGGCGAAGCAGAAGCTGGCCTCGGACCCGACGTCGTCGGTGTTCGTCTCCGCCAATGCCGGCTCGGGCAAGACCTATGTGCTGGTCAATCGCGTCATTCGCCTGCTGCTGGACGGCGTGTCGCCGGAGAAGATCCTGTGTGTCACCTTCACCAAGGCCGCGGCGGCAAATATGGCGGAGCGCGTGTTCTCGCGGCTCGGGCATTGGGTGACGCTGGACGATGCGGCGCTCGATACGGAAATCCGCAATGCCGGCGTGGCCACGCCGAATGCGCGGCTGCGCGCACGGGCGCGCGAATTGTTTGCCAGCGCGCTGGAGACGCCGGGCGGACTGAAGGTGCAGACCATCCACGCGCTGTGCACGCGGCTGCTGCAGCAGTTTCCGTTCGAGGCCAACGTCCCCGCCCGCTTCAGCGTGCTCGACGACCGCGACCAGAACGAGATGATGGAGCGGGCCTCACTGGCGGTGCTGCTGCAGGCCGCGGCGGCGCCGGGCAGCGCCGAAGGCAGGGCACTGACGATCGCGATGACCTCGGCCGCCGATGTCACCTTCCGTGACGTGGTGCGCGAGGCGAGCCTGAGCCGGGATAAATTTCTCGCCTGGATCGGCCATGCCGGCTCCACCGAGATTGCGATAGCGCAGCTTTGCGCGACGCTCGGCGTGTCCGCGACCGATACGCGCGAGGCCATCGAGCTCGACATCGTCGATGGCCCGCATCTGCCGCGCAGGGACTGGATCTCGACTGCCGAGATTTTCGCGACCGGCAGCAAGACCGATGGCGACCAGGCAACGCGGCTGCGCGATGCCCTTGTTCTCTCAGGCACCGAGCAGGTCGAGAAATATCTCGAACTGTTCCTGACCAAGGAGCAGAGCCTGCGAAAATCGCTGGCGACCAAGAAGATTTCCGACAGCCGCCCCGACATCATCGCCACCCTGCAGCGCGAGGGCGATCGCATCATTCCGCTGCTGGATCGCCGCCGTGGCGTGGCCATGCGCGAGCGGACGGAGGCGCTGCTGGCGATCGCCAGCCAGGTGGCCGAGAATTATCGCCGCGAGAAGATCGAGCGCGGACTGCTCGATTATGACGACCTGATCGACCAGACGCTGGCGCTGCTGGAATCGGGCGCGGCGAGCTGGGTTCACTACAAGCTCGACCGCGGCGTCGACCATGTGCTGATCGACGAGGCGCAGGATACGTCGCCGCGGCAATGGGACATCCTGACCCATCTGATCGCCGAGTTCACCTCGGGCGAAGGCGCGCGCGACGGCGTGAAGCGGACGATCTTTGCAGTTGGCGACGAAAAGCAATCGATCTTCTCGTTCCAGGGCGCGGCGCCGCGCGAATTCGACGAGCGGCGGCGCGCG
>JAEXHR010000120.1 GCA_023449855.1 Pseudomonadota bacterium | reverse complement strand
GCAGATGTGCACTCGGTCTACACACGACCACCGGACGTCGCTGCTTTTCGGCAATCCGGGAAGTGGCCCGACGGTGCTGTGATCATAAAGGAAGTTTCTGCAACGATTGGCGCATCACACACGACTGGAAAGGCGTTCTGGGCCAGCGAAACTACGACCTGGTTCCTCATGATCAAAGATACCCAAGGGCGCTTCAAATCAAACCCGCTATGGGGCGATGGCTGGGGCTGGGCTCAATTCGACCCCAAAAACACTTCTCGCCAGATCGCGACTAATTACAAGTCGGACTGTCAGCAATGCCATGTGCCTGTTCGCAACAACGATTGGATCTACACATACGCCTACCCTGCGCTTGGTGCGCTTGGTCAGAAGGCAATTCCAGTTAGCGCTATGCCAGCACTGCAAACTGAGGTCGGGCACCGCGTAGAGAATGCACCTGTCATGAATGTTGCCGGTGGTATGGCCGCGCTCACGCCTGCGATGGCGCAAGCACGAGCAGCGCAAGGCAAGGTTGCTTTTGAAGCAACATGCAGCGGTTGCCATTCGGCAGTCGTGGGCGAAAATGGCACAGGACCATCCTTATATGGCGTAGTCGGTCGAAAGGCCGGATCGCTTGAGGGCTACAGTTTTTCTCCATCCATGTCCGCATCGACCGTACAATGGTCACGAGGCACTCTGGAAATGCACCTGGCGGACACGAAGAACTTCATTCCAGGCAATCGGATGGGGAAATTCTTCCCAGGTGTGGACGATTCTGCGACGCGGAGCGATATCATCAGCTATCTTGAAGGCCTGAAATAGCCTTCGGCTTGCCTTTCGAAAGTGATCTGGGCGGGAAGCCGTCTTCCTCATTAGCGTTGGTTCATTGGCTTTTGGCGTGTTCCGTCTTCGTTGCGCTGTTGACCGGATTCACGACCTTCGACTGGACCTGGAAGGTAGCTTACCCGATACGCGAGTGGCTTTTTGCGGCGCACCGGATGGCGGGTATGATTGCCGGGTTCTTCGGCTTGCTATGGCTCAGCCGATATCGGTTTCCGCAGCGTACCAAACGGACTGGGACCAAATGGTCCATGGGAATTCGGCTGTTCCAGTTCGCGCTTCTCTTAGTCGTCTTAGCAATGGCCCTCTCGGCTTGGGTGGCCCGCGCACTTGGGGGGCGCTGGTTGGAACTGGTGTCCTTCTGGCCTGTGTTCAACCTAGTCTCTCAGCCCGCAGTTCCGTTGGCATATTCGCTGTTCTATTTCCACGCAACACTGGCACTGCCTCTGGCGACGATGGTGACAATCCATGGGGTCGGCGGCATCAGGACGATCTACAAAGGTAGAAGCGAAAATAGCGACGACGGAAAAAAGACGACAAGTGCTTAAGTCGGCGTTGGTTATGACCGTAATCGCGGGGGCCGCAACAGCTCGGGTAGGTACTGGATCTCAGAAGCTTGCGGCACGTCGTTTCAATTGCAAAAAAAAGGCGATCGGATACCCCGATTCGGCGACGTGAGAGCAAATTCTGCTCATGCTTTGGGGGGGCAAGGGCAGCTAATGCTCTTCTTGCTGGACGACAGTATTCAGCTCGGTGGCTTGACTGCGAAAGAGTAGGCTAAGGTGTTACTTCATCCATTAGGCCACACAGGTCGCTCTTCAAAATCTTCAACGAGTATGAGTTAATTCGCGCCTTTCACACTAACTCCGTTAGCGCGGTTCAAGGGCAGAACAGCGCTAGGGTATGGAAACTATGTCACGCGGCTATTGGAAATAATGCGCGTATATCCTCATAGTCCGACAGGCGAGACCTTAGAGCCCTGAGCGTAATTCGGACGAACATCGATCCGATCGATCAATTCCTTGGGATGCGGGGCGCAAACGAGCTCGGAGGTCCGCGTGCCATCGCGAGGCGCGACCATTATTCGGGCTTTTGCATCGGGATTGGAGGGATCAGATGAGCGTCGCCGAAGAGCAAGCACCCCAGCTGCGGGTGCAGAAATGGATCGGGATCGATGGAGAAATCATCGCGCCCCTTAAGCTTGCGGACGTCGGCACCGGTCCGAAGATCTTGTTCGCCTTCCAGCACTGGTGCCGAGGCTGCCATCTGCATGGATTCCCGACGCTGCAGAGACTGCACAGTGCATTGAGCATTCGGGGTGTGGGCTTCGCGGTGATCCAGACCGTTTTCGAAGGGGCTCATGAGAACACCTTCGAAAAGCTGCGCGTGAACCAGCTCGAGTATGATCTTCCAATTCCGTTCGGACATGACGAGCCGCCGGCCGGCGCAACGCTTCCCACTTTCATGCACGACTATGGCACCGGGGGCACGCCTTGGTTCTCCGTTATCGACGCTGGGGGCCGCATCATATTCTCGGACTTTCATCTCGATGCAGACCAGTTCGTGAAGGGGTTGGAGCTGGAGTAATGATCCGACGTTGGTTCATCCTGACCAGCAGTCATTTCGGGATGCTCGCCATAGGCTTCGCAGGCGGCATCTATACCCTGCCGATCCTCACAGCGCCCCGTGCGCCGGACGCTGCAGTGCTTCAGACGATCACTGCCGAAACGCTCTACGCCGGGCGCCTCGCTCGCAATCTCAAGGGCAGCGACCTACTTCACTGGGGGGAGGGCGAAGTCCGGGTCTCGCGCGATCGGATCGCACATATTGGGCGTCTTGCTCCTGGCCCGGCCTACAAGCTCTACCTAGCTCCTCGTTTCGTCGACACGACGGAGGCCTTCCTCCTGGCCAAGGACAAATCGGTCCGCGTGGGCGACGTGAAGACGTTCAACGGCTTCATCGTCGAGGTGCCTGCCGGCGTCGATGTTCGCGATTACAACACGGTCGTTATCTGGTGCGAGGCGTTCGAGCAGTTCATCAGTGCGGCAGAGTATCAGCCTTCGCCCCAGGCTCAGCGATGACCTCGGCGATGGATACCATGAGGTCGGCAGGTAAGCGCGGCCTCACGCTCGCCCCGGTGGCGGCCTTGCTGTTGAGCGTCGCCGCGCTGCTCCTAGGCAACGGTTTACTGGGCACGCTCCTGATCGTGAGAGCCGGTCAGGAGGGCTTCTCGACCGGCGCGATCAGCGCGATGATGTCCTTCTACTTCGCAGGTTTCACGATTGGTGCGCTTGTGCTGCCCCGGATCATCGTCTCTGTGGGGCATGTCAGAACCTTCGCTGGCTTTGCAGCTATCGCTTCGATGACCGCCCTGCTCCATGTGGCATTCGTGGAGCCGATTGCCTGGATATCGCTTCGCCTGGTCACCGGATTTGCCTACGCGGGCATGATCCTCGCAACGGAAAGCTGGCTCAATGCTCATGCTTTGCCATCCACGCGCGGCCAGCTCCTGTCGATTTTCGGGGTCGTTTCGATGGGCTCATGGGCGGTCGGGCAGGCGTTGCTGAACATCGCGCCGCCCGCGGACATGACGTTGTTCCTGATCGTGTCGCTGCTAATATCGGCGGCGGTGGTTCCGATTACTTTGCTGCCCAGCCTTCCGCCGGCGCAGGTCGCACAGGAACGGGTCGCGATCAGGGACCTTGTCCTCGCATCACCCCTCGCTGCGGCTGGGGCATTCCTGGCTGGTTTGGCCATCGGCGGTTTTTGGGGCATGGGCCCGAACTTCGCCCAGAGGATCGGACTCGATGTGGGCGGCATATCCGCGTTCATGGCTGCGGTCCTTGGTGGCACGCTCGTATTGCAGTGGCCACTCGGTTGGCTTTCGGATCGAGTGTCCCGCAATCTCGTCATCGCCGGTGCCTCTCTAGCGTCCGCGGCGGCTGCCATCGGGCTGGCGTTGGCGGTCGAGGCGCCGCTCCCCGTCCTCCTGGTGGCGGGAGCCCTCTTCGGGGGTTTTGGCATCCCGATCTATTCGCTGTGTCTCGCCGTCGCGAACGACGATCTCCCCGCGGGCCGGCTATTGGGCACCGCGCGCGGGCTCCTGCTTTTCAATGGGATTGGGACAGCCGCCGGCCCCCTCATAGGCGGAGCTGCAATGGCTATAGTCGGTCCTGGCGGGCTATTCCTTTATGCGGCGGCGTTACTCACCGTCTTGGCGGTGCTGGCCGTTGCACGCAGGCAGCAGAAACGGCCAATCCATGCCAAGGCGGCCGCCCGTTCTCCGAGCACGCCGATGATCACTGGCGCTCTCGATACGATGATATGCATGGAGAAGCGGGCGCAGGGCGCGCTGGACTAGCGCAGCACAGCACCTGCCCGAGCGGCGGTGTCAGGTAACGATCGCCGTCACTCTAATTTCGATACGCATGGCTGGAAGGCCGAGCGCTTCGATCCCCAATTGCGTCCAGATCGGAGCGCGGTCGGGCATGTAGTGGCGATACAGCCTGGCCATGGTTTCGTTGATCACGGGAGGGAAACCACCGACGTGATAGGAATTGACGTGGACGACATGCGGCCAGCCTGCCCCGGCGGTCGCGAGTGTCCGTTCCACGTTCTTAAACGCCTGCTCGATCTCTTCCTCGATCGACTCCGGAATGACGAGATCGTCGTTCCATCCACCTTGTCCAGAGATCTCCACGCGGTCGCCAATGCGCAATGCCTGCGAGTAATGCAGTGCGTCGTGCAAGCGCGTCCCGTATCCGGGGGTTATGAAAAAAGAAGGCGTTGTCATGGGCTTGCCTTTGATGAGACGTGTCTATGCGATTGCAAGTGACGGGCGCCCTATTCGACGTCTTCCACAACGACATCCCGGCCGTTGAACTGCACAGTCTCCCCGGCCTGGGCACCTTCGATTGCTTCGAAGATCGGCGCCATCGTGGAAATGCCCATGAGCTCACGCCCCCGACAGGTGAACTTGTTCGTCGACACTGCGATCACGAAGTGGCGGCCGGACAGTTTGACCACAGCGCCTTCAGCAACGGCTGACTTGGGGCCGAAGTCGATGGTCCTGAGCTTCTCGAGCTTGTCGGAATAATCATGAAGCGTGTCATCCAGCGCTTCAGCGATGTCGCTGGCGACCTCGGCCTGAGCCTGCTCGTCGTTCTCGACCGGTTCTGATCGATCGATCCGAGCGGTGGAGAGATAATCCAGATAGCTGCCGCGAGCGTTATGCAAGGCTGCGGTTTCCAGCGTGAGCATTGTCTCTCGAATGTGGTCTTTATTCCAGTCCATGATCACCTCGTTTTGTTTCTACACTTAAATGCTCAGGATGCTGGACCATGGGCGCCCCGGAGGAGGCCGCAGAGGTTCGCCGACCCCGCTACTCGTCGCTGATGACGTCTTCGCCCTGATATGGAACCCTGATCAGCCGGGAATCTCGGATGATGCTCGTGACTAGCCAGACATACTCCTGCTCGGCGGTATCGAAGCCGAGGATGCTGAAGGATTGGCCGAAAGGGCACGGTGGGAAGTCAGGGAATCCCTCCCGCAGAACGTAACGCTCGGGATCGCGGTGGAACTCGTCCTTATAGACTTTGCGTAGGCCGTGCTTGGTCGGCAAATCTCCATCGCCCGCCGGCGTTGTTTCCCGATGCTCTACAAGACGCTGGGACAGGTCTCTCGGGCATATTTCGTGGAACACGTCGAAGGCGTCGATCAACAGGCCTTTATGCTGGGTCGCCGGATCGGTAATCGCGTAGATGTTGGAGGCGTCTTCGCCGTCATCCCCGCTCTCGAGGCGCAACGCCGCGTCGACGCGAATGGTGCACGCGTCGAGGATCGATCCAAGTTCGAGATCAACGAGATTGCCGTCCTTGACGCGGTATTCGCGGTCATAGCCATTGGCGATGAAGGACTGGACTGCTTGTAGAACGTCGGTCACTTCGGATGTCATGCGCGCACCTTCATATCGAGTTGGATTGGACGCGCTTCCGCACAAGTCGTGCTTTGGTCCATCAGATGACGGAGAAGAGCGCGGAGTGCGGAGGTCATAGCCACTTGGACTTCTTGAAGCGCGCGAACAGGATGAGGCTGGACACCGCGATCAGCCCGAGCACGACGAAGTAGCCATAGGTCGTGTTCAGTTCCGGCATGTTCTTGAAGTTCATGCCGTATATTCCGGCGATCGCCGTCGGGACTGCGAGTATCGCCGCCCAGGCAGCGAGCTGGCGGGTGACCACACCGATCCTTTGCGCTTCCAGAAGGCTGCTGGCCTCAAAGACCGTGGACAGGACAAGCAGGAGGCCGTCGACCATGGACTGCACGCGGTGGACATGGTCCGCGACGTCGTGAAAATATGGTGTCATTTCGGCGCTGATGCAGGGAAAGTGGCCGCGAACGAGCTTTCGCACCAGCTCGGCCATAGCCCCGAGCGTGCGCTGGAACCGCGTGAGTTCGGACCTTAGTTCGAAAATTCGCGCCACCTCTTCCGGCCCGAGGAAGTCGTGCAGCGACCGTCGTTCCATGGCCAGGACGTCGTCCTCGATCATTTCGAAGATAGGCAGATACTGGTCTACCACGCGGTGCAGGATCGCGTGCAGCACATAGTCGACACCCTTGCCGAACTGCGTCGGCGATGCCTCGAGTTGCGCCCGGAGTTTGCCCAGCGCTCCGCCGTTGCCGTGCCGCACGGTGATGAGGTGATTGTGACCGGTGAAGATCGCCATCTTGCCGTAGACGATCCGGTCGCCGACCAGCTCGGCGGTTTGAGCGACGATGTATAGCTCATCGTTATAGACTTCGAGCTTGGGCGGGCACAGCGGGTGCATCGCGTTGTCGATTGCCAGCGGATGCAGATTGTACGTCGTTTGGATCGCGCGAAGTTCGTCTTCGGTAGGCTCAGTGAGCGCGATCCAGCAGAAGCCCGATCGACTCTCGCCCAGCTCAATATGCTCGTCGAGCGCGATTTCCCGGACGCGCTTGCCTTCGTTGTAATAATAAGCGGCGATGATGGTCATGCAGGCCTCGCAGGAATTCGCAGGCCACGCTGTATCGCCGGCCGCGCCAGCCCGCGCCCGACCCACGCCAGGACGTTAGGATAGCTGCTAAGGCCGAGAATGTCGCCAGCAGCATAGAATTCAAGCAGCGCATTCACCCAGCCAAACGTCGCGATGTCCGCGATCGAGTAATCATCGACAATCCATTCGCGGCTTTCCAGGCGGCGATCCAGGACCCCGAGAAGACGCTTGGATTCATCGACAAAGCGCTGCCGAGGCCGCTTGTCCTCGTAATCCTTGCCGGCAAATCTCAGGAAAAAGCCAAGCTGGCCGAAGGTCGGCCCGATGCCCGACACTTGAAAGAACACCCAGGCCAGAGTTTCGTATCGTTGGCTGGGTCTGGTTGAGATGAACTGGCCCGTCTTGTCGGCCAGATAGACGAGAATCGCACCGGTTTCCCATACGCCAATGGGCTGGCCGTCGGGGCCAGCCGGATCGATGATCGCGGGTATGCGGCCGTTGGGATTCAACGACACGAACGCTGGATCCTTCGACTCGTTGTTCGAGATATCGACGAAGTGGGGCTCGTACGGCAGGCCAGTCTCCTCCAGCATCATCGAGACCTTGACGCCGTTGGGCGTGGGAGCGGCGTAGAGTTGCAGGCGATCGGGATGAGATGCCGGCCAGCGCTGCGTGATCGGAAAGGACGAGAGGTCTGGCATAA
>JAEXHR010000077.1 GCA_023449855.1 Pseudomonadota bacterium | reverse complement strand
CCGCCCGCCCCCCCCCCCCCCCCCCGCCGGCCCCCCCCCCCCCCCCCCCCCCACGACTGATTACGCCTTGTCCGGCCCGACGCGCACCAGCTGCTTGCCGAAATTCTGGCCCTTCAGCAGGCCCATGAATGCCGTCGGCGCGCTGTCGAGGCCTTCGGTGACGTATTCCTTGTACTTCACCTTGCCCTCACGGACCCATTCCGACATGTCGCGCAGGAAGTCGCCATGCATGGAGGCGAAGTCGCGGACGATGAAGCCGCGGAAGTTGAGCCGCTTGGTGAGCACATTGCGCATCATCGCACCCGCCCATTTCGGCGCCGTCGAGGCCGTGTCGTTGTATTGCGCGATCAAGCCACAGACCGGGATACGGGCGAAGAAGTTCAGCAGCGGAAACACCGCCTCAAACACCTCACCACCGACATTCTCGAAATACACGTCGATGCCATCAGGGCAGGCTTCTTTCAGTTTCGCCGCAAAATTCGGATCGCGGTGATCGATGCAGGCATCGAAGCCGAGTTCTTCCACCACGTAGCGGCACTTGTCGGCGCCGCCGGCAATGCCGATGGCCTTGGCGCCCTTGATCTTCGCGATCTGGCCGACTGCCGAGCCCACCGCGCCCGAGGCCGCAGCGACCACCACCGTCTCGCCCGGCTGCGGATTGCCGATCGCCAGCAGGCCCGTGTAAGCCGTCATGCCGGGCATGCCGAGAATGCCGACAGCGGTCGAGATCGGCGCCAGTTTCGGATCAATCTTGCGCAGGCCCTTGCCGTCGGAAATCGCATGCGTCTGCCAACCCGAATGCGACAGCACGATATCGCCGACGGAGAAGCCTGGATTGTTGGAGGCGATCACCTCGCACACGGTGCCCCCTTCCATCACGCCATCGACCGGGACCGGCGCAGCATAGGACGGGCCATCATTCATGCGGCCGCGCATATAGGGATCGAGCGACAGCCAGATCGTGCGCAGCAGCACCTCGCCGTCGCCGGGCTTCGGCACGGCATAGTCTTCGATACGGAAATTCGACGGACCGGGTTCGCCGTGAGGGCGCGATGCGAGAACGACGCGTTTGGCCGATGCAGACATGGATGTTTCCTCTTGCTTCTTGTTGGGAGTGAGCCGGACGCAAAAACGCGGCTCGCGATGATCGCGCGCCGCGTCTCATTCGTAAACCCGAGATGTCAGGCCGCGATCTTCGCCAGCACTGCGTCAAATGCCGCAGCTGCGCTATCGAGATCCTTGAAGGCGAGCCCGCCATCGGCGGACTGCTTCTGCGCCGGCGTCGCGGTCGGGCGGATCTCCGCCACCGGCTTGCCGCCGTCGAGCATGGTCAGCGGCGCGATCACCTGAAACTCGTGGGTCTCGAGCGGCTGGTCCTTGAGCAGGAAGACGCTGAGCGACACGATGTCCTTGCCGCGGCGATAGGAGATGTAACGATCCACGGCCACCGAGCCATCGCGCTGCATGCCGCCGAGCTTGGCCGAGCCCTTGGAGTCGAGCAGCTTGTGAGCCTTGAAGCCCTTCACGCCTTCGGATTTCGCCTTGGCGGTGGCTTCCGACAGGTCGTATTTCTCGGCCAGGGTCTTGCCGACGGCGGCGATCTGATCGGCCATATCGTGCTCGAACTGCTTGGCCTCACTGCGCGGCTGACCGATCTTGCGCGGCTTGTCGGCGTTGCGCTTGGCGAGTTCGGCGGTGCAGAGATCGGCCAGAGCAGCGACATCGCGCTTCAAGGCGTTCTCGCGCAAATTCTTGATCTGCGGGGTCTCCAGCGCGGCAACGCGCTCTTCGGTCCATTCAATGGCCATGGGGGTCTCCAATGTGCTTGGCGAATTTGCAGGCGAGCGGTATCGCCTTACGCGAAACCGCAACAGGTCTCAACACGCGCAAGCCATGACATGCACGCGTATGAGGCGAATACGCGTGCTTTTTGGACCACTCATGCGGCCCAATTTAGGCGGGAATGCCTAACAGTTCCCGCTGGTTGCCTTACCGGCCGCCCGGATAATTCGGGCTCTCGCGGGTAATTGTCACGTCGTGGACGTGGCTTTCGCGCAGGCCGGCGCTGGTGATACGGACGAATTCGGCCTTTTCGGAGAATTCGGAGAGGTTCTTGGCGCCGACATAGCCCATGGCGGCACGCAGGCCACCGGCAAGCTGATGGACCACGTTGCCCACCGGACCCTTATAGGCCACCTGCCCCTCAATGCCTTCCGGCACCAACTTCAGCGTGTCCTTGATGTCCTGCTGGAAATAACGATCCGCCGAGCCTCGGGCCATCGCGCCAACCGAGCCCATGCCGCGATAGGCCTTGTAGGAGCGGCCCTGCCACAGGAAGACTTCGCCGGGAGTCTCATCGGTGCCCGCCAGCAGCGAGCCGACCATGGCGATATCGGCGCCGGCAGCGAGCGCCTTGGCGAGGTCGCCGGAGAACTTGATGCCGCCATCGGCGATGACGGGGATGTCGGCCTTCTTGGCGGCTTCCACCGCATCCATGATGGCGGTGAGCTGCGGCACGCCGACGCCGGCGACGATGCGCGTGGTGCAGATCGAGCCCGGACCGATACCGACCTTCACGGCATCAGCGCCGGCATCAATCAGCGCCTGCGTGGCTTCGGTGGTCGCGACATTGCCGGCGATGACCTGCACGGCGTTGGAAATGCGCTTGATGCGGTTCACCGCTTCCAGCACACGGGTCGAATGGCCATGGGCGGTATCGACCACCACAATGTCCACGCCGGCATCGATCAGACGCTCGGTGCGCTCGAAACCACCATCGCCGACCGTGGTCGCGGCGGCGACGCGCAGACGGCCCTGCGCATCCTTGCTGGCCAGCGGATGCGCGACGGCCTTGTCCATGTCCTTGACGGTGATCAGGCCGACGCAGCGATACTGCTCGTCGACCACCAGCAGCTTCTCGATACGATGCTTGTGCAGCATCCGCTTGGCTTCGTCCTGGCTGACATTCTCGCGCACGGTGACAAGGTTCTCATGCGTCATCAATTCCGAAATCTTCTGGTTCGGATTGGTGGCAAAGCGGACGTCGCGATTGGTCAGGATGCCGACCAGCTTGCCGGGAACGCCCGGCGATGCACCGGTGACCACGGGAATGCCGGAAAAGCCGTGCTCGTTCATCAGTGCGAGCGCTTCAGAGAGCTTCGCATCGGGGCCGATGGTGAGCGGGTTCACCACCATGCCGCTCTCATACTTCTTCACCTGACGGACCTGCGCGGCCTGCCCTTCCGGATCGAAATTGCGGTGGATGACGCCGAGACCGCCGGCCTGCGCCATGGCGATCGCCATCTTGGCTTCGGTGACGGTGTCCATGGCCGAGGCCATGATCGGAATGTTCAGCGGCACGCTGCGGGTGGCGCGGGAGCGGATGTCGGCGTCGGACGGCAGGATGTCGGACAGTCCGGGCTTCAGCAGCACGTCATCGAAGGTGAAAGCTTCGCGAATTTTGGGACCGACTGCCATGGCCAACTCCGTTCAGCGGCAAGGCGCCGCGCGTGATCGTGAGATACGCCGAATAGGCGGCGGTGCAACACCGTCGCCGACTCGGACCCTCAACATAGGATTGGCGGTGGTCGATAGCATGCTGCCCTGCGGAATCAAAGCGTTTGGCAGCCATGCACAGGGATTTTTGACCAGCCCGCCGATACCGGCGGGCTGGTTCGTCACAGCTCCGTCATGCATCCGCATCGCTGGCGAATGCGATTTCCTTCTGCGCATCGAGCGCATTCAGGCGGCTCACCAGCGCGGCGCGGACGCCGGTATAGGTGTCGCTGCCGAGTGCCAGCCGCAACGGTGGCGGGCTGCGTGTGGCGCAGTCGATCATCGCCTGCACCATTTTCGCGGCATCGCCGACGATAGGAAACGCGTTGGCGGCAAAGGCGCGGCGGATATCTCCCACCGGCGTTGCGTCATAGACCGGCATGGGCTGCGCAGCGACGAGGCTGTTACCGAACTGCGTCTGTGTCGCTCCGGGCTCGACGATCGTGAAGGTGATGTTAAACGGCGCGACCTCCTGCGCGACGGTTTCGACGAAACCTTCGATGCCCCATTTGCTGGCATGGTAGAGGCTCAGCGACGGAAAGGTGATCTGTCCGCCGGCCGACGATACCTGCAGGACACGTCCGCCGCCCTGCTCGCGCAGATGCGGCAATGCCGCACGGATCACCTGAATGGAGCCGATCAGGTTGGTGTCGAGCTGGTGCCGGATCTGATCGTCGCTGACCTCTTCGCCTGCACCGATCAGTCCGTAGCCGGCATTGTTGACAACCACGTCTACGCGGCCAAGTTCGGCAAAGGCGCGATTGACCACCGAACGCACGGCAGCGGTGTCGGTCACGTCCAGCGAGGCAACCCATAGCCGGTCGCCGTATCGCGCTTTCAAGTCATCCAGAGCATGAGGCTTGCGCAAGGTCGCAGCCACGCGGTCGCCGCGAGCGAGCAGCTTCTCAGTCAGTACACGGCCAAAGCCGGATGAGGTCCCGGTGATGAACCAGGTTGCGGAGGACGAAGTCATGGGAAGCTCCTTGGGTTTCCGGGACCGCTACGGCCCCGTCGCCATCAAGGTAGACGTCCCATCTCATGGGTATATACCATGAATTCTCCATAGCTTGATGAGATATATCCATGAATGCCCGCCCCTCGCTCAGCGACCTGACAGCCCTCGCTGCGATCGCGGCGCATCGCAGCTTTCGCAAAGCTGCCGACGAACTTGGCCTCAAGCCCTCGACGCTCAGCCATATGATGCGGGTGCTGGAGCAGAACCTTGGCGTCCGGCTGTTGAACCGCACCACGCGCAGCGTCGCTCCCACCGAGGCCGGCGAGCGGCTGGTATCCCGGCTGCAACCGGTGCTGCGCGACCTCGACCTGGCGCTGCAGGAGATCGACGACTTCCGTAAACAGCCGAGCGGCACCCTGCGTATCAACACCCACGAACCCGCCGCGCGCGAACTGATGCGGATGGTGGTGCCGACTTTCCTCACCCGTTATCCGGACATGGCGCTCGATCTCGTCACCGAAGGCCGCCTGATCGACATCGTCGCCGAAGGGTTCGACGCCGGCATCCGGCTCGGCGAGGCCATCCCGCAGGACATGATCGCCGTGCGTTTCGGCGGCGAAGCGCGGTTCATACCAGTGGCATCCCCCGCCTATCTGCGTGGGCGCCGGACGCCGCGCGTGCCCGACGATCTCAAGGACCATACTTGCATCCGGCTGCGCCTGCCGAGCGGCAAGGCCTATCGCTGGGAGTTCGAGCGGCACGGCCAGGAAATCGAGATCGATGTGCCCGGCGCGCTGACCCTCGACAATGTCGAACTGATGATCGACGCCGCACGTGCCGGCCTCGGCATCGCCTATGTCCCGCTGCATTCGGCGCAGCGCCGCATTGAAGACGGCAGCCTCGTCAGCGTGCTGGAGGACTGGTGCCCATCGTTCCCCGGCTTGTTTCTGTACTATCCCGGCCATCGCCTTGTCCCGCCCGGCCTGAGGGCTTTCATCGATGTGCTGAAGGAGGTCGCTTAGCTCGGCAGGATCGAGACGAGGCCAACGACATCACAGACGTTTTAGAAGCTCTCTTCATCTGCCCGATGGCCGCTCTCGCGACATGGTGTTAAAGCGCGGCTGCGCTCGCCTCCGAAGAGTCGCGACGATTTTCGCCCGCCGGAAAGATCGGGAACCCACCATTTGATGACCAAGGAACGTTTGATCCCGCTGATCGTCGCTGCGGCTCTGTTCATGGAAAACATGGACTCCACTGTCATCGCGACCTCGCTGCCGGCCATCGCTGCCGATATCGGCACCAGCCCGCTGACGCTGAAACTGGCGATCACGTCCTACCTGCTCTCCCTCGCCGTCTTCATCCCCGCATCAGGCTGGACTGCCGACCGGTTCGGCGCACGCACGGTTTTTTCGGTTGCCATCGGCGTATTCATGATCGGCTCGATCGGCTGCGCCATCTCCTCATCGGTGACGCATTTCGTCATCGCGCGCATCATTCAGGGCCTCGGCGGCGCGATGATGACGCCGGTGGGACGTCTCGTGCTGGTGCGCTCCATCGACAAGGCGGGCCTCGTCAATGCGATGGCCTGGATGTCGATCCCCGCACTGGTCGGCCCGGTGATCGGCCCGCCGCTCGGCGGCTTCATCACCACCTATGCGTCGTGGCACTGGATCTTCCTGATCAACATTCCGATCGGCTTTCTCGGCATCTATCTCGCCCAGCGCTATATCGACCCGATCAAGTCGGACAATCCCGAGCGCTTCGATCTGCTCGGCCTCGTGCTGGCCGGCGTCGGCCTCGCCGGCATCGCCTTCGGCCTTTCAGTCGCCGGCCTCAATCTGCTGCCATGGGAAGTCATCACGGCGCTGCTGGTGATCGGCACCGTGTCGATGACGCTGTATCTCATCCATGCCAAGCGGACCGCATCGCCCGTGCTCGACTTCTCGCTGATGCGCTACGCAACGCTGCGCGCGGCGATCATTGGCGGCTTCCTGTTTCGCCTCGGCATCGGCGCACTGCCGTTCCTGCTGCCTTTGATGATGCAGATCGGGTTTGGCCTGTCGCCATTCCAGTCCGGTCTCGTGACATTCGGCTCGGCAGTCGGCGCCATGGGCATGAAAACGCTGGCCACGCGCATCATCCGCGCCTTCGGCTTCCGCAATGTCATGACCGTGAATGCTGTCGTCAGTTCGGTCTTCCTTGCGGTCTGCGCATTGTTCACGATCTCGACACCGCTGACGCTGATCCTGCTGATCCTGATCGTCGGCGGCTTCTTCCGATCGCTTGAATTCACCGCCATCAACACAGTGGCATTCGCCGAAATCGAGCCAGCGCAACTCAGCCGCGCGACGACGCTCACAGCCGTTGCTCAGCAACTCTCGATTTCCGCGGGCGTCGCCATCGGCGCATTCAGCGTCGAGAGCACCATGGTCTGGCGCGGCATGACCGAACTGTCAGCCAGCGACTTCGCACCAGCCTTCCTCGTAGTGTCGCTCATCTCCGCGACGTCAGCCTGGTTCTTCTGGCAGATGCCGCCCGATGCCGGCGCTGAAATCTCAGGCCGCAAGGCGGTGGAGATCGCCAGCCGCAAGGGCGAGAAGAAAGGCGCGGAACACGCTGCAGCGAAGGCGGCGAGCGAGACGACGGAAGATACGCGGGACCAGCGGCTCTAGTCTTCCGTCTCTTCGCCGTGAACTCCGCCCGGCGTCCCGCGAAAACCCATCGCCAGCACATAACGCTCTGATGAATCCTTGCGGCTGGACGCCGGCTTCACGTGCTTGACCGTCGCGAAGTCGCGCTTGAGCTGGGCCATCAGCGCGGCATCGGCGCCGCTCTGGAACACTTTTGCGATGAAGGTGCCGCCCGGCTTCAACACATCGGCGGCGAAGGCGGCGGCGTCCTCGACGAGGCCGACAATGCGGAGCTGGTCGGTCTTGCGATGGCCGGTGGTGTTGGCCGCCATATCGGACATCACGACATCGGCGAGGCCGCCCATCATCTCCTTCAGCTTGTCCGGCGCGTTGGCGTCGAGAAAATCCATCTGCGTGAAGGTGACGCCGACGATCTCCGGCATTTCCAGAAGGTCGATGGCAATCACCTGCCCGCGGCCTTCCGCAGAGCCGACGCGTTTGGCGGCGATCTGGCTCCAGCCGCCCGGCGCGGCGCCGAGATCGACGACTGAAGCCCCCGGCTTCAGGAAGCGGTGCTTGTCGTCCATCTCGATGATCTTGTAGGCCGCGCGCGAGCGCAGGCCGTCCTTCTTGGCCTGCTGCACATAAGGATCGTTGAGCTGACGCTCGAGCCAGAGCTTTGACGACAGTTTCAGCCTGCCGGCACTCTTGACCTGAACGCGCATGCGGCCGGTGCTGTCTTTTGCCATCGGTATAATTGCTTGCCTTACGGTGTTCTCGCGTCTCTTACCACGATGTGATGAAGAAAACGAACCTACCACCCGTCATTGCGAGGAGCGTAGCGA
>JAEXHR010000016.1 GCA_023449855.1 Pseudomonadota bacterium | reverse complement strand
GATGACGCCTTCGGCTCATCCGCCCCGCGATCCTATCCCAGCAGTTGCTCGAGCCGATCCCGCAGCTGCTCCTGATGATAGGGTTTCGCCAGACGCGGCAGATCGAGCTGGGCGCCTTCCGGCAGATCGGCATAGCCGGTCGCAAGCAGGATCGGCAGCGACGGCCGCACTTCACGTGACCGGGCCGCGAGTTCGATCCCGGTCATGCCGGGCATCATGTGATCGGTCATCATCAGGTCGATCGGCTGCGCGCTGCGCAGGATATCCAGTGCATCGCGGCCGGAACTGACGGGGATCACCTTGTGTCCGAGATCCTCCAGCATCTCTGCCGTGGACATGGCGATCAGAGGATCGTCATCGACGAACAGAATCACGGCCGGGCGCGCTTCCTGCCGCTCGGGCTCGGCCTCCTCGACAACGGCCGGCAGCGCGCTGGTCGCCGGAACGATCAACGACGCCGTCGTCCCCTGCCCGACCTTACTGGTGAGTTCGAGCGTGCCGCCGAGCTGTTCGGCGAGACCATGGACCATCGACAGGCCGAGACCGGTGCCCTTGCCGATCGGCTTGGTGGAAAAGAACGGCTCGATCGCTTTTTTCAGCGTCTCCGGCGACATGCCTTCGCCGTCGTCGATCACCGAGACCTTGAGATAATCGCCGGCCTTCAGCGCGCCGGTCGTTCCGTTGACGCGATGGCTGGAGAGCTTGATGGCAATGGCACCGCCATCCTGCATGGCATCGCGGGCGTTGATGACAAGATTGAGGATCGCCAGTTCGAGTTGGTTCGCGTCGATCCGCGCCGGCGGCAGCCCATCCGGAATGTCGAAGCTGAGCGCAATGCGCGGGCCGAGCGAACGATCGAGCAGGTCGCTCATGCTGCGAACCAGCGTGCCGAGATCGACTGCTTCGGCGCGCAGATCCTGCTGGCGCGCAAAAGCCAGCAGGCGCTGCGTCAGCGACGCCCCGCGCTCGGCGCCCTGCATGGCGCCATCGACCAGCCGCTTCAGGCGCGGATCGTCAGGCATGCGCTTGCGCAGCAATTCGAGATTGCCCATCACCGCCATCAGGAGATTGTTGAAGTCATGCGCCACGCCGCCGGTGAGCTGGCCGATGGTCTCCATCTTCTGCGCCTGACGCAGTTGCTCCTGCGCGCGCTCGCGGGCGGCGGATTCCTTCATCAGCTCGGCGGTGCGCTGCTCGACCCGCTGTTCCAGCGTGGCCGTCAGTTCGGCGAGCGCCACACGCTCCGCGGTGAGCTGATCGAGCAGATTGTCCCGCTCGATATCGGCGGTCTTTCGCGCCGTGATATCCACGGACACGCCGACCAGAGTTTTCGGCGCACCATCCGGCCCGCGCACGATACGGGCGCGGGTTTCGATCCAGTGCACAGTGCCATCGGCCCAGACATTGCGATATTCGACATTGTAGTCGACGCCTGTGGCCAGCGTCGCATCGAGAGCGCTCTGGCGCTGGGCACGATCGTCAGGATGCACCGACGCCTGCAAATCGGCAAAGGTGAACACCTCATCCGGCCAGCGGCCGAAACAGGCCTTGGTGGCTTCCGAGACATCGAGCCGCAGCTCCGGCAAATGCAGTTCGAGCGTCCCGAGCCGGCCGGCATCTAGCGCTGTTTGCAACAGCGCCTGACTGTCGCTGAGATCTTCGAGAATGGCGCGCGTCTGATACTGGCGGCGGCGTGCGCGCACAGCCGAACCGACGACGCTGATCAAAGTGGTCGGATGGAACGGCCGTTCAAGGAAGGTGATATTACCGAACACCTGGCGCAGCCGGGCCGCATCCGGATTGCGTTCAGGCCCGCCACCATGCCGTGTCAGCAAAACGATGGGAAAGTCCGACCAGACCGGCTGGTTGTGAAGCCAGCGATCGAGATGGCGCAAATCGGCGGTCTTGATTGCCTCATCCGCGATCACCGCACAGCCGGCGCCACCCTCGATCTCCTGCACCAGCCGATCGAATCCGTCGCAAACGGTCGCAAAGTAACCAGCCTCCAGAATCAGACTCTCGGCCACGGCCGCGTCGCGGCCCGTGGGCGCCAGAATGACCGCGCGTTCGGAAAGCGGGCCTGGCCTCACGATTTGTTTCCATCAAGCATCGGCGTCGTGCCTGCATAGCTGGGCACACCGCGCAGCACCCCCTGAAACGCCTTGAGCGGCTCGCCGATGGTGAGGCCGCGTTCGTCGATCCGATACTCGCGGATCATGGTCTCATGCATGCCGGTGCGTTTCTTGACGACGGAAATGGCCCGGTGCACGGCGCCAAAGGCTTCGAAATAGCGCAGCAGGACGACCGTATCGGCGAGATAGGTGACATCCACCGGAGCCTTCATGTCACCGACCAAGCCATGCTGCGCGATGGTGAGGAAAGTCGCAGCGCCGCGACGGTTCAGATATTGCAGCAGCTCGTGCATATGCAGCACGAGCGAATTCTCCTGCGGCATCGCCGCCTGATAGCCGTTGAGGCTGTCGATCACCACAGTCCTGATATCGTGCTCATCGACCTGCTTGCGGACGCGATGGGCGAATTCGCCCGGCGACAATTCGGTGGCATCGAGCTGTTCGATGACAAGTTGTCCCTTGTCACGCAAGGCGGCGAGATCGACGCCAACCTTCTTCATGCGATCCATCAGCAGGCCAAGCTCTTCGTCGAAGATAAAGATGGCCGCCTTCTCGCCGCGCCCGATTGCAGCCAGGACATTGACGATCGCCACCAGCGACTTGCCAGTGCCCGAAGGGCCTAGAATCAGCGTGCTCGATCCGCTTTCGATGCCGCCGCCGAGCAGCGCATCGAATGCGGCAACGCCGGTCGATCGCGTGCGGCGCTCCTGACCGATACGATGCTCCGATGCCACGAGGCGCGGAAAGACGTTCAGCCCGCCCGTGGTGATGGTCACGTCATGATAGCCGCCGCGGAACTTCGATCCGCGATATTTGATGACCCGCATGCGGCGGCGTTCGGCGCCGTAGTCAGGCGCCAGTTCGTCGAGGCGCAGCACGCCATGAGCGATACTGTGCACCGTGCGATCGGTGGTATCGGCCGTGAGATCGTCAAGCATCATCACAGTCGCGGAATAACGCGCGAAATAATGCTTGATGGCGAGGATCTGGCGGCGATAGCGCAGCGAGCTTTGCGCGAGCAGGCGGATTTCGGACAGGCTGTCGAGCACCAGGCGTGCCGGCTTGTAGCGTTCCACCGCCTCGAAGATCTGCCGTGTCGTCTCGCCGAGTTCGAGGTCGGACGAATAGAGCAAGCTCTGCTGCTGGTCCTCGTCGAGCAGGCTTTCCGGCGGCAACAGCTCGAAAACCTGAATGCCATCGCCGATGGTCCAGCCATGGGACGCCGCACCGTCGCGCAGCTCCCGCTCGGATTCCGACAAGGTGATATAAAGTCCCTTCTCGCCTGCGCGCGCGCCTTCGAGCAGGAATTGCAGCGCCGCAGTGGTCTTTCCGGTGCCCGGAGCTCCTTCGAGAAGAAAAATATGTCCCTTGGACAGACCACCTGTGAGGACATCATCCAGTCCCCAGATACCCGTCTTGGCCTTGTCCATCGTCAGCTTCCGTCCACCGCTCAAACAACATCAACCCGGTCGCCGGAACCGGGTTCCATCATCAGCATGGAATCACCGGGCTACAAGCGGGTTAACGCCGTTCGATAACGAGGCTTTGCACCGCGCGGCCGAAATAGCCATTCACATCGGCCAGTTTGGACGCCGCCAGCCCGGCGCCGTCGGGACCGATCCAGGTCTCGGAATCCAGCAATATCCAGTCGCCGACCGGCGGCCGCGCAAGGCTGACGCTCAGGTCGGCATTCATGAACATCCAGTCCTTGAAGTTCAGCACCGAGGACGAACCGTTGCTAAAATCGGACGCGATCACCGCGCGCATCGCTTGCGAGATCGGCTGGCCTTCCACGATGGCGCGGTTGGCGCGGTACCAGATCGCGCCGGGTCCGAGCTTGCGAAAACCGCCATGCACGACACGGATGCTGACCCCCGAGACAAACGCGCTGCTGTGATCATCTGGCTCGGTCAGGCCGGGCGCGTCGGGCAGCGGAACGGTAACCGGCGCATCCTTGATCTCCACCGGCAGCGTCTGCGGTTCGACACGCATCTTAAGCACGGTCGCATTGGTGACCAAGGTGCCGTTCGACAGCAGACGGATGCCGACAAGCTGGATCTTGCGGCCTTCGCGCAGCACCTCGATCTCATAGGTGAGCGGAGCCACCGGCACCGGTCGCATCAGATCGATGGTGACGCGCGTCACCGCCATCGGCGATGCGGTCGGCAACTGCTCGGCGAGCCACGTCACCAGCGCCGATGGCGCCGAGCCGTGCTGCATATGCGGATTCCACGGCCCTGCCGCATGCGGACTTGCGACGACACGATTGCCGTCGATACGATAGATGGCGTCCATGAGATGCGCGTCCAACGCCTTCACAGCGCCGGATCGATCGCTTCGTCGTATTCCTTCTTCAGGCGCGCCACGAGTTCGGCCACCGGAACGACCTTCTTGACGCTGCCGATGCCCTGGCCGCTGCCCCAGATTTCCTTCCAGGCCTTCGGCTTGTTGCGCTCGCCCGATGCATCGGTGCCGAAATTCATCGCCGACGGATCAGAGACCGGCAGGTTGTCCGGATCCATGCCGGCGGCGACGATGGACGGCTTCAGATAGTTGCCGTGCACGCCGGTGAAGAGGTTGGAATAGACGATGTCTTCGGCCGCCGAGGAGGCCACCATGTCCTTGTAACCCTGCACCGCATTGGCTTCCTCGGTGGCAATGAAGGCCGAGCCGATATAGGCGAAGTCCGCGCCGAGCACGCGCGCGGCCTTGATGGCGCGACCGTTGCCGATGGCGCCCGACAGCGCGATCGGGCCGTCGAACCACGACCGGGTCTCGGCGACGAAAGCGAGCGGCGAGATTTCGCCGGCATGACCGCCAGCGCCGGCCGCAACGAGGATGAGACCGTCGGCGCCCTTCTCGATCGCCTTACGGGCGAAGCGCTGGTTGATCACATCATGGAAGACGATGCCGCCCCAGCCATGGGCCGCCTGGTTGAGCTCCTCGCGTGCGCCGAGCGAGGTGATGATCATCGGCACCTTGTGCTTCTCGCACAGCGCCAGATCCTGCTCGAGGCGGTTGTTGGACTTGTGAACGATCTGATTGACCGCGAACGGCGCCGACAGGCGATCCGGATTCGCCTTGTCGTGGGCGGCGAGTTCTTCCTTGATCCGGTGCAGCCATTCGTCGAGCAGCGCGGCCGGACGCGCGTTCAAGGCTGGAAACGAGCCGACGATGCCGGCCTTGCACTGCGCGATGACGAGATCCGGCCCCGAGATGATGAACAGCGGAGAGCCGATCACGGGCAGCGACAGGCGGTTCTTGAACAAAGCCGGCATGGACATGGGGGAGAGTTCCTCGAAGACGTTTCTTATGAGAGCGGCCCGCAAAACGGGCCGGTGATGCAGCGCAAACATGCCAGAAAGGCCGTGCGGATGGCAATTGCGTTGCGGCAATACAGCGGCAAACTTGCGGCCCGTGCGGCGGAATACGCCTACTGGCAGACGGCCTGGGTGACGTAATTATCCGTCCGGCAATCGCCCTCTTCCGGCTTGCGACCGGGGATCATCACCTTGGCCGAACAGGTCTGGGCGGCGTCGGTATCGAGGCTCTTGCCTTCCTTGTAGCCCTTGCTCTGGCACAGCTTGTCGGACGCCACCTTGCAGTCCGGCGCGCCATTGGCCGCGACGGGACAGACCACACGGCCTTTCACCACCGTATTGAGGTTGCCGGAGCCTAGCGACGGCAGCGACCACGACGGGACGAGCGATGGCGTGTCCTTGAACAGCTTGTTGATCTCGTTGAAAAGGCCGGGATTTTCCCGCTCGACCGGGGCAGGCGGCGGCGCCTGCTGCGCCATCGGGGCGGGTGCCAGCGCAGCCGGAGGCGGCGGCGCCTGGGTCGCGGGTGCCGGAGCCACCTGGATGATCACGGATTTTTGCTGCGGCAGTGGTTGCTGCTGCATCGCCTGCGACCATGCCGCCGCCGGCAGCCAAGCAAGGGTCATCGCCATCGCGACGACGCGCCAATCAGACCGCAGCGGATTCGCAGGCTTGGACATGATGGGAAACGTACTCCGACACCCTTGGCGGGGGAAGTCCATCGCCGATCAGAACAGCCTGAATGCGACGATGAAACCGATCACGACAAGACCCACCGCAAGGCCGACCCAGAGGCCGAGGCGCTTCTCGATGGTTTCGCGGATCCAGACGCCGTAACGATTCATCAGGATCGCGACCACATAGAAGCGCGCGCCGCGGGCGACCAGCGACAGTGCGATGAACATCCAGATATTGTAGTTGGCGAAGCCCGACGTGATGGTCACCAGCTTGTAGGGGATCGGCGTCAGCCCCTTCAGCAGGATGATCCAGGCGCCATATTCGGCATAGCCCGCGCGGAAGGCTTCGACCTTGTCGCCATAGCCGTAGAACTGGATCACCCACTGGCCGACGCTGTCGTAGAGTAGATGGCCGATCAGATAGCCGACCACACCGCCGGCCACCGATGTCAGCGTGCAGATGCCGGCATAGAGCCAGGCCTTGTTCGGCCGGGCCAGCGCCATCGGGATCAGCATCACATCCGGCGGCACCGGAAAGAACGAACTTTCCGCGAATGACACGATGCCCAGAATCCAGAGGGCGTAGGGCTTGTGAGCGGCGTCGATGCACCAATCATACATACGTCTGAGCATGGCCCGCGATGAACCATCCCAAGGGCGATTTGTCCATGATTGATTGGTGACGATCCTGCGACAGGAACCCGGCAGCGATCAGCCAAGTTTGCGGATTCGATCTTCCAGCGCGTCAATCGGTCGCCGGCTGCCGCTGCGCGATTTTGCCGCTTTGGGCGGCTTCGGCAGCTTCTCGGCAATGCCCATCATGCGCTCACGGCGCGTCATCTCAGCCCAGACCTGTTCGGGGCGCACGCCTGCGGCGGCCCACAGAACGGTCAGATTGTACAAAAGGTCGGCGCTTTCCCGGATCACCGCATCGGGCCTTCCGGCTACCGCGTCGATGACGACCTCAATGGCCTCTTCGGCGAGCTTCTTCGCCATCTTGTCCGGTCCCTGCTGAAACAGCCGGGCCGTGCGCGATGTCGCAGGGTCGAGATCCCTGGCCGCGAGTACCGCCTGATAGAGCCGGTCGAGCGAATCACTCATGCAGTGACACTAACGCAAAGCGATAACGGCTGCGTTAACGCGAAATCGCCGGCCGCATGGCGCAGCCGGCGATTCCGGAATCTGTAGCAGTTCGTTACCAGGTCATGCGGCGCGAATTGTCGTAGCCGTGACCGCCGCCATAGCCGCGATACGGGCCGCCATAGTAACCGCCGCCGTAATAGCCGGGGCTGCTGTAATAAACCGGACCGCCACCGCCATAATAGCCGTAGCTGTCATAATAGCGCGGGCCGCTATTGGCCGCGGCGATGGCGCCGATGGTGCCGACGATGGCACCGAAAGCGGCGAGGCCGGCCGCATTGCCGCCGCCGCGATAGTGACGACGACGCGCACTGAACTCGGTCGCATCGCTGGAGCCGTGATGCGCGGTCGCCTTGGCCGGCGCATTGTTCACCGGCGCTGCGAACGCACCAGTCGGCGCCACGGCCGAAATCGACATGGCAGTGACGGCGGCCAGCGCGACAGCGCGGCCGGTATTCTTGAGTGAACGACGTGCGAACATCTGAATGCCCTCCGTGGTCTTTGGCCCTGCGGGCCGCTGCATCATCAACCACTCTGAGCATCTTGAGTTCCAGCACCCCAACGGGAGCTGAACGACTGGTGACCAAATCAAGGCACTCATCTCCCATTCATGTTGTGAAGCGCAGTTTAGAGGCGCAAGATGTCGCAGCCCGCTGCCTTCAATCGACCATACCGGGCGAACGAGATACACTTCCGTTTTGTTACTTGCATAATGCCGATGCCCAAGCTCACACCTCACATCTCCCGCCGGACCATCATTCAGGGGATAGGTGCGCTCGGCGCTACGGCTTTTCACGCACCTTTTGTGCACGCGGCTGAAGAGCCGGCAGCGGCGAATATCCAGTTCACCCTCGATCGCCCCATCGATGCCATCGCCGCGCCATTCGTGCTGGCCGCAAGCCGTGGCCTCTATCGCGCCGAGAACCTCAATGTCGCACTTCAAGTCGCCACCGGCTCCAAGGACACGATCACCCGTGTCGCCGCGGGCACGACCGACATCGCCGTCGCCGACTTCAACGCGCTGATCCGCTATCGCGCCGATCCGGACTCGCTTCCAATCAGGGCCGCATTCGTGTTGCTCAACCGCGCGCCCTATGCCGTGGTTGCGCGAAAGAGCCGCGGCGTGATTTCGCTCGGCAGCCTCGAGGGCCGGCTGCTCGGCGTGGCCGAAGGCGATCTCGCGATTCGGCTGTGGCCGGCGCTGGCGCGCAGGAACGGCATCAACGCCTCCGCCGTGAAACTGGAAAAGATCAGCCCCGCGGTGCGCGAGCCGATGCTCTCAGCCGGCCAGGTCGATGCGGTCACCGGCTTCTCCTATCTCTCCGCCGTCAACCTGCGCGACCGCGGCATACCGGCCGACGACCTCGCGGTGTTTCGCTTCGCCGAATTCGGCTGTCCCGCCTATGGCCTGGCTGTCATCGTCAATCCGAAATTCGCGGCGGCGCGGCCCGATGCGGTGAGGCGCTTCGTGCGCGCCGTCACCGAAGGGGTGCGCCTGACCATCCGCCAGCCGGACAAGGCGATCGACGAGGTGATGACGCAGATGGACGGCGGCGCGCGCGACCTCGAACTGGCTCGGCTGAAGATCGCCATCGGTGACAACATCGTCACCGACGACGTCAAACGCAACGGCCTCGGCGGCATCGACCCCGCACGTTTCGATGCCTCGCTGGAGGCGATTGCGGAAGATTTTACGCTGCGCAAACGACCAGGCGCGGCGGACGTGTTCGACACGGCGTTTCTGCCGGATGTAGGCGATCGCACAATCAGCCTGTAGGATGGGTTGAGCACAGCGATACCCATCACCTCCTGCGCCGGTGATGATGGGTGTCGCTACGCTCAACCCATCCTACAGGCCGGTGCTCAATCTCCATGATCAAACTCTATATCCGCGTGCTGGACCTGCTCGGCAAGGAGAAGCGCCTTGCCTGGTTTCTCGCCGTTGCCAATCTGCTGCTGGCCAGCGCGCAATTTGCCGAGCCGGTGCTGTTCGGCCGCATCATCGATGTACTGACCAAGACGCCGTCACCGGACGCCGCGCAGACAGCGGCGAGCTCGCCATGGCCGCTGCTCGCCGCCTGGGTCGGCTTCGGTCTGTTCACCATCCTTTGCGGCGCCATCGTCGCCCTGCATGCCGACCGGCTGGCGCATCGCCAGCGCCAGGCGGTGCTGACCGACTATTTCGAACACATCATGCAACTGCCGCTCACCTTTCATACCGGCACCCATTCCGGACGCCTGATGAAGGTTATGCTGGCCGGTACCGACGCGCTGTGGCGGGTGTGGCTCGGCTTCTTTCGCGAGCACTTCGCCTCGATCGTCTCGCTGTTCATCCTGTTGCCGCTGTCGGTCTATCTGAACTGGCGGCTTGCCGTCCTGCTGATGATCCTCTGCGTGGTGTTCACCATCCTCACGACGCTGGTGGTGCGCAAGACATCGGGCATGCAGACCGAGGTCGAGGAGCATTACGGCGACCTCTCGGCGCGCGCATCGGACTCGCTGAGCAATGTCGCGCTGGTGCAGAGTTTTACCCGCATCGAGGCGGAAGTTTCGAGCCTGCGCGGCGTGTCCAGCCAGTTGCTGGCCGCACAGATGCCGGTGCTGTCCTGGTGGGCCATCGTCTCGGTGATGACGCGGGCCTCCACCACCATCACAGTGCTGGCGATCTTCACCGTCGGCATCGCGCTGCATCAGCAGGGCCTCACCACCGTCGGCGAGATCGTGATGTTCGTTTCCTTCGCCACCATGCTGATCCAGCGGCTCGAACAGGTGGTCGCCTTCATCAACAGCGTGTTCATGGAAGCGCCGCGGCTGCGCGAATTCATGAATGTGCTCGATGCCGTCCCCGCCGTGCGCGACCGCATCGACGCCGTCGATCCCGGCCGCTTGCAGGGCCTGGTGGAATTCAAGGACGTGTCGTTCTCCTATGACGGCAAGCGCCCGGCGATTGCCGATCTCTCCTTCACCGCGCTGCCCGGCCAGACCATCGCCCTCGTCGGCTCCACCGGCGCCGGCAAGTCGACGGCCATCGCGCTGCTGCATCGCGCCTTCGATCCGCAATCCGGCATCATCTCGATCGACGGCATGGATGTGCGGGCGCTGACGCTGTCGGGCCTGCGCCGGAATATCGGCGTCGTGTTCCAGGAAGCGCTGCTGTTCAACCGCTCAATCGCGGAGAATCTCCGTGTCGGCAAGCCGGACGCCACGGACGAAGAACTGCGCATCGCCGCCGAGCGCGCCCAGGCGCTCGATTTCATCACCCGCAGCGACCACGGCTTCGACACCAATGCCGGCGAGCGCGGCCGCATGTTGTCCGGCGGCGAACGCCAGCGGCTGTCGATCGCGCGTGCACTGCTGAAGGACCCGCCGATCCTGATCCTGGACGAGGCGACATCGGCGCTCGATGCGGTGACCGAGGCCAAGCTCAATCTCGCTCTCGATGAAGTGATGAAGGGCCGCACCACTTTCGTGATCGCGCATCGCCTCTCCACCATCCGCAACGCCACGCGAATCCTCGTCTTCGAGCACGGCCGCGTGACCGAAGCGGGAACTTTCGATGAACTGGTAGCCCAGGGCGGGTATTTTGCGAAACTCGCGGAAGCGCAGTTCATGGTGCAGGAACAGGCCCGGGCGGAAGCGGGGATGTGAGCTGTAGCCCGCATGGAGCGCAGCGTAATGCGGGGACCGGCGTTTCAATTCTATCGACATCCCCGGATTGCGCTGCGCTCCATCCGGGCTACGGCCCTGCCTTCCCCAATTTGGCCCACTTCCTCACGGATTTAACCCACTCGCCACTGTTCTGATGCGCCCGGCCGGTATAGGTTTGCTGTCATCACTGCGTGACGGCCAACTGATTTTCAACGTCCCTCACCTTTCCCCATTGCTGCGCGCAGTGCTCGATGCACGGCAGGCGGGCCGCCAAGGACCGGAACCGGATAGTGCAGTTTTCCTTAGCATCGCCCCGCGCATTCAAGCTTCTTACCCTTGCGGCCACACTCGCCGTCTCCATCGCGGCCTCCCGCACGGCGAGCGCCGAAGCGACGCTGGTGATCGAGGCCGACACCGGCAAGGTGCTGCAGGCGGAGAATGCCACCTATCCGTGGCATCCGGCATCGGTCACCAAGATCATGACCGCCTATGTGACGCTGAAGGCGGTGAAGGAAGGACGTCTTCGTCTCGACTCGGTGTTCACCGTGTCGCCGATCGCTGCCGCCGAGTTGCCCTCCAAGATGGGCTTCAAGGCGGGCACACAGGTGACCGTCGAGAACGCGCTGACCATGATGATGGTGAAGTCGGCCAATGACATGGCCGCCGTGCTGGCCGAAGGCGTCGGCGGCTCCATCGATGGTTTCTCCGCCATGATGAATGCGAATGCGCAGCGGCTCGGCATGACGCAGACTCGCTACGTCAATCCGAACGGCCTGCCCGCCGACGAGCAGGTGACCTCGGCGCGCGACCTCGCGATCCTCGCCCGCGCCGTGATCCGCGACCTGCCCGAATACGAATACTTCATGCACATCCCGGCGATGAAATTCGGCCGCCGCATCACCCCGAATTTCAACAAGCTGATCGGCCGCTATCCCGGCGCCGACGGTTTCAAGACCGGCTTCATCTGCGCCTCTGGCTACAATCTCGTCGCCTCCGCCACCCGCGGCAACAAGCGCCTGATCGCCGTCGTGCTCGGCTCCACCTCGGGCCATGCCCGCGCCGTGAAGGCGGCGCAACTGCTCGAGGCCGGCTTCGGCAACAGCAATGGCGGCCTGACCTGGCTCAAGCCGGCGCTTGGCACCGTCGATTCGATGCCGCCGATCGATGCGGCACCGCCGAACCTGCGCGACGAGATGTGCGGACCGAAGCGCAAGCGCCAGGGCCCCATGAGCGACGAAGACGCGGTGGCGAGCAGCGAGGCCTCCAGCTCGGCCGCGCTGTCGTTCTTTGCGGGCGGGTTGCAACCGCCGACGCTGCGCCCCGAAGACATGATCGCCGCGGCCGCCACACCGGCCGAGCCTGTCATCGTCTATACCGGGCCAAAGAAGACCGGCGCCGACCTGATCGCCGCCAATGCGGTGGAAGAGGCCAAACAGACGCCGAAGGCCAAGCCCAAGAAGGGCACCAAGACCGCGGCGAAGAAACCGGATGCCGCCGAGAAGAAGGACGCCAAGGCCACAGCCGAGGCGAAGCCGGCAGCCAAGCCCGCCGCGCCCAAACACGCAGCAGCCAAGCCCGATGCCGCCGCCAAGCCGGCGGCGAAGCCCGATGCGGCAAAACCGGCTGCAGCCGCCAAGCCCGCAGCCAAACCGGCCACGGCCGCCGGCGCACCTGCCAAACCGAAGCCGGCCAAGCCCGCCACCACCGGTGAAGCCAAGCCCGCTGCGACAACACCGCGCAGCTGAGTGACGCGTAGCCCGGATGGAGCGTAGCGCAATCCGGGGACCGGCGTTTCAACACATTTTACATTCCCGGATTACGCTTCGCTCCATCCGGGCTACAGATCGCCAGACTTTCGTAGCGCCAACTTTAACCAATCCCATGCGTTGATCCCCGGCACCGCCGCATCCTTGGCGTGACGCGGCTTGCCTTGGCGGCGCGATCTGCTCAATACTCCGCGCAACGAACAAATTCCGAGGGGGAAATGTCATGGAGCGCATCTGGCTCAAGCACTATCCGGCCGGTGTCCCTACCGATATCGATACCAGCCAATATCCGTCGCTGGTGGCATTGCTGGAAGAAAGCTTTGCGAAATTCCGCGACCGCAAGGCCTTCATCTGCATGGACAAGGCCATCACCTATCGCGAGCTCGACGAGCATTCGCTGGCGCTCGGCGCCTATCTGCAGAGCAAGGGTCTCGCCAAAGGCGCCCGCATCGCACTGATGATGCCCAACGTGCTGCAATATCCGGTCGCCACCTGCGCCGTGCTGCGCGCGGGCTATGCGGCCGTCAACGTCAACCCGCTCTATACACCGCGCGAGCTCGAGCACCAGCTCAAGGATAGCGGCGCCGAAGCCATCATCGTGCTGGAGAATTTCGCCTCCGTCGTGCAGCAGGTCATCGCCAAGACGCAGGTGAAGCATGTGATCGTCGCCAGCATGGGCGACATGCTCGGCTTCAAGGGCATGATCGTGAATCTGGTGGTCCGCCGCGTCAAGAAGATGGTGCCGGCCTTCAGCCTGCCCGGCGCCGTGGCCTTCAACGATGCCGTCTCTGCCGGCCGCAGCATGACGCTGAAGAAGCCGACGCTCGGACCGGACGATGTCGCCTTCCTGCAATATACCGGCGGCACGACCGGCGTCTCCAAGGGCGCGACCCTGATCCACCGCAACATCATCGCCAATATGCTGCAGAACGACGCCTGGCTGCAGCCGGCGATCCGCAAGCCGCCGCATACGGACCAGCTCTTCATCGTCTGCGCGCTGCCGCTCTATCACATCTTCGCGCTGACGGCCTGCTTCCTGCTCGCAGTGCGCGCCGGCGGCGTCAATCTGCTGATCCCCAATCCGCGCGACATGGCCGGCTTCATCAAGGAATTGAAGAAGTATCAGGTCAACAGCTTCCCGGCCGTGAACACGCTCTATAACGGCCTGCTCAATTCGCCCGGTTTCGATGAAGTGGATTTCTCCAAGCTGAAGATCTCCAATGGCGGCGGCATGGCCGTGCAGAAGGCGGTCGCCGAGAAATGGCAGAAGGTGACCGGCTGCCTGGTGGCTGAAGGCTACGGCCTGTCCGAGACCTCGCCGACGCTGACCTGCAATCCCGCCGATATCGACCAGTTCACCGGCACCATCGGCTTGCCGGTGCCCTCGACCTATATCTCGATCCGCGATGACGACGGCAATGAAGTGCCGCTCGGCCAGCCCGGCGAGATCTGCGCCAAGGGCCCGCAGGTGATGATCGGCTACTGGAACAGGCCGGACGAGACCGCCAAGGTGATGACCGCCGACGGCTATTTCCGCACCGGCGAT
Source organism: Pseudomonadota bacterium (assembly GCA_023449855.1). Lineage (GTDB taxonomy): Bacteria > Pseudomonadota > Alphaproteobacteria > Rhizobiales > Xanthobacteraceae > Tardiphaga. The sequence continues at coordinate 15,274 of JAEXHR010000016.1, read as the reverse complement.
ATCGGCATCATGGATGGCGAGGGCTTCACCAAGATCATCGACCGCAAGAAGGACATGGTGCTGGTCTCCGGCTTCAACGTCTATCCGAACGAGGTCGAGGACGTGATCGCCAGCCATCCCGGCGTGCTGGAATGCGCCGTGATCGGCGTCGCGGATGCGAAGACCACCGAGGCGGTGAAGGCCTTCATCGTGAAGAAGGACCCGAACCTCACCGCCGAGGACATCATCAAGTTCTGCGGCACGCAGCTCACCAACTACAAGGTGCCCAAGCAGATCGAATTCCGCACCGCCCTGCCGAAGACCAATGTCGGCAAGATCCTGCGCCGCGAACTCCGCGACGAGAAGAAGCAGGAGGCCGCGGCCTGAGGATGCTATGGGGTGGGCGCAACACGCTCACCCCACGGACTGCCGCATGACCGATACTTCCCCCGCCGACATCATCGCCTTCTGGACCGACGCCGGCTACGATCGCTGGTACGCCAAGAACGACGCCTTCGATGCCGAGATCAGGGCGCGTTTTCTTGCCAGCTATGAAGCGGCACGCGATGGCGGACTGGCGTCATGGGAAGCGAGCGACGACGGAACGCTGGCGCTGATCGTCGTGCTCGACCAATTCCCGCGCAATCTGTTCCGCGACGACCCACGCGCCTTTGCCACTGATGCGCAGGCCTGCGCCCTCGCCAAGCGCGCCATCGCCCGCGGCGTCGGTGATCGTGTCGATCCCGCACTGCGCCAGTTCGTCTATATGCCGCTGATGCATTCGGAAGATCTCGCCGATCAGGAGCAGTGCTGCGCGCTCTTCCGCGCCGCCGGCGAGAGCGACAATCTGAAATTCGCCGACATCCATGCGGACATCATCCGCAAGTTCGGCCGCTTCCCGCATCGGAATGCAGTGCTCGGCCGCGAGACGACGGCGGAGGAGCAGGCGTTTCTGGATGCGGGCGGGTTCAAGGGGTGAACCTGTAGCCCGCATGGAGCGCAGCGTAATGCGGGGATGTCGAGCGTATCGAAACGCCGGTCCCCGGATTGCGCTGCGCTCCATCCGGGCAACGCCCAATATTGCCCGTGTCATCGCCCCGGTCTAAAAACCCCCATCCACATCTGGAGAGAGCGACCATGAGCATCCAAGTCGGCGACAAGCTGCCCGAGACCAAGTTTCGCGTGATGACCGAGGAAGGCCCGGTGGTGAAGACCACCGACGACATCTTCAAGGGCAAGAAAGTGGCGCTGTTCGCGGTGCCCGGCGCCTACACCGGCACCTGCCACAAGATGCATCTGCCGAGCATCTTCCTCAACGCCTATGCCATCAAGGGCAAAGGCGTGGACACCATCGCCATCACCTCGGTCAACGACGCCTTCGTGATGAATGCCTGGAAGAAGGACACCGACCTGCGCGACGAAGCGGTCTTTTTGGCCGACGGCAATGCCGAATTCGCCAAGGCCATCGGCCTCGACCTCGACGCCTCCGGCAACGGCCTCGGCATCCGCTCCAAGCGCTATTCGATGCTGGTGGAAGACGGCGTGGTGACCAAGCTCAATCTCGAGCCGGCACCGGGCAAGGTGGAAGTCTCGGGGGGCGATACGCTGCTGGGACAGCTGTAAGATCGAACGGCCGTAGGGCGGGTTAGCGTAGCGTAACCCGCCGCGCAGTTTCGGCTATGAACTCGGCCGGCGGATTACGCCTTCGGCTAATCCGCCCTACGGCTGCTACTTCTTCCTCGCCTCAGCCAGCCCATCCCGCGCCAGTTGATCGGCGCGTTCATTCTCGGCGTGGCCGGCATGGCCCTTCACCCAGTGCCACTTGATCTCATGCGATTGCAGCGCTGCGTCCAGCCGCTGCCACAGATCGACATTCTTCACCGGCTTCTTGTCGGCGGTCTTCCAGCCATTGCGCTTCCAGCCGTGAATCCAGCTCATGATGCCGTTGCGCAGATACTGGCTGTCGGTGTGCAGATCGACGCTGCACGGCTTCTTCAGCGCTTCCAGCGCCGAGATCGCAGCCATCAGCTCCATACGGTTGTTGGTCGTATGCGCCTCGCCGCCCTTCAGCTCTTTCTCGGCATCGCCGAAACGCAGGATCGCGCCCCAGCCGCCGGGGCCGGGATTTCCTGAACAGGCACCGTCCGTATAGATCGTGACGTTCGGACCACTCACGCTGGCTGTCCCGCAGCTTCAACGCCGTAATCGGCCATGCTCTTCACCGCCTGATGAAAGCGCAGCTTGCGGACATATTCCAGCGGATCCTTCGGCTTCACGAAGGCGCCTTCCGGCACGTTGAGATAGTCCACCAGCCGCGTCAGCAGGAAACGGATCGCCGAACCGCGCGCCAGCAGCGGGAATGCCGCCTGCTCCGCCTCCGTCAGCGGGCGCACCTTGTTATAGGCATTCAACAGCGCCCGCGCCTTGGTGGCGTTGAAGGACAGATCCGGCTCGAAGCACCACGCATTCACGCAGATCGCCACGTCATAAGCGAGCATGTCGTTGCAGGAGAACGGGAAGTCGATCAGGCCCGAGAGCTGGTCGCCGAGGAAGAACACATTGTCCGGAAACAGATCGGCATGGATCACGCCTTCAGGCAGATCCCTGGGCCACTGTGCGGCGAGATGCGCGAGTTCGGTTTCGAGGAAATCGCGCAGGCCGGGCTGCACGGTGTCGGCGCGGGGGGCAGCGAGATCGAGCAGATGGCGCCAGCCCTCGACCGAGAGATTGTTCGCCCGCTTCAACGGAAAGTCTGCGCCCGCCACATGCATGCGCGCCAGCGCATCGCCGACACCGGCGCAATGTACGGCGGTCGGCCGGCGCGGCCACATGCCTTCGAGGAAATTGATGATCGCGGCCGGACGACCGGCGAGCGACGAATACACCGCACCGTCATGGGTCTTCTGCGGCTGCGGGCAGTTGACGCCACGCGCGCACAGATGCTCCATCAGGCCGAGGAAATACGGCAGATCGTCCAGCGCCACGCGCTTCTCGTAGAGCGTGAGGATATACGCGCCCTTCGAGGTGTGCAGCAGGTAGTTGGAATTCTCGACGCCTTCGGCGATGCCCTTGTAGGAGAGCAGTTCGCCGATGTCGTATTGCTTGAGGAAGTCCGCGAGATCGTCGTTGGCGACGTCGGTATAGACCGCCATCGCCTTATGCGGCGGCTTCGGGACGCAGCGAGCGCGGCAGCGGGAAGAATTCGTTTTCTTCCGCGGCCGAGACCGTCTCCACATTCAGCGTGTAGCGCTGCGCGAAAGCTTCCATGATCTCCTCGACGATCACTTCCGGCGCCGAGGCGCCCGCGGTGATGCCGAGGCTCGTGATGCCCTCGAACATGCTCCAGTCGAGATCGCTGGCGCGCTGCGCCAGCACCGACACCCGGCAGCCCTCGCGCTCGGCGACTTCACGCAGGCGCTGCGAGTTCGACGAATTCGGTGCACCGACCACGATCAGGGCGTCCACCACCGGCGCCACCTTCTTCACCGCGAGCTGGCGGTTGGTGGTGGCGTAGCAGATATCTTCCTTGTGCGGGCCGTTGATGTTCGGGAAACGCGACTTCAGCACGGCGACGATTTCCGCGGTGTCGTCGATGGAGAGCGTGGTCTGCGTCACGAAAGCGAGGTTGTCCGGATCCTTTGGCTGGAAGGTCTGGGCGTCCTCGGCGGTCTCGATGAGCTGGACGGCGCCCGGCGGCAGCTGGCCGACCGTGCCGACCACTTCCGGGTGATGCGAATGCCCGATCAGCAGGATCTCACGGCCGCGCTTGAAGTGGATGGCGGCCTCGCGGTGAACCTTGGTCACCAGCGGGCAGGTCGCGTCCAGCGAGAAGAAATTGCGCTGGCGGGCATCCTCGGGAACCGACTTCGGCACGCCATGGGCGGAAAATACTACCGGCGCAGTCGTATTGTCCGGAATTTCGGCGAGTTCCTCGACGAAAATGGCGCCCTTGGTCTTCAGGCTATCCACGACATATTTGTTATGGACGATCTCGTGGCGGACATAGACCGGCGCGCCATGGATGGCCAATGCGCGTTCCACCGTATCGATCGCCCGGACCACGCCGGCGCAGAAGCCGCGCGGCGAACAAAGAACGATTTTCAGGGGCGGTTTGGTCGTCATAATGGGGCGATCCACATGCCTAGGCCCCCGAAATCCGGGAGCGAGCGGTCAGATTGATGGAAAATCAGCCAAAGAGCTTGTTCGGATAAGGACTTGGGGCCGGTTTGCGGCGCTGTCAAGGCCGAAACGTCCGCCATTGCGCGTCCGCCCCGGCCCAGCTTATATAGAAGGCTAATTCCCCGTCATCACCGATGACTTGACGGCTTCGCCTCCAAAAGAGGTGGGCGAAGCACAAAGGAGATTTGCCATGAGCAACGCCCCGCTGATGCCAAAGGCGACGGCCGTCTGGCTGGTGGACAACACCGCGCTGACCTTCGACCAGGTCGCCGATTTCACCAAGATGCACGTGCTCGAAGTCCGCGCCATTGCCGATGGCGACGCTGCCCAGGGCATCAAGGGCATGGACCCGATTTCGAACGGCCAGCTGACCCGCAGCGAGATCGAAAAGGGCGAAAGCGACCCGAATTACCGCCTCAAGCTCGAGGAGAGCAAGGTGGTGCTGCCGCCGGCCGCCAAGAAGAAGGGCCCGCGCTATACCCCGGTGTCGCGCCGCCACGAGCGCCCGAGCGCCATCCTCTGGCTGGTGCGGAACCATCCGGAACTCAAGGACGCCCAGATCATGCGTCTGGTCGGCACTACCAAGACCACCATCGCCTCGATCCGCGACCGCACCCACTGGAACGCCCAGACCCTGACCCCGATGGACCCGGTGACCCTCGGCCTGTGCTCGCAGATCGAACTCGATTTCGAAGTGCAGCGCGCGGCGAAGGAAAAGCCGCTGGACCAGCAGGCCTATGGCGGCGCCACCCTGCTGCCGGCCTCGGAGACCACCCGCAAGGACGACTACGGCTACGAGTCCGAGAAGAGCGACGACGACCTGAATGTCGACGCCGTGTTCGCCAAGCTGAAAGGCATCGGCGGCGGCAAGAAGCACGACGAGGACGAAGAATAAGCGCGACGCAAGTTGCGGGAGATGCAAACGCGGCGGGGAAACTCGCCGCGTTTTTTGTTCTCGCGAGGATCTGACGGAGCCCCCCCAGAGTCACGATCATCACTCTTCAAGCCAAAGCCGCAAATGCAATTATAGGTTGATTTATAGAATACAGCTCACTTAAGGAATGCCATGCATCGTAGGCGTCGGGGCGGCACCGATGAAGGTCAGGGACGCTATTCAACTGATTGAAACGGCTGGTTTCTTATCGTTACGCGCGGCAGCCATCGACAGTATAAACATTCAGTCAAACCCGGCCGCGTCACTGTCGCAGGCAAGCCGTCGGACGACATTGCGCCGGGTACATTTGCAAGTATCCTGAAGCAAGCGGGCCTGAAGGAGAAACGCTGATGCGCTACGCGGTGGTGATCGAGAAGGCCGACAACAATTATTCGGCCTATGTTCCGGACTTGCCCGGCTGCGTCGCAACCGGCCCGACCTTGCAGACCGTCGAGAACGAAATTCGCGATGCGATCCGGTTTCACATCGACGGACTGAAGGAAGACGGACAGCCAATACCGGAACCGACGAGCATCGCGGAGTATGTCGAAGCGTAGATCGTAGGATGGGTTGAGCGTCTTCGCGAAAACCCATCGATGCCGGACGATGAAGGCGATGGGTTTTCGCTGCGCTCAACCCGTCCTACGCACGACGTCTCCTACGCCTTCTTCAAAAACTCCGTCCGCAGCACCAGCCCCTTCACCTTGTCGGTGCGGCCTTCGATCTCGTCTTCGTTGTCGGTGAGATGGATGTTCCTGATCACCGTGCCGCGCTTGATCACGGTGGACGAGCCCTTGAGCTTCAGATCCTTGATGACCGTAACGGTGTCACCCTCGGCGAGCAGCGCGCCGTTCGAATCCCTGACCTTGATATCCATGACGTCCTTCGGTGGTGCGATGATGCGGGCGCACAGAACAGGATGCGCGCTGTGAAATCAACGGAGACCAATAAAAAAGAGGGGCCGACTTGCATCGGCCCCTCAGTCATACACAGAGACGGAAAACTCAGAACTTGTAGGTGATGCCGGTGCCGATCAGCCACGGATCGAGCTTGACCTGACCGGTGATCGCCGTGCCGTTAGCCAAAGTGCCTTCCCAGTTCGGGCGCATCCACATCTTCTTGACGTCGACGTTCCAGCCCCAGTGCTTGTCGATCATGTAGTCGAAACCGAACTGCAGGACCGGAGCGGCGGTGTCCTTGAGGGAGCTGCTGGTGACCTGGAGACCGCCGACCGTGGGCGTGTTGCCGGCCGTCTGGCTGAAGAACCAGGTGTAGTTCACACCGGCGCCAATATACGGCTTGAAGGCACCGAAATTGGTGAAGTGATACTGGAAGGTCAGGGTCGGCGGCAGCAGCCAAGCCTTGCCAACGTCGAGACCGGCCAGTGCGCCATCGCCGGTGACATGATGCTTGGTGACGCCGAGGATGAGTTCAGCGGCGAGATTCGGTGTGAAAAAGTAAGAGATGTCGAGCTCGGGCACGTACTGGTCCGAGGTCTTCAGGCTGGAGCCCGGGACCTGATGGACCGAACCGCCGTTTTCCGGAACGACGGCGAGCGCGCGCACGCGGATCATCCAGGGATTCCAAAGGTCCACCGCCGGCACCGCCTTATAGACCGGCTTAGCGGCGAGATCGGCCGCATTCGCGGTAGTTGAAATGCCGTTGATGGCCGTGGCTGCCAGCAGCAGCGACATCGTCGTCCAGATTGTCTTCATGCAAGTCATCTTCATGAGATGCGCCCCAACTTTCGAATTGTCTCGGGTGAATGATCCCACCCGCGATCTACGCGAAAGACGACAGCACGCACCGGCGCACGTTGATGTCGCTCAAAGCAATGGCGCGACTCAGCAACAGCACGCGCAGGCGTTGCTGCAGGGACACACGAAATTGAGGAAGATCAACGAGCGGTAGCCCGGATGGAGCGCAGCGCAATCCGGGGATTGTCGAATGCGTTGAAACTGATGTCCCCGGGCTACGCTTCGCTCCACCCGGGCTTCGACTCGACGACTCCGAGACTACGGCCGGCCCGGATTGTTCAGCATGTATTCGCCGAGATCGCGCTGCTTGCGATCGGCGCGGGCGATGGCGTTGCTGCGCTGGACGTCGCGGTCCTTGCGGCAGGCCGAATATTGCGGCGAGCCGACCGCCACGCCATTGGCGCGGCAGATGGCGTCGTCATCGTCGCCGAGGCTCGACATCGGCACATCGGTGCGGCGCGCGCAGGCCCCGAGCAGCGTGGCGGCGAGCGTGAGCGCGATGAGGGATGTGGGGGCAAGGCGCATGCGGGAATCCTATGGCGATGACGGCCGTGTTTAGCGCGAAATGCGGGGATTGTAAGGTGGCGTCGTAGGATGGGTTGAGATGGGTATCGCTTCGCTCAACCCATCCTACCGCTCAGCGCCGCGCCGATCTCGTCCAGCGCCTTCGGATCCTCGATGGTTGCCGGCATGGTCCAGGTCTCGCCGTCCGCGATCTTCTTGATGGTGCCGCGCAGGATCTTGCCGGAGCGGGTCTTCGGCAGGCGCGCGACCGCGATGGCGAGCTTGAACGCAGCGACCGGGCCGAGCTTGTCGCGCACCAATGCGACGACCTCCTTCTCGATCTCGGCATTCGCCCGCGTGACGCCAGCCTTCAACACAAGGAAACCGCAGGGCACCTCGCCCTTGATGGTGTCCCTGATCCCTAGCACCGCGCATTCGGCGACGTCGGGATGCGAGGCCAGAATCTCCTCCATGCCGCCGGTGGAGAGGCGATGGCCGGCGACATTGATGATGTCGTCGGTGCGACCCATCACATAGACATAGCCGTCCTCGTCGAGATAACCGGCATCCGAGGTTTTGTAGTAGCCGGGGAATTCGTTGAAATAGGCTTCCTTGCAGCGCTCGTCCTGTTCCCACAGGGTCGGCAGGCAGGCGGGCGGCATCGGCAGCCTGATGACGATGGAGCCCATGGTGCCCGCGGGCACGGACTTCGCCGCTTCGTCGACCACCTCGATCTTGTAACCGGGCATCGGCACCGTGGGCGAGCCGTGCTTGACCGGCAGCATGCCAAGGCCGACCGGGTTGCCGGCGATGCACCAGCCGGTCTCTGTCTGCCACCAGTGATCGATCACCGGCACTTTCAATTGTTGCTCGGCCCATTCCACCGTCGGCGGATCGGCGCGCTCGCCGGCCAGAAACAGCGTGCGGAAATGCGACAGATCGTATTTGCGAATGAAGGCGCCGTCCGGATCGTCCTTGCGGATGGCGCGGAACGCGGTCGGCGCGGTGAAGAAGGCGACGGCCTTGTGCTCGGAGATGACGCGCCAGAACGCACCGGCATCGGGCGTGCCGACCGGCTTGCCCTCATACATGATCGAGGTCGCACCGTGAAATAGCGGCCCGTAGACGATGTAGCTGTGGCCGACCACCCAGCCGATATCGGAGCCGCACCACCAGACCTCGCCCGGCTTCACGCCATAGAGATTCTCCATCGACCAGGCGAGCGCGACGGCATGGCCACCATTGTCGCGCACCACGCCCTTGGGTTTGCCCGTCGTGCCCGACGTATAGAGAATATAGAGTGGATCGGTGGCCAGCACCGGGACGCAATCGGCGGACTTGTTCGCGGCCAGCGCCTTGCTGCGCAGATCGGCCCAGTCGTGATCGCGACCTTCGAGCAGGTCGCAGGTCTGCTGTGGGCGCTGCAGGATGATGCAGCCGCCAGGCTTTGCGCTGGAGAGCATAATCGCTTCATCGAGCAGCGGCTTGTATTGCACGATGCGCCCGGGCTCGATGCCGCAGCTTGCGGACAGGATGAGCTTTGGCCGGGCATCGTCGATGCGCGTCGCCAGCTCCTTCGCCGCGAAGCCCCCGAACACCACGGAATGTACCGCGCCGATGCGTGCACAGGCGAGCATGGCGACCACCGCTTCGGGCACCATCGGCATATAGAGGATGACGCGGTCACCCTTCGTGACACCGAAATCCTGCAGAACGGCGGCGAGCGCCTGGGTCTCGCGCAGCAGCTCGGCATAGGTGAATTTGGTGATGGTACCGGTCAGCGGCGAGTCATGGATGAGCGCGACCTGATCGGCGCGACCACTGGCGACGTGACGGTCCAGCGCATTGTAGCAGGTGTTGAGCACACCGCCAGCGAACCAGCGGCCATACAGGCCCAACGCGGGATCGAAGACCTTCTCCGCCGGCGCGATCCAGTCGATCGCCTTGGCCGCCTCCCCCCAGAACAGCTCCGGAGCGGACAACGACTGCGCGTGAACCTCGTGATAACGGCTGGTCGTCATGACGTCTCTCCCGTCCCCGGTATCGATGCCGGGGTTATTGATGTCCGATTGTCACGGGACTTGAGATTATTTCAAGGGCGCCTTTGGTTGCGGCTGCACCGACATCTTCGCGCCCATGCGCTCGATCTCCTGCGCCAGCGCCTTGTAATTGGCGCGCACCGTCTCGTTCTTGGGATCGATCTTCATCGCCGCACCGAAATCGCGGATGGCGCGCGGACGATCGCCCTTCTTGCGCCACAACTCGCCGCGCGCATTGAGAAGATCGGGACGCGTCAGATCGATCTTCAGGGCCGCATCGTAATCGGCAATGGCGGGATCGACCCGATCCTTGCGGGCGTAAGCTGCTGCGCGCGCGCTTGCCGCTTTCAGACGATCGGCCGTCGCCACGTTCTCGTTGCCGATCAGATCGCCGCAGATGGCAATGACCTTGTCGTCATCGACCGCCGCAATGGCAGAAAAGCACGGCGCGGTGTCGACCTTCGGAACCGGCGGCGTCTGCGGATCGGTATCGATCGCCGCATGGGCAACGGATACGACCGACAAACAGATGGCCATGAGAAAGCAGATCGGCAGACGCATTACTTGATGAGGCCCTTCTCTCGATAATATCTCAGCGCGCCCGGATGCAGCGGCACCGGGCTGCGGCTGACGGCAGCAGCGAGCTTGATCTCCTGCCCGGCGCGATGCGCGACAGACAGTTCATCCACGGCACCGAACAGCCGCTTGGTCATCTGATAGACCAGTTCATCGCTCACGGACGTGCTCGTCACCAGATAGTTCATCACCGAGGCTGTCGGCACGGGTTTCGTCTGTCCGCGATAGGTATCCGCTGGAATCTTCGCCGGACGGAACGGCGCACCGAGTTTCTTGACCACCGAGTTCGGCACCGGCACCAGCACCGTATCGCTGTTGTCCGTGAGTTCCTTGATCGATGTCACGCCGAGGCCAGCCGATTGCAGAGACGCGTCGAGCTCATTCTTCAGCATGCGCTGGGTGGATTCGGCGAATGGAATCGTATCCGCCCGGCCAAGCGACGTGAGGCTCATGCCGGCGGCGGACAGAATGGCCTTGGCATTGAGCTCAGTGCCCGACTGCGCGGCGCCGACGGCGAGGCTCTTGCCCTTGAGATCGCCCAGCACACGGATGCCACTCGCCTTGGTCGCGACGATCTGGATGTAGTTCGGATAGAGCGCGCCGATGACGCGCAGGCGGTCCAGCCTGCCACCGAAGCCGGCATCGCCGTCGCCGCGCCATGCCGACAACAGCGCATCGCCGAGCGCGAAGCCCACCTGCGCACTGCCCTGCTGCAACCGCATCAGATTCTCGACCGAACCGTCGGTTGTCTCGACCTGCACCTTCGCGCCGGGAATATCCGCAGAGACCATCGCGACGGCGACGCCGAGCGGATAATAGACACCGGAACTGCCGCCCGTGAGCACGGCAATGGGCTCGGCCCGCGCCATTGCCGTGCCCAGAACGAACATGCTCGCAAGCACTGCAATGCAGCGTCGTCTTTCTATTGTCTGACGTTTCGTCATGCTTCCGGCAGGGTGGACTTGCCGCACTGCCCGGTCAATCGGCGTCTTTCTTGACTGCGCCCACTTGTGGGGAAAGAGCAAACACGCGCGACGAAAGTTTCAAACTCAAGCCCTTGCGCCTGCCGGCCAAACCGGCATGAATGCGCCGCACATAGAAGAAGAGGCCGGCAAAAGCCGGCTCGCGGGAAATTCCCCGGGGGGAGAAACATGGCTGACGACAAAGCGCGCGCGACCGACGACACCCGCCTCGATCAGGAGGCGGCCGTCTCTGCGGAGACGATGCAGAAGGTCGAGGAGCTGATCGAAGCCGAAGAAGGAACGACCAACCGCTTGCTCGGCTGGGCCGGCACCATCTCCACCGGCATTGCCGTGGTGATGAGCCTGTTCCACCTCTATGCGGCCTATGCGATCGTGCCGACGCAGGAGCTGCGCTACATCCATGTCGCCTTCACCCTGATCCTCGCCTTCCTGCTCTTCCCTGTCGCGAAACGGTTCCGCGACCGTGTGCGCTGGTGGGACATCGTGCCGGGTATTGTCGCCATCGCCACCATCGTCTATGCGCTGTGGGGCGGCGAGGATTTCACCGACCGCGCCACCGTGCCCGACCGCATGGACGTGATCGTCGGTATCGTCTTCATCGTGCTGCTGCTGGAAGCGACCCGGCGCACCACCGGCTGGATCATGCCGGTCGTATCCATCTTCTTCATCGCCTATGCCATGCTCGGCCCGCATCTGCCGGCGCCGTGGACCCATCGCGGCTATGACCTGCCGCGCCTTGTCGGCCATCTCTTCATCACCCTGGAAGGCATCTTCGGCGTTGCCGTGGACGTCTCTGCGACGCTGATCATCCTGTTCACGATCTTCGGCGCCTTCCTCGCACAATCCGGCGCCGGAAAATTCTTCATCGACTTCTCACTGGCGCTGATGGGCAACAAACCCAATGCCGCCGGCCGCACGGTGGTGCTGTCGTCTTTCCTGCTCGGCGGCCCCTCGGGCTCCGGCGTCGCCACCACGGTGATGATCGGCACCGTGGCTGCGCCGATGCTGAAGAAGGCCGGCTTCGAGAAGAACGCCGCCGGCGGTCTGCTTGCCGCGGGCGGCCTCGGCGCCATCCTGTCGCCGCCGGTGCTCGGCGCTGCGGCATTCCTGATCGCCGAATTCCTCAAGATCAGCTATCTGGACGTGATCTGGATGGCGACCATCCCGACCATCCTCTACTACCTGTCGCTGCTGATCATGGTGGAGATCGACGCCAAGCGCTTCGGTGCAAAGAACGTCAACATCACGCCCGAGCTCGGCCTCGGCACGATGACGAAGCGTTACGGCTTCCATTTCGTTTCGCTGCTCGCCGTCGTCATCTTCATGATCATTGGCTTCTCGCCGGCGTTGTCGGTGTTCTACGCAATCGTCGTGACCTTCGCGCTCAGCTTCCTGCGCAAGGACACGGCCCTGATGCCGAAGAAACTAGTGAAGGCACTGGCGGATGGCTCGATCGGCGCGCTCAATGCGGCCACCACCTGCGCCTGCGCCGGCATCGTGGTCGGCGTCGTCACACTGACCGGCCTCGGCCTCAAGTTCTCGTCGATCGTCATCGCCTATGCAGGCGGCAGCCTGCTGCTGACCGCGCTCTATACCGCGCTGATCGTCTGGATCATCGGCCTCGCCGTACCGGTGACGGCGTCCTACATCATCTGCGCCGTCATCGCGGCGCCGGCGCTGATCAAGCTGGGCGTGCCAGACTATGCCGCCCACATGTTCATCTTCTATTACGCCGTGCTGTCGGAAGTCTCGCCGCCGACCGCGCTGTCGCCTTTCGCGGCTGCAGCGATCACCGGCGGCGATCCCTACCGCACCACGCTGCAATCGTGGAAATACACACTGCCCGCCTTCCTGGTGCCGTTCGTGTTCGTCTGCGATCCCCAGGGCGTCGGCCTTCTGCTGTCGATCCCGAAGGGCGGTTCGTGGGTGGATATCCTCGAAATCACCTTCAAGACCACCTGCGGCCTGCTCGCCCTTGCGGCCTGCGCGCAGAACTGGGGTCTGCGACAAAATACGCCGATCGAGCGCGGGCTGCTTCTGCTATCGGGATTGCTGCTGGTATTTCCGAGTCTGATCGAGGCGATCATCGAAGCCATCATCGGCCGCGACATCAGTTACACATTCCTGCCGGGCCTCATCATCGGCCTCGGCGTTCTGCTCTGGCAGATGCGCACCCGCGCACAGCCGGTGACCGCATAGGAGAACACGACAAGAAAAACAGACTAGCGGACATCGCAGATAAGCGGCGCCGCCAACTTCAGGGAGTGAAACGATGAAATGGACGGCGATCAGTCTTGCCCTGATCGGTATCGCCTGCGCGGCGAGCCCGGCAGCGGCGCAGGAGAAAACCATCGCGATCGCGACAGGCGGCACCGGCGGCATTTTCTATCCGCTCGGCGGCGGCCTCGCCAACCTGCTGTCGAAGAAGCTCCCGCACACCCAGGCCACCGGCGAAGTGACCGGCGGCAGCGTCGACAACATCAAGCTGCTGGAAACCGGCCAGGCCGATCTCGGATTCATGACCGGCGACGTCGCCTCCGACGCCATCAAGGGCGAGAACAAGTTCAAGAAGCCGGTGCCGCTGCGTACCATCGTCGCCGTCTATTCCAGCCCCGTGCATGTGGTGACCATCGCCGGCACCGGGATCGAGACATTCGCCGACCTCAAGGGCAAGCGCATTTCCGGTGGCGCGCCGGGCTCCGCTTCAGAAGCGCAGACCTTCCGCCTGCTGGAAGCCGCCGGTCTCGACAAGGACAAGGACGTGAAACGCGAGCGGCTGTCGGTGGCGGAATCCGCTGCAGCGCTGAAGGATCGCAAGATCGATGCGTTCTTCTGGGGCGGCGGCGTGCCGACAGCGGCCGTGGTCGATCTCGCCGCGACGCCGGGCGTGCATATCAAGCTGATCGAGATCGATCATCTGCTCGAGCCGATCGTAAAGAAATACGGCCAGATCTTTGCGCCGAGCGTGATCAAGGCCGGCAGCTATCCGGGCCAGACCACCGACAGCAAGGGGTTTGCCGCCTGGAATCAGATAATGGCCACCGACAAGATGCCGGACGAAACCGCCTATGCGATCACCAAGGCGATCTTCGAGAACAAGGCCGATCTCGTCGCGGTCCACAAGGAAGCCGAAAACATCAATCTCGCCACGCAGACATCGGCAGAGTCGCCGGCGCCGTATCACCCCGGCACGCTCAGATATCTCAAGGAAGTCGGCGCGGTGAAATAGTCACCACGCATCATCGAAAACTGGAGGAGAGGAAGTCCATGTTCAAGCGTTTCAGAAAGACCACCATCGCCGTGGCCGTGATCGCCACCGCCGGCCTGGCCGGCGCGGCCATCGCGCAACAGAAGACCATGGCGATCGGCACCGGCGGCACGGGCGGCGTCTATTACCCGCTCGGCGGCGCCATCGCCAATGTGCTGTCGAAGGCACTGCCGAACACCCAGGCCACCGCGGAAGTCACCGGCGGCTCAGTCGACAACCTCAAGCTGATCGCCTCCGGCCAGAGCGAGATGGGCTTCAGCATGGCCGACGCCGCGCTCGATGCCTTCAAGGGCGAGGACAAGTTCAAAAGCGGCAAGGTGCCGTTGCAGACCCTGCTCGTGGTCTATCCGAACCGTATGCATGTGGTGACCGTGGAAGGCACCGGCATCGAGAAGTTCAGCGACCTGAAGGGCAAGCGCGTCTCCACCGGTTCGCCGGGCAGCGCCACCGAGGTCATGGCCTTCCGCGTCATCGAAGCCGGCGGCCTCGACAAGGACAAGGACATGAAGCGCGAGCGCCTCGGCGTCGCCGAAAGCGTCAACGCGCTCAAGGATCGCAAGATCGACGCCTTCTTCTGGGTCGGCGGCGTTCCGACTGCGGCGGTGACCGACCTCGCCGCTACGCCGGGCACCAAGATGAAGCTGATCGACCACAGCGATCTCGCCGAGAAGATGAATGCGAAATACGGCAAGCTGTATTCGCCCTCGACCATCAGCAAGAGCGTCTATCCCGGCATGGACAAGGACAATGCCAATACCGAGGTCTGGAACATCATCGTCACCGGCAACAAGATGAGCGACGACGACGCCTACAACATCGTCAAGACGCTGGTGGAGAAGAAGGCCGACATCGTCGCCGTGCACAAGGAAGCCGAGAGCTTCTCGCTCGACAATCAGGTGCAGGAGCGCTCGCCGGTGCCGTTCCATCCCGGCGCGCTGAAATATTTCAAGGAAAAGGGCATCGGCAAGTAAGACCAGCCCATACGACCTGACTTGAAGCCGCGATGCCCAAGGCATCGTGGCTTTTGTTTGCTCAGCCGTAGGGCGGATTAGCGA
>JAEXHR010000284.1 GCA_023449855.1 Pseudomonadota bacterium | reverse complement strand
GACCCATACTGGGCGAGGAGCCGTGTGCTCGAATTCCTGAACGCGGCCTCAAGCCGCCTGCCGACAAGCGTTACTCCGACGCTCGGCCCCGATGCCACGGGCGTAGGCTGGGTCTATCAGTATGCGGTGATCGCCAAGGAGATGTCCCTTGCCGAACTCCGCTCTCTGCAGGACTGGATCGTCAAGTTCGCTCTTTCGCGTTCGGAAGGGGTGGCTGAAGTCGCAAGCGTTGGCGGCTTCGTAAAACAGTACTCAATCGTCGTCGATCCGATCAGGTTGAAAGCGCAAAGCATTACACTTGACGAAGTCGCCTCCGCAGTGAAGTCGAGCAACCGGGATGTTGGTGGCCGGACTATCGAGCTGTCCGAGTTCGAATACATGGTTCGCGGCAGAGGATACCTGCAGGGCATCGCAGACATCGAGAACATCGTGCTCAGGTCAGAGATGGGAGTGCCGCTCCGGCTGGCCGACGTGGCAAGAGTCGAAACCGTGCCCGATGAGCGCCGTGGCATCACGGAAATGAATGGCGACGGCGAAGTGGCTGGGGGCATCGTCCTCCAGCGTTATGGGTCGAATGCGCTGACCGTTATCGAGAACACAAAGAGGAACATTGAATCGCTAAAGGCGAGCCTTCCCGATCGGGTCGAGATCGTTCCCGTCTACGACCGCTCGCGGCTGATCGAGGCCGCCATCGAGACACTGAAGGGGACATTGCTCGAGGAGTCGGTCGTCGTCGCGATCGTGACAATCGTCTTCCTGATGCATGTCAGGAGCGCTCTCGTGGCGATTATCATGCTTCCTGTCGGAATCCTGATGGCATTCGCGGCGATGCGGATGCTCGGAATCGGAGCAAACATCATGAGTCTCGGCGGCATCGCCATCGCCATTGGCGCGATGATCGACGCCGCAATCGTGATGATCGAGAACGCCCACAAACATCTCGAACGCGCCCCTCCGGACAAACCGCGTGCGGAAGTCCTGATTGATGCGGCATCCGAAGTAGGCCCGGCTCTGTTTTTCAGCCTCCTCATCATCACGGTTTCCTTCCTACCGATCTTCACCCTTGAATCCCAGGAGGGGCGGCTGTTCGGCCCGCTCGCGTTCACCAAGACGTTCGCGATGGCCGCGGCTGCGATCCTCTCGGTTACGCTCGTGCCAGCGCTCATGGTCGTGTTTGTACGGGGCAGGATCATTCCAGAGCACAGGAACCCTCTGAACCGGATACTCATATGGATCTACCGTCCGGTGATCGCCGGGGTACTTAAGGCCAGAGCGCTGACCATCGTCATCGCACTCGCGGCTCTGGTGGTCACGGTTTGGCCCGCTCGGCAGCTTGGCAGCGAATTCATGCCCGCACTCGACGAGGGGACACTCATGTACATGCCGACCACCTTGCCCGGCCTGTCGGTCACCAAGGCAGCCGAGCTGATGCAGACACAGGACCGGATCATCAAGTCGTTCCCTGAAGTCGAGACCGTGTTCGGCAAGGCGGGCAGAGCGCTGACTGCAACCGACCCTGCTCCAACCGAAATGTTCGAAACCATCATCACCCTGAAGCCGAAGGATCAGTGGAGGCCTGGAATGACAGTCGACACGCTCAGGCGGGAGATGGATGCCGCTCTGCAGTTTCCCGGTGTCTCCAATGCCTGGACGATGCCGATCCGGGCACGCATCGATATGCTGTCGACCGGGATTCGCACTCCAGTCGGCGTGAAGGTATTCGGAACAGATCTCGGAGAGATGGAGAAAGTCGCACGCCGCGTCGAAACAATCCTCAAGAAGGTTGCGGGAACTTCCTCAGCTTATGCCGAACGCGTAATAGGGGGCTACTACCTCGACATCATCCCCGACCGAACGGCGCTCGCGCGTTACGGCCTGATGGTCGACAGCGTTCAGGATGTCGTCGGAATGGCGCTCGGATCAGAGACGCTGACGACGACTGTCGAAGGGCGGGAGCGCTATTCGGTCGCCATCCGCTATCCGCGCGACTACCGCAGCGATCCGCAGGCCATCGGCAGGGATGTCCTCGTCAGCCTTCCAGGCGGCGGAACCGTGCCGCTCGGAAACGTGGCGAAGGTGGAGCTTACCAGAGGAGCGACATCGATCAGGACCGAGAACGGGCAACTTGCGGTCTACGTCTTCGTCGACATCGCGGGCCGCGACCTCGGCGGATATGTGGCTGAGGCAAAGGCCGCAGTCGAAGGCGAGGTCCGTCTGCCTAAAGGATACTCGCTCGGCTGGAGTGGTCAGTTCGAATATCTCGAGCGGGCGAAGGCGCGGCTGGCAATCGTCGTACCTCTTACGCTGGCTCTGATATTCCTGTTGCTCTACCTCAACTTCAGGCGGCTCACTGAGACCCTGATTGTTATGCTCTCGTTGCCATTCGCGCTTGTCGGCGGCATCTGGCTTATGTGGTGGCTCGGCTTCAACATGTCCGTCGCCGTCGCAGTGGGCTTCATCGCGCTGGCAGGCGTGGCGGCCGAAACAGGCGTCATCATGCTCATCTATCTGGATCACGCATTGGCAGAGGAACGACGGCGGTGCGTCGCCGAAGATCGGGAGTTTACGCGTGTGGACCTCAATCGGGCGATCGTTGTCGGAGCGGTCGAGCGCGTTCGCCCGAAGATGATGACGGTTGTCGCCATCATGGCCGGGCTGATACCCATCCTCTGGAGCACAGGTACGGGATCGGAGATCATGCAGAGGATCGCTGTTCCGATGATCGGCGGCATGATGTCGTCGACTGTACTGACGCTTGTCGTCATCCCGGCCGTCTACGCGCTCGCAAAAGGCTGGCGTCTCGGTCACACACAGCGAACCCTGGAGGCGCGTAAATGAGGTGGTGTCGAAGGATAGGCGGGGCCACAACAATCGCGCTCTCTCTTGTTGGCGCGGTAGCCGCCGCGCCAGCCTGGGAGCGCCAGCTCGACATGAAATCCATGGCCGATTCGGCAAGGATCATCGGCGAGCTGTTCGGTGGGAGGAGGCCATACACTCAGACGGAGCTCGGGGAGGCGGCGGAGAACATCCGGGCGCATGCGGGAAGGCGCCTTGTCGAGAGCTTCGGCGGCGGCCAGCAGTCCGACTCGAAGGCGTATATGGAAGTGATTTCATCGTCGGCCGAAGAGTTCGCCAAGCTCGCCCACGATCTCGAAGTCTACGCCGTTGCGCTCACTTCCGCCGCCGACCGCAACCCGAAGGAGCTGGGACCGGACACAAGAATGGGCGGCACGCTGCTCGGAAGCCCATTCGGGCGGAAGGCGGATGCAGATCGGGATGCGGCATCGATACCTGCCGAGCATGCGTATCATCTCATGCTCCAGACATGCACGAGCTGTCATGCGAAGTTTCGAGAGCCGTGATCTGCTAATCCCAAGCATTCAGGATTATCATCGTAGCTGCCAGGGCGCAGGCAAAGGCTAGACCCGCCACCGTGAATGCTTTCCTAGCCTTGCGGCGAACCGCATGCGGCAGTCGCCTACGAAGGGGTCGGCGCCGCGGAGCTCCGACCATTGGGTTAAGGCGGAATGATTTCTTTCGACCTGCCATCAATGGCAATCCTGTTCGAAGATCTCGTTCCCGTCTGAAGTTCCCGTATCAGACAGACTTGTAGGTCGTCGGATAGCCAGCATCGTTGATGGCTGCAGCTATAGCTTCCGGGGAGACCGTAGTCTCGACCTTGGCCTTCTTGGTGTCGACATCTATCATCGAGCTCGCCGCCGGGTCGGCCTGCTCGATAGCCTTCTTGACGGTTCCGGCACAGTGGCCGCAGGTCATGTTCGGAATGTCGAATTCGTACATCTATTTCTCCTGTCGATGGGACCAGATAGAGAGATAGGGATTCCTATTGTAGGAAGGTCAAGGGCAAAGAGAAAATTTCATTTTGCGCTGCTTTTTCCGGACTTAATTTGCACATCCATCGAAATGAAAGACAAAAAGGCGGAAATTTACTCTCGATCTCCGCATAAATGATCGGAGGGCGATTGTGTAGTTGGCGAATAGTCGGTGAAAGTCACCTCCCGAATACGGTGAAGTAAAGATCAATGTCTGAATGCATATGATGCAGCAGCTAGACGTTGGCGATCAAGTGCCGATCTATGCAAGCATCGAAGGCGCTCCAATCCCGCTTCTTGTGATGGCGTCCTGGACCAGGCCCGGGTCTCCGTCGATCAACCCTCAAGGGGTCGGCTAGCAAGCTGCCGCCGCTCCGTCTTCGCCTTCGCGGTGATCGCGACCGTCCCTGTTCCTTTGAGGAGCCATCAGCGGGAATTGGCCCGCTTTCGATGGAGCACCTCACGATGGCACACGATCTCTCTCTCGCCCAGTCTCACGCCTTCCACCTTTGCAACAACCTGATGGTCCCGATCACCCTGTTCAAATCCGGCGACGAATTCGGCGTCCTTCCGTCCGACGAACTCGATGACGAAGACGATCTTGAGATCGTGCACGAATATTTCCCGCGCGGGTCTCATTGAGACCCGCCTTTCTCTGCCGCTGGCGACCTGTCGGCCGCAAGGGAAGCTCCGCCGCAGCGCTCTGCTGCAACTTTTGTCAGTTGCGCACTGCGCCCTTGCCCCCTCCGCTCTTCGCGACGGGACAGAGGTGGCCCGCAGAATGCGGGAATGAAGGAAGGACGGCCGCCGTGCGGCCGAAGAAAACATGAAACGAGAAGAATTGGAGGCGCTGCGCGCCGAGGTCAGTTGTGAAGCCCTACTGGAGCACGCCGGATACGAAATAGATCTGAAAGAAAGCACGCGTCGTGCCGCCAAATACCGGCACGGTGGCAATATCATTATTGTGACCCATGATGGACGAGGCTGGTTCGATCCACTGGGTGACGAGAAGGGTGATGTGTTCGGCCTCGCGATGTTTCTGGAAAAGACCTCGTTCCCAGCTGCCGCGGAAGCTGTCGCAGCGCTGGTCGGGTTTCAGCTTTCCCGTCCGGAATGGCGTCAGTCGGTGCATGCGGTGTCGGACGCGGGTATTGGTGACCGTTGGCGATGCCGGCGCTCGCCTTCGCCCGGATCGGGCGCGTGGCGCTATCTGTCTTGGGAGCGCTCAATCCCGCCTGCCATAGTCCGGCAGGCCATTCGGGAGGGCATCCTGCGGGAAGGACCTTTTGGAAGCATGTGGGCCGCCCACGTTCAGGTTGATGGCAGTGTGGTCGGCTGGGAAGAGCGAGGGTCCGAATGGCGCGGGTTCTCGACTGGAGGCTCCAAGCTCCTGTTCCGGTTGGGTCCGAGTAACGCCAACCGTCTTTGCGTCACCGAGGCCGCGATCGACGCGATGAGCCTCGCAGCGCTGGAGGGTCCGCGCGAGGGAACTCTCTATCTCAGCACCGGCGGCGGGTGGTCACCAGCGACAGATGCTGCACTTTGCGAACTCGCTGTGCGGCCGGGACTGACACTGGTGGCTGCGACGGATGCCAATTGCCAAGGAGACGTCTATGCAGAGCGATTGCGTGCGCTCGCCGAGGCGTCCGGCTGCGACTGGCAGAGGCTACGTCCGCACGCGGACGACTGGAACGAGGTTCTGAAAGCCAAGGAAAAGGAGAGACGGGAAAGGACAATGGAGAAGAAGATGAGGCCTGCCGCATGCGCGCCGGCCGCGTCAAGGGAGGCTTCGCCCGTCCAAGGCCGGCCCTTGACCCGCCCGGACGCGAGGCCGGCCGCTCGGGAGGGGTCATGAAGGACTGAAGAGAATGGTGAGGTCGAAACGACATTGCTGCCTTCGGTCCCCAAACCCCGAAAGGACCAGGCTGATGAGTTCGATATCCCTTCACCGCAAAGTATTTCAAGGTGTGGCCAAACGCGCTGACATGTTCCGGATGTTCGACCGGCACGCCAGGCGCCCAGATCGCTTTGATGGCGATCAGTCGGCCAGCTATGCCGGCGAGTGGTTCGAGATTGACGAGAATTCATACACTTACATGCTCGACATCCTTCCGCCACTCTGGATGCGTGGACCAATCTTTGCGATGCGCGAGTTTATGACCGGTTCCGTGACCTCGGTATTCTACGCGATCCGGATCGACGACGCTGTGCGCTATTTTCATACGTATTGCGACCTCTCCGATCCGAACTCGGTCGAAGCCATGCGCTCGGCGATCATCGACCGGGAAACCCGGCCCGTTCGGTCGATGAGCCGAGAGGAACGGCTCGAGCACATCTGGAGCACGACCGCGGACGACTATCGTGGTTACGCCGGCCCCCGCTGGCCGCAGCCGCTGCAGGGCCATCGCACGATCATGCTTTATGGCGGAAAGGAAGGCAGTTTCCTGAAGCTGCTCGACACGCTGACCGACGAGGAAATCGCGGCCAAGCTGCCGGTACATCTGCGCCACCTCCCCACGGTCCTGGCAGCCTAAGCCGGAACCAATCCCCCCAAATCCGGGCGCTGCAGCCGGTCGAATCCTCGACCGGACGATTTCGCACGCCCGCTTTCCAAAGGAGCCAATATTATGAGCAACGATCCCTTCACTTTAGACATGTTCGGCAGCTCAGCCCTGTCCTCCGGGCTCGGGCTTGGTGTGACCGCGTTTGGCGGTTTCTCTCCCGATGCTGCCAATGATGACGAGCCAGATCCCACTCCGCCCGCATCGGCCCCTGCCCTCCCCGTCATTGCCGCGCCTGTTCGGCGAGTAGTGTCTCGAGCAAACTTCTATCTTGATGGCGACCGCGAGTTGGGCGCCACCTGGAAGGATCGAGCCCGCGCGAATGTCGCGGCAATCCTCGTCGCCGACGGCATTGCCAGGCAGGACCGGCCAGCAACGGGTAAAGAACAGGCGCAGCTGATCCGATTCACCGGTTTCGGCGCCGGCGAGCTGGCCAACGGCATGTTCCGCCGTCCGGGCGAGGTCGATTTCCGCAAGGGCTGGGACGAGCTCGGTTCCTCGCTCGAAACAGCGGTCTCCGACGAAGACTATGCGTCGCTCGCCCGCTGCACCCAATATGCGCATTTCACTCCGGAGTTCATCATCCGGGCGATCTGGGCCGGGGTTCAGAGGCTCGGCTGGCGCGGTGGCCGGGTGCTCGAACCCGGTATTGGCACGGGCCTGTTTCCTGCCTTGATGCCGGAGCGTTTTCGCGACGCCGCCTATGTGACCGGCATCGAGCTTGATCCGATCACGGCGCGTATCGTCGGTCTGCTGCAGCCGAAGGCCCGGATCATCAATGGCGACTTCGCCCGCACCGATCTGGCGCCGATCTACGATCTCGCGATCGGCAATCCGCCCTTCTCCGATCGCACCGTCCGCTCTGACCGCGCTTATCGGTCGCTCGGCCTTCGCCTGCACGACTATTTTATTGCGCGTTCAATAGATCTGCTGAAGCCCGGCGCGCTCGCCGCCTTCGTCACCTCGCATGGGACGATGGACAAGGCCGACCCGGCCCCGCGGGAGCATATCGCCAAATCCGCCGACCTGATCGCCGCGATCCGTCTGCCAGAAGGCAGCTTCCGCCGCGACGCCGGCACGGATGTCGTCGTCGATATCCTGTTCTTCCGGAAGCGAAAGCTCGGGGAGCCGGAAGGCGACCAGCTGTGGCTTGATGTTGATGAAGTCAGGGCAGCCATTGACGATGAAGGTGCGATCCGCGTCAACAGGTGGTTCGCCCGGCACCCCGACTTCGTACTCGGCACGCACGCGCTGACCTCGGGGCCGTTCGGCGAGACCTATACGTGCCGGCCACACGGCGGTGAGGATCTCGAAACCGCCCTCCCCGCTGCCATCGAGCGTCTGCCGGCCGATCTCTATGACGGCGAGCCGACGCCGATCGATATCGATCTGGAAGACGAACTCGCCGAGATTGTCGATTTGCAGCCGAAGAGCGGGCCTGTTCGCGAGGGCAGCTTCTTCCTCGATCGGTCGAAAGGCCTGATGCAAATGCTCGACGGCGCTGCCCTCCCGGTCACGGTCCGGAAGGGCCGCACCGGGGATGGTATGCCGGAGAAGCATGTCCGGATCATTTCAAAGTTGATCCCGATCCGCGATGCGGTGCGCGAGGTGCTGAAGGCGCAGGAAACCGATCGCCCCTGGCGTGATCTTCAAGTGAGGCTGCGGATCGCCTGGTCGAGTTTTGTCCGTGATTTCGGACCGGTCAACCATACGACCGTTTCCATTCAGGAAGACTCCGAGACAGGTGAGGTCAAGGAAACCCATCGTCAGCCCAACCTCGCGCCGTTCCGCGACGATCCGGATTGCTGGCTGGTTGCCTCGATCGAGGATTACGATCTGGAGACCGACACGGCGAAGCCCGGTCCGATCTTCTCCGAGCGTGTGATCGCGCCGCCGGCCCCGCCGACCATCACTTCGCCGGCAGATGCGCTGGCCGTCGTGCTGAACGAGCGCGGACACGTGGATATCGACCATATCGCCGAGTTGCTGCACCGCGATCCCGCTGATGTGGTCGACGAACTAGGTGAGGCTATCTTCCGTGACCCTGCGGATGGATCGTGGCAGACAGCCGACGGATATCTTTCCGGCGCCGTCCGCACCAAGCTGTCCGCCGCTCAGGCTGCGGCCGAGCTCGATCCGACCTATGAGCGCAACGTTCGCGCCTTAACTGACGTCCAGCCGGCCGATCTTCGACCCTCCGACATCACCGCGCGTCTCGGCGCGCCATGGATTCCGGCCGGCGACGTTGTTGCCTTCGTCAAAGAGAAGATGGATGCCGATATCCGCATCCACCATATGCCGGAGCTTGGCTCCTGGACGGTGGAGGCCCGCCAGCTCGGCTATAGCGCCGCCGGCACGTCCGAATGGGGCACCAGCCGCCGCCATGCCGGCGATCTGCTCGCCGATGCGCTCAACAGCCGGGTGCCGCAGATTTTCGACGTGTTCAAGGATGCCGATGGCGAGCGCCGGGTGCTCAACGTCGTCGATACCGAGGCTGCGCGTGACAAGTTGCAGAGGATCAAGCAATCCTTCCAGGACTGGGTCTGGACCGATCCCGATCGCACCGACCGGCTGGCCCGCGATTATAATGATCGCTTCAACAACATTGCGCCGCGCAAATTCGACGGCTCCCATCTCAAACTTCCCGGCGCCTCTGGCGGCTTTGTTCTTTTTGGACACCAGAAACGCGGCATCTGGCGGATCATCGCCGATGGCTCGACCTATCTCGCCCACGCCGTCGGTGCCGGCAAGACGATGACGATGGCGGCGGCCATCATGGAGCAACGCCGGCTCGGCCTGATCGCCAAGGCGATGCTCGTCGTGCCCGGCCATTGCCTGGCGCAGGCTGCCCGCGAATTCCTGGCGCTCTATCCGAATGCCCGTATTCTCGTCGCCGACGAGACCAACTTCACCAAGGACAAGCGCGCCCGGTTCCTGTCGCGCGCGGCGACCGCCACGTGGGACGCGATCATCATCACCCATTCCGCTTTCCGCTTCATCGCGGTTCCCTCCACCTTTGAACAGGCGATGATCCAGGATGAGTTGCAGCTCTATGAGGATCTGCTGACCAAAGTCGACAGCGAGGATCGCGTCTCGCGCAAGCGCCTCGAGCGGCTCAAGGAAGGTTTGCAAGAGCGTCTGGAGGGACTCGCCACTCGCAAGGACGACCTGCTGACCATCTCCGAGATCGGCATCGACCAGATCGTCGTCGACGAGGCGCAGGAGTTCCGAAAGCTTTCCTTCGCCACCAACATGTCGACGCTGAAGGGCATCGATCCCAATGGGTCGCAGCGCGCCTGGGATCTCTACGTCAAATCCCGCTATATCGAGACACGCAATCCCGGCCGGGCGCTGGTCCTCGCCTCCGGTACGCCGATCACCAACACGCTCGGAGAAATGTTCTCGATCCAGCGCCTGCTCGGTCATGCCGCCCTTGCCGAGCGCGGGCTGCACGAGTTCGATGCCTGGGCTTCCTGCTTCGGGGATACAACGACCGAACTGGAGATCCAGCCATCCGGCAAATACAAGCCGGTGAGCCGCTTCGCCTCCTTCGTCAATGTCCCCGAACTGATCGCCATGTTCCGGACCTTTGCCGATGTCGTTATGCCCGACGATCTCAGGCAATATGTGAAAGTCCCGAACCTCTCGACCGGACGCCGACAGATCCTGACGGCCAAGCCGACGGCATTGTTCAAGACCTATCAGCAAATGCTTGATGGCCGGATCAAGGCGATCGAGAAGCGCGAGGGGCCGGCCAAGCCCGGCGACGATATCCTACTTTCCGTCATCACCGATGGACGCCATGCCGCGATCGACCTGCGCTTCGTCATGCCGGCAGCCGGCAATGAGGCGGACAACAAGCTCAATCTACTGGTCCGCAATGCCCACCGGATCTGGAAGGAAACCGGCGAGACCGTGTATCAGCGGCCTGACGGCAAGGACTTTGATCTCCCCGGCGCCGCACAGATGATCTTTTCCGATCTCGGCACGATCAATGTCGAGAAATCGCGTGGCTTCTCGGCCTATCGCTTTATCCGCGATGAGCTGATCCGGCTTGGCGTGCCCGCCGCGCAGATCGCGTTTATGCAGGACTATAAAAAGACCGAGGCCAAGCAGCGGTTGTTCGGCGATGTCCGCGCCGGCAAGGTCCGCTTCCTGATCGGGAGTTCCGAGACGATGGGGACCGGCGTCAATGCACAGCTGAGGCTGAAGGCCCTCCACCATCTCGATGTCCCATGGCTGCCGTCGCAGATCGAGCAGCGGGAAGGCCGGATCGTTCGCCAAGGCAATCAGCATGACGAGGTCGATATCTTCGCCTATGCCACCGAGGGAAGTCTCGATGCCTCGATGTGGCAGAACAACGAGCGCAAGGCCCGGTTCATTGCCGCCGCGCTTTCAGGCGACACCTCGGTCCGGCGGTTGGAAGATATCGGCGAAGGCGCAGCCAACCAGTTCGCCATGGCCAAGGCTATTGCATCGGGGGACGAGCGACTGATGCAGAAAGCCGGACTTGAAGCCGATATCGCCCGACTTGAACGGCTTCGGGCCGCCCATGAGGACGACCAATACGCCGTCCGTCGGCAGATGCGCGATGCCGAGCGCGAGATCGAGGTCTCGACGCGGCGCATACGTGAAATCGACGAGGACATCGCACGCTTTCGTCCGACCAAGGGCGATGCCTTCACGATGACGGTGCTCGGTCAGGACCATACCGAGCGCAAGGAGGCCGGTCGCGCGCTGATGAAGGAGATCCTCAAGCTGCTTCAACTCCAGCAGGAGGGCGAGGTGCATCTGGCTGTCATCGGCGGCTTCGATCTCGTTTATGAAGGGGAGCGTTTCGGCAAGGGCGATGGCTATCGCTTCGAGACGCTGCTTCAGCGCACCGGCGCTGATTACGAGATCGACCTTGCCATTACCGTGACGCCGCTTGGTGCCATCTCACGGCTGGAGCATGGGCTTGACGGTTTCGAAGAGGAGCAGCGCCAATATCGCCGGCGGCTCGAAGAGGCGGAGCGCCGGCTGAATTCCTATCAATCGCGCATCGGTGGCACCTTCCAGTTCGCTGAGGAGCTCGGCGCGAAAAGGACGCAACTTCGCGAGATCGAGGAAGAACTGTCTGCTCCCGCCATTGCCTTCGCCGGATGGCGGGGGCCGATACTTGAAATCCCTCGGCCTCGATAATATTTGAGGATCACTTCCCGTTCAGATGATGTCCTGCCGCCGCAATCGCTGTGGCTTTCGATGTCGTCCGGGATCAGCAAAGGGCGCTCCCCTCGCGGGTTGAGCGCCCTTTTTGCGTTTTTGCTTCCAGCCAAGGTCTTCACGTGCCGTTCTGGCCGCGGCGTTTGCGCGCCGGTTATTCAAAAGAGAAACTGAAGAGAAAGATGAGGGAGGAACCGGTCGCCGATCGGTCCTCCTGTCGCCGCGTCGCTCAACCGCCACCTGCGCAATCCCGGCCACTCGTCCTTCGCAGGGCTGTCAGCCCCGCTCGTCCTTCGCGGCAGGGATGCTCGGTCGCAGTTGCGTCAGTGCGGCCGATCGGCGGTTCGGGAGGTGTCTTCGAGAACAAATGAAGACAAGAAGGGCTGGCAAGGCGCCGGTCCGGAACTCTCTAGACAAGGAACTATCCCATGCAGATCATGAAGGTTGACCCCCGCGCTCTGAAGGAAAACCCAGACCGGATGCGTCAGTCGAAGTCGTCACCGCAGGCGGATGCGCTGATGCTCGCAACGATTAAGGCGGTCGGTATCGTCCAGCCGCCTGTGGTCGCGCCCGAAGCCGATGGTGGTAACGGCTACATCATCGACGCCGGCCATCGCCGCGTTCGGCTCGCGATCGCCGCAGGTCTCGAAGAAATCGAGATCCTGGTCGCGGACGCCGCCAATGACAACGGAGCGATGCGTTCAATGGTCGAAAACAGCGTCCGGGAAGCACTCAACCCGGTCGACCAATGGCGCGGTATCGAACGGCTCGTTGCTCTCGGCTGGACCGAGGAAGCGATCGCTGTCGCTCTCGCCCTCCCCGTCCGCCAGATCCGCAAACTGCGCCTGCTCGCCAACGTGCTTCCGGCCATGCTCGAACAGATGGCACTGGGCGATATGCCGAACGAGCAACAGTTGCGGGTGATCGCTGCGGCCGGTCAGGTCGACCAGAAAGAGGTCTGGAAGGCCCACAAGCCCAAGAAGCGTGACACCGCGCCCTGGTGGCAGATCGCTAACGCGCTGACCAAGAAGCGCATGTACGCCAAGGATGCGAGCTTTGGCGACGATCTCGCTCAGGCCTATGGCATTGAATGGGTCGAGGATCTCTTCGCGCCGGCCGACCAGGATGGTCGCTATACCACGAATGTCGAAGGGTTTCTCGGTGCACAACATGAGTGGATGACGAGCAACCTGCCGAAGAAGGGCGGGATCGTCGAGGTCAACAGCTGGGGCCAGCCGGAGCTGCCGAAAAAGGCAAGCCAGGTCTACGGCAAGCCGTCCAAGTCTGACCACACGGGGCTCTATCTCGATCGCGACGGCAAGGTGCAGACGGTGCACTACCGCCTGCCCGAGGCGGCGAAGCCGAAGGGCGCCAGTGGTGATGGTCTGGTCGCAGGCGGCGACGACACCGACGCAGTCGCCGCGCCGAAGGTCCGCCCCGATGTGACCCAGAAGGGCCATGACATGATCGGTGATTTCCGCACCGATGCGCTGCACGATGCGCTCGGTCGCGCGCCGATCGATGACGACATGCTGATGGCGCTGATGGTTCTGGCTTTTGCGGGACAGAATGTCCGTGTCGACTCCGGTGCGGACGGGACCTTCTATGGCGGAAAGCGCTTCTCACGGCATGCAATCGGCTTGTTCGATGAGCATGGCAAGCTCGCCTTCGATCAGGATGCGCTTCGGGTCGCCGTTCGCTCTGTGCTGATCGATGTGCTCTCGTGCCGCCGTGGCATGTCGAACAGCGGCATGGTTGCGCGCATCGCCGGTGAGGCGATCGGCGCCGACGAATTCCTGCCGAACATGGGTTCGGAGGATTTCCTCTTGTGCCTGTCGCGCCAGGCGCTGGAAGCGTCTTGCGCCGAGGCATCGGTTCAGCCTCGGCAGAAGGTCCGGGAGACCCGCGCCGCACTCGTCGAGCATTTTGCGAGCGAGCACTTCGTCCATCCCTCCGGTCGCTTTGGGCCGCCGGCGGACGAGCTGCTCGACTGGATCCGCGCAGGCGCTGCCACCGAAATCATCGGCACGGGATCCCAGGGTGACGAAGGCAATGAGGCTGGCGATCCGGGAGAAGAACATGAGGGGCAGATTGACGGGGATGCGGATCAGGACGATCTGCATGACACCGACGATGCAGCTAACGAAGACGACGACCAGGATTTCGATCAGAGGGCGGCCGCATGACCGGCGCCCTCAAGTCAAGCGCAGTAACACCCACCCCCGATCTTTCGGGGGTGGAGTTTGCCACAAGCGTGGACGGCATGCCTGTCGCCCGCATCGGTGACCTTGTCCTTGCCATGGTCACGTCGCCCAACGGCTTCGCATTCCTCGCGAGCGCCGTCTCTGCTCGCCGGCCGCTCGCCGAGCTGACGCGCGCCGATTTCATCGGACACGACGGCCGGGTGGTCGACGAGGATGAGTTTCGAGCGCGCGTTGCCGAGACGGCTGGTCACAAACGGGATCTCGCTGCGTTGAACCGCGTGCAGACGCGCATATCGGCGAGCACGCCCTGGGGCGGTTCGCAGATGGCGGTCATCTATGCCGAGGGCGTTGTCGCCCACAGCACGGCCGGCCATGGCGGCTTTCACCTCTCTGCCGACCGCAATGGCAAAGTCCATCCGTTGTTGCGCAAAGACACCCCCTGGTACGAGGAGGATTGCGAATGGGCGATCGTTGCGCTCAGCTTTCCGGACCTGTTCACCGGATATGAGCGGGCCGCGGCCGAAAAGACCATCCGCAATACCTGGCCGGATGAATGGGAGGCGATCCACAGCGTCAAGCTGACCGAAGGCGAAAGCTGGATCAAGGATCGCCGCGCGTTTGATCAACGCCATGCGGCAGACCACGTCGTCACCTCGGCGATCTTCTCCGAGCATCACCCAGGCATGACCGAGGTCGTGGCGGTCGTCGGCGGCAACCGACGAACTGACGACGATGAGCGTCGCTTCCTGGTGCCGAGCGACGAGTATGCCGGGCGTGGTCGGTTCGGATTCGTCATCGATCCCGTCCGTCATGCCCGGTATCATGGGCCGTCCTCCTTTATCGGCTGGCGAGGTCGGGAGGATGGGTCATGATCGACATCCTCGCTCCAAAGCCGCTGGACAAGGCAATAGGCGCCCGACGTGAGACCCTGCAGCATCTCAATTGTCTGACCCGGCAGATTGCAGCGCGCGCCGGGCGGCAGGCGATCACCGTGAAGGTCCGGAGCCGGGCGCGCCGTCGGTCTGGTCTCCGTTTCTACCATCAGGAGCTGGCCGATCGCCTGGCTTTCGATCGGTGGGGCGAACTCGACACGCTCGC
>JAEXHR010000253.1 GCA_023449855.1 Pseudomonadota bacterium | reverse complement strand
TCTTCAACCGCCTGGGCTATGATCGCTTCTATCCGCATGCTCATCCGCAGAACCGCAAGGTATTGCTACGCCTGAGAAACTTTTGAATCGGGCTCTAAGCTGCGAAAGATCGGCTTCAGCGATTATGTACGAGTTGCGGTCATCGGCAAAGAAACGCTGCAGACGCTCGTTCTCGGATCGCGGAACCTCGTCATGCTCTCCCTCAAACTGTGCTGCCCAATGGAGGTCAACGAAACTCATCAGAGCGGTTTCCGCCGCAGTCTGGCTCTCGTGGAATGCGATGCTCTGAGTGCCTCGAAAAGTCGCCAGTAACACCGTAACCGTCATATTTGCCTCGCTATGAGTTTTGCCGGCATCAAGGCCGGACGCCGCCGTCTCGCGCCTGCAAGCAACCGAGCGTCAGCGGAGGAGGTGTGGTTCTCGAGAGGGCTGCGAGGGCACCGTCCGGGACTAGCTGGCTCACCCATCTCAGGCGCAAGCAGCTTCGCGGCTGCGAAGCTCGTCATCTACCGGACAGTTGAGGCAACTCGAACGGTCACACAGCCGGCATACGCGGCCGGCGTGTTCTTCGCTGCCCAGAAGCGCCCGTAGCATGCGTTCCGAAATTGTCCCGAGCGTCGCGATCTCGTCTTCATTGAGGACACTGAAAGCGCGAACCAGCGACTCGTTGCGAGCCTGAAGCACCGCCTTGCCCGCAGTCTCCCCCGCTACGGTCAGGTGAAGCAATCTGGCCCGCCCATCGCTCTTTTGACCACGGCGCTCGACCAAACCCTCGGCAACCATGCGATCTACGAGACGCACGGCGCCGGCGTGCGAAAGTGCAACTCTCTCCGCGAGTTTGCGAATGGACAAGCCGGGTTCGTGATGAAGGAGCGCCAACGCGGCCGACGCGGGTCCACCCTCGGGCGCTTGCGCACTCGCGGACCGCACGATCTCGTCGGCCACCAATAACGCTAGCGCTCCGAATACATTTTTTTGGCGCATCGACTGCATGCCTTATAGTGTATGCGTCGAGCATATACTTTAAGATCGGAGAGTGCTATATGCGTGGCGCATAAATTTTCGCGGTCGCCCGGCACGCTGGTTCCGGCGGATCAACGCACATGACCGATAGAGTGAACGACCCTTATGCGAATTCGGGCAGTCGTGGCTATTCAACGCCCCTAATCGCCAATAGTTGAGGAAACCACATGGAGAGGATCGGGTTCGGCGGAGGGTGCCACTGGTGCACCGAGGGAGTTTTCCAAGCCATCGTGGGGGTGCAGCAGGTCGATCAAGGTTACATCCGGTCGGATGCCCCATCCGATACCTGGGCCGAGGCGGTCGTGGTCTATTTCGATCCGACGGCAATCGAGCTCGCCACGTTGCTAGAAATCCACCTGAGGACGCACTCCGCCACCAAGAAGTTCGAGCCCAGCGGGAAATACCGCAGTGCAGTCTACACCTTCGAGGACACGCAGGCGACCGAACTGAGAGAGGTGCTCGCTAGATTGAGCAGCTCTTTCGAACAGCCCTTGTCCACGGCCATCCTGCCGTTTCGCGAATTTAGGCCTTCGGATGCTCGGTATCAAAACTACTATGCGACCGATCCGGAAAGGCCGTTCTGCAAACGTTTCATCGATCCGAAGCTAGAATTTATCAGGGCAAACTTCGCCAAGGTTACTCTCCCGGCGGCAGCCGCTGCCTGCGTCCCGCCGGACACACCCTGAGTTTCTCTCGGCGGACGTCAGACAGCCGCTCAGCAAGCTCGCGCGCGGGATGGTCTCTCGAATGAAACGGCATGCCCACCGCCTCCGCTTTGCGGCACTTGCGCTCCCCTTTTTCGGAGGCCTGCTAAGGCAGGCAGGCCCGAATTGCAGCGGCAGCACGGCGCTCCTGGTCGGGTCGGTGACCGAGGTGGTGGACAAGATCCTGGCGGTGCACGAGGTCGCTCCGTTCGACCGCCTGCTGGCCCAGATCGACATCGGCGGCCTGCCAATGGCGGAGGTCGGTGCGGTCATCGACCGCTTCGCCGGTCAGGTGATGCCGCTGGGTCGGTCGGTGTTGGGACCCACTTCGATCGAACTTGCGGCGTGATTCTGTCTGCAACCTTCGACCTCGGAGCCGCGGCGGCCATACCGCGCTTGCACGCCGAGCCGCCGCAGCGGCGGTCCGAGTCAAAGCCTAGCGAGGCCCGTCCCGCAGGTCGTTCGCTACGCGCACGGCTTGGCTGCGCGGGTCTGTGACACAGATCTACCGTAGAGGCGTGACTGACCGGGTACCGGGAACCGTGAGAGCCTGCGCGATCGCGAGCCCGGCGAGCCGGGCGGTCGCGAGAAGCTGCTCGAGGTCGTGTCCGTTGCGGGCCTTGGCGGAGAGCCCCGACATCGTCGTGCTGACGAAGTCCGTCACCGCGGCCGCGTCGTTGGGGTGCCGAATGGCTATGTAGTCGCGGACCAGGCCCTCGCCCGCAACGTTGAACGCGCGGGCCGCCTCTCGTGCCTCCACGTCGTTGCAGCGAGTTCCCTCCAGCACGAGGCAGCCCGAGGCGACTGGATCGGCGGCATAGCGCCGGGCAGCCTCCTCGAGCACCGACAGGAGACATTCGGCCACCGGCCGGTCGGGTCGCAGCATCTCGGCCATCGGAATGGCGTCGGTGCCCGCGTACCGATCGAGTATCCGCGTGAAGAGGCCGGCCTTGTTGCCGAAGGCGGCGTAGAAGCTGGGCGGGTTTATGCCCAGGGCGTCCGTCACGTCCGAGACGCTGACGGCGTCGTAGCCGCGCGCGTGGAACAGCCGCTGGGCGGTGGCGACCGCCTGCTCGGGATCGAACTGGCGCGGCCGCCCGCGGACGCGCACTTTTTCTGTAGTCATTCTTACATAATCCCTTGACCACCGCTACCGGAGAATTATGTAGTGTCTTCTACTTTAATACTCAAGGAGGTCGCAGTGGCCGAATTCGAAGGAAAGTCCGTTCTGGTTCTTGGCGGGAGTCGAGGGATTGGGGCCGCGATCGTGCGGCGTTTCGCCTCGGACGGCGCGGAGGTGACGTTCACTTATTCTGGCTCACCCGAGGCGGCGGAGACGCTGGCGAACGAGACGGGCGCGAAGACCGTCCGGACGGACAGTGCTGACCGCGACGCGGTGATCGCCACGGTTCGCGAAAGCGGTCCGCTGGACGTGCTGGTGGTGAACGCCGGGATCTTAATTTTCGGCGACGCCCTCGAGCAGGATCCGGACGCGATCGACCGGCTGATCTCGATCAACGTCAATGCACCCTACCACGCCTCGGTCGAGGCGGCCCGCAGCATGCAGGAAGGTGGGCGGATCATCGTGATCGGCTCCGTGAACGGCGACCGCATGCCGGTCCCTGGGATGGCGGCCTATGCCCTAAGCAAGTCGGCCCTGCAGGGCATGGCGCGCGGTCTCGCACGGGATTTCGGACCGCGCGGCATCACGGTCAACGTCGTGCAGCCGGGACCGATCGACACCGACGCGAACCCGGCGGACGGTCCCATGAAGGATCTGCTGCACGGCTTCATGGCCATCAAGCGCCACGGCCGACCGGAGGAGGTCGCCGGGATGGTGTCCTGGCTGGCCGGTCCCGAAGCGGGATTCGTCACGGGAGCGATGCACACGATCGACGGTGCATTCGGCGCCTGACCCGTCCGTCGCGGGGTCCGCCGGAGCGGTCGACCCCGCGCTTCCTCCCTCGCTCCCATGCACGCCGCGAATACTGCCGGAGATCAAGGTGACCGGACAACTCAACGCCAAATCCACCGCAGACGAAGTGCTGGCCGGCGCCGACCTCGGGGGCATGCGCTTCCTCGTCACGGGGGTCTCGTCGGGCATCGGGCTCGAGGCCGCACGCGCTCGTAGCCCACGGTGCGAACGTCATTGGCACGGCCAGGGACCTCGCATGAAGACCGTGCAGCAGGGGACCGCGACCCCGGCCTGGGCCGCAGTCGTCGCCGACCCGAGTGCGCTCGGCGGCCACTATCTCGAGGACTGCGCGGTCGCACCGGTCAACGATTCACCAAACCCCTTCGCCGACGGTGTCCGATCCTACGCCATCGACCCCGACCGGACCGGCGAACTCTGGGCCAGGAACGAGGCATGGATCAGCGTGGCTTCCCGGACCTGTGGCGAACCTGGCGCGCGCAGATGCGGGCCGTCGCGGACGCGGGCTACATGGCCATGGCACCCGACCTGCGCGGCTATGGCGAGACCGAGGGCGATTGGGACCCGCGGAAGTGGACGGCGATGGACGTGATGGGCGACCTGGTCGCGATCCTTGACCACGTCGGCGTGGACCAGGTCACGTGATCGCCCACGACTGGGGGACGAACACCGGCTGGCCGGCCGTGCGGCTGCGCCCGGATCGCTTCGTGGGGATGTTCGCCGTTTCGGTGCCGTGGGCATCCGACTGGACGCCCGCAGACGATGAACTGATCGCGCGCCTGCGCTGGCCGACCGTCCGCGCGCTGAAGCCAGGCATCCGCTTTCCCCATTTTCCGCCAGAACGCTGCCGAAGGGTCAAACAGAAATTGCGATCGCCCAGCTCCATGAGTGGCGGATATTCACGCAGCCAGCTCACCGAAGGCGCTGTAGCGGCAGGCGCAAGATTCAGTTGCATGGGTCTATGCCGATGGAACTGAACCAAATCAGCTATTTCATCAACTTGGCTGAGACGCTGAACTTCACAGCGGCTGCTCGTCTGAGCGGTGTGTCGCAGCCCAGTCTGACCCGCGCCATCCGCCGGTTGGAAGAGGAGCTTGGCGGACAGCTGATCCATCGCGACGGAAAGAACAGTCGCCTGACCGGTCTTGGTCAGGATGTTGAGGCCGAATTTCGGCGCATGGTAGTCGCGATGAAGAGCGTTCGGGATCACTCCGAGAACTGGGCCATGGGGAAGCACTGCGTGCTGGATGTAGCCGTCGCATCGACCGTCGGACCAACGGGGCTCACGGCGTTCCTCAAGAGCGCCTTATTAGCGGCGCCATCCATCGAAATTCGGCTGCACTCGCTGCAGGCCAGCGAAGATACGTCGGAGTTGCTTTCAGGAAGATACCACGCCTGCATCCTGCCGCGGGAAGCGAGGTTGGAGCGCAAGCTGGATGTGCATCCTCTGTTTCGGGAGCGCTTCGTGCTGGGCTGTTCGGCAAATCATCCTTTGACAGCCAACGAAGTCGTGCGAGGCGAGGACTTGCTGGAATTCCCCTTTGTCGATCGGCTCACATGCGAATTTCGCGATCAGATCCTCGATCACTTCGTACGTAAGGGCCTGCTCATGAACCCTCGCTTTCGATCAAGCCGCGAGGATTGGGTGCAGCGCGTCGTCGCAGACGGTGACGCCATATGCATTCTTCCGGAACGATCGGCTTCGGCGCGGGGCCTTGTAACCCGGCCGATCGACGGATTCCATCTGGAACGCGAAATCGTGATTGCGACAATATCCGGATCCACCGCACCGGCTGAGATACGGAAAATTGCACAACTGGCAGCCGAACACGCATGGAGCTGAGTCACACGCGAAGACCATGGCACTATGGAAACTATACACAGAGCGCATTGGCTAATTCCTAGCCACGCTGCGATAGTCTGCACATTCTGATGAAGGAAGCGGCAAGGCCTGATCGCACTTACAGCAAATGTAGTCAGCCCGGCCGCATATCAGCGGCGTCGCGACCGGCGCAATCAGTTGCGATCGCTAAGCCGATCCAAAGAACGATGGAGCCCCGCCATGCTGTTGCACTCCACGAATGCGATCGGGACGGAAATCCTTCCATCCGGCGCCATCCTCTTTACGCCGATGGAGCTGACCGTCATCGCGCTGGCGCGAAGCGAGAGAGGTCGAACATTCGGGCCGCGTGGCAGTCTCGCGCAAGCCCTCTTCACGACCGACCAATGCCTCACGGGAAGTCATGCAAACTGGCGGCTTGCCGATGCTCGGCTCGAAGCGCTTCGCGAGTTCGTCAACTGCCTTCATCGACGGGGCCGAGGCGTAGCCGCAGCGACGCAGACTCTCCAGGAGTCGGGCTTCAGCAGCATGCAGGAGACATGGCTCCGTTCAGAATGCGCTCAGCCGCTTTGACCTGCTCCGCACTTGCACTCCGATACGAGAAAGGGAGGCACAAACGATCATCGTTTCTGATGCCGGCGTCACATCCAAAGCCAGCGATTGCTTTCGCGCCGGGGGATCCGTCGCTCTTAACGGTCCTAGCGATCGGTCGCGCCCTGGTCGCCGCGCCACACCTGCCCTTCCCAGGTGTGGTTCAGATCATCGATGACAGCGCAGGCTATCGTTGGCTCCCGATCGAGTATGTCAACCGGGCAGCGTCGCCGCCGGCTCTCAACCCGCAATATGCGCAACGGCGATAACCTACCGCAGCCGGCAATGCCCCTGATCGACGTGGCCGAGGGGGTGCTATCGGCCAGGGTGAACTACGTCCGGCCATGCGGTCGGCGGCAACCGACAGGCGTGTGCGTGTCGGGGCGCAGTCTGCACACAGGCCGCCCGCGCCAAGTGCGCACGACGCTGCGCCGCTTCTTGGGTTACCCGCAAACGCAAATGGACCTTTGGTCTACCCGCGCAATTTGGCGCTGTCCCGCCCGCACGTTTCGACGCTATCCTGCAGGCATGACCACCATCCGACTGCAGTCGAATCCTGAAGCCGAAGTCATCGTAGCGGACTTAAACTTCGGGTCTGTTTACGAGAGCTTCGTAGCGCGATTGCAGCGGCTGAACGTCGGAAAAGCGGCGCCTCGCGTCGATGAAGCGTTTCCGAACTTCTCACTTCCTGACGCGGCGGGACGCTACCGTTCAATCCAGC
Source organism: Pseudomonadota bacterium (assembly GCA_023449855.1). GTDB lineage: Bacteria > Pseudomonadota > Alphaproteobacteria > Rhizobiales > Xanthobacteraceae > Tardiphaga. Next base: position 4,117 of record JAEXHR010000253.1, on the reverse strand, counting down.
AGCTGCTGGACGGACGGCCGCTCGTCATCAGCTTCATTCGAGGAAGATGGTGCCCGTTTTGCGTGCATGAACTGCAATGCTGGGCCGCCTCCTCGCCCGCCCTTGAGAAAGTGGGCGGACGGTTGGTCCTCGTGGCGGGCGAAATTGGAGAAGGCGCTTCCGCCATTCAAGAGATAGTCGGACCGAGTGCAACGCTGCTTTGCGACGTCGACCACGGGGCGGCTCTCGCCTGTGGGCTGGCCTTCCCCGTCGGCGAGGAGATCAAGCGGAGGTATCTTGGGATCGGGATCGATCTAGCGGCAATCTATGGCAGCGATGGGGGCTTTCTTCCGATCCCCGCGACATTCGTCGTCGGCGAAGAAGGCAATATTCGCTACGCGCATGTGGACCCCGACTTCCGACTGCGGCCCGAACCAGTAGACATCGTCGAGTTCGTCGCCGCGATGCGCTGAGCCCGCGCAGTCCCGCACGGCATAAGGCCCGGCGAAACGCGAAGAGCACATGACCCCCTCCACTTCGGCTCAATTGGCAGCTGCGGCCCAGCTGCGGGCGCGGGAGGATCGCACGAAGGCATCTGCAGCGATGCTGCGCTTACGTCCAGCTACCGCTCCCAGGACGACGCCGCGCCTGGCTTCGACATCGGCAAACCTGAAGGCACATAAGCGCTCGTCGTCCCTCGGCCGCGGGATAAATGCGCTGCCGAGGCCCGAGATCACCAACTGCTTCACCTGAGCCATATCGGTGGCGCGATGCCGCACGATTGGCACGAAGCCGTGTGAGGCCGCGATGGTCTTGAGCCGCGCGCACCCGTTGCCTTCGTAATCGATCCAGGATTCATCGCGCACTGAGAGCAGCGACGGCATCCCTCCGCCGGCGAGCGGATGATCCGCACGAGTGACCATATGATACGTATGCTCAAACAGCGGCCATGCGTCGAGCCGATCAGGTGCGTCGTCCGGTAGTTCGACGACAATCAGGTCCAGCCCACCGCTCATGGCAGCTTCGATCAGATCGCCCGACGACCCGTTGGAAAGCGAGAGTTCGAAACCCGGAAGACAATCAGCGAGCTCCGCCAGGATCCTGTCAAGCGTGTCGGACTCAATCGTCGCATCGACGCCAAGGGCAAGCGGTGCAAGTTCCGCCCTCTCAAGGCCCCTCGCGAGTTGCATTGCGGCCTGCGCCGCCTCGAGCGTCCGTTCGAGATGTGGCAACATCTGACGGCCGAGATCGGTGAGATGGGTGCGGCTGCGCTCGCGGCGGAAGAGCTCCCCGCCAAACTCATCCTCGAGTTTCTGTATCGCGCGGGTTAGCGACGGCTGCGACACGTTGCAGTCATCGGCCGCCCGGGTAAAGTTCAGCGCGCGGGCCGTCGCAAGGAAGTACCTGATCTGGTGCATCTCCATGGCGGGATACTAGCACCCGAGCTAGCCGGTGGCGACCGCCCAAGCCCCCATCACACCATTATCTTCTGAGAGGATCCTTTGATGGGGCCATTGACCGACACCCGAGAGTATCTGCTGACTAGTTCATACGCCTTCGCAGGCCCACGGACCATGATGATCACCTCAAAGGATGCCGGTCCCGGGATTTTGTAGGTGGCATGGTAGGTGTCGTCTCCACAGGTATGAACGTCACTCGCCTCCAGCCCGCGATCCGTCCGCGAAAAACTCAAGCTGAGGAACTGCTTCCCGATATCGGGTCCGTCTGCGAACTCGACGACAATTCTGTCATGGCTCAAGCAATAGCGATACTGCCGGTACGCTGAGAATTCACGTCCATCTGCAAGAGTGAGAATGCCGCTCTCTCGATAAGCGAGCGCGCCTTCGCCGACAGGGGCGAAGACCGCGTCGCCATGCAGGTGAGCGCCACCGGGCTCGATCTCGCGTCGGAGTATCCATGGCCCGCAGAAGTGCCGTAAAATATGCACGCCCGTCGTCACGAGAGATTCACAATCACGAGGCCACAGGGGCGCCTCTGTTGCGGATAGAAGCAAGCAGCAGCACGAGGGACGCCGCCAGCAGAACTGCGTCCTTCAGTAGAAATTGTCCTGGCATAGCCGAAATGGCAGGAAAGCCGCCGGCAGTCGGCTCCGCAACACCGGGCGTGGTGAAGAGAAAGGTCAGCGTGATCAGATACGTCCCTGCTGACATCAGTGCGCCGAGCGCAGAGAAGATTGGACGGAATGCACCAAGGATCAGGGCAAGAGCGGTCGATAGCTCGATAGCGCCGACGAAATAGCTCTGCCCCTGCGTCCCTAACATGCCCAGCCAGCTCATGATTGGGCTGTTTCCGATAAACGGGGCGATACCCATGGCCTCATATGCTGTGAACTTCATCGCGCCGAACCACAAAAATACGATCACGAGAGCCCATCTGAGCAGAGCTAGATCCTTCCGATCGTGCTCGGGAACGCGAAAATCGTAACGGTCCAAAATACTCATCAAAAATTTCCTCTACACTGGTCGTAGAATCGTCGGGGAGGACGTCTTTGTGATCCTAACCGAATTATCATATATGCTTCGCGCATATATGATAGGTATTGTTTCGATAGCTGTCAGGGTGAGATAGCGGCGTAGTTACGGGGCCAAGGCGCCCGAAATGGAGGGCGCAGCTTAATTCAATTGGTGATCGAGGCCGCTAGCTTGGTCCAAAGAAAGGTTCTCAGTTGATGCCCAACTCTGACGCCGAGAAAGCGATTGCTGCAGCCAAAGCGGTCGAGGAAGTTCGCGATGGTATGCTCGTCGGATTGGGAACCGGGAGCACTGCCGCATATGCCGTGAAATGCCTAAGTGATCGCGTCAGGCAGGGCCTCAAAGTCACCGCGGTCGCCACATCACGAGCGACGGAAACCCTCGCCCGTCGGGTAGGGGTGCCGCTTATCTCATTTCAGGGCCTCAGCTCTATCGACCTGACGATCGACGGCGCCGATGAAATCGATCACCGATTCCGAGCCATCAAGGGCGGTGGTGGCGCGCTGCTTCGTGAGAAGGTCATAGCGGCCGCGTCCACCCGCGTGATTGTAATAGTCGATTCCAGCAAGCTCGTTCCTATGCTCGGGAAGTTCGCGCTGCCAGTGGAGGTGGTGCCCTTTGCCACCGAGTTCGTCCGTACACGTCTGGCCGAACTCGGTGCCCGCGTCATGCACCGCACAATCGCTGGGACGCCCGCCCTCACGGATCAAAGCAATCACATCTTGGACGCGGCTTTGGATGAGATACCAAAGCCAACTGAAATCGCGGCCGCGATCGCCGCGATCCCCGGCGTCGTGGAGCACGGTCTGTTCCTCGATGAGATCGATACAATAGTGATCGGGCGCGGCGACACGGTGGAAGTGCGGCACCGGAATCGTCATTAGACTCCTGCTGATCCTCGTCCGGGCGACCCGATCGGCCGCGACTGGTGCGTGGTGTCCCTCGCGCGCGGGCCTGCCCGGGATGCCGAGGAGAGAGCGTTGCTCTATAGCTTTGGCGTATCGAGACGATCCCTTTATCGATTTGCCGAACCCACTTTTTTTCCCGCAATAACCACTAACAATGTTGTAAATCAATACCTTAGATACTTTCGACGCTAAAGCGCCGGAACAGGGTAATGCTTGCTGTCTATGCTCCGCGCACATATAGATGCAGCGATGGATGGATCTCGAGATCGAAATATTTTCGGGGCGTTCGCACTCATGATCGGCGACGACATCGTTCGCGCTAGTTCATCGCGAGCGCCGGAAGCTGGACCTGCCGCCTCGGCGCTGGCGTTACTCGCACACAAGCCCGGACTCTCGATCCGCATGCTTGCGGTCGGGGTAGGCCTTTCCCATGCCGGGACGGTTCGGCTGGTGGATCGTTTGGCGGCCGAGGAACTGATCGAGCGCAGGGAGCATTCGACCGATGGGCGCACGCGCTCCCTCTATCTCACATCAAGGGGTAAGGTCGCTAGCGACCAGGTTCTGGCCTCGCGTGATCAGGTGATTGCAGAAGGGCTGTCGATCCTTGATCCTGAAGCGCCCCGGGTTTTCAGGAGGCAGTTTTCATTGGGCTATGCAGCCATATCGAGGTTCTCGAGGGCTGCATAGTAATTGTCTTCGGCTTCAGCGGGCGGGATGTGCCCGATAGGGCCGAAGAGG
>JAEXHR010000250.1 GCA_023449855.1 Pseudomonadota bacterium | reverse complement strand
CCTTCGGCTCATCCGCCCTACGGCATCACTGTCCTCAATAATCCTTCAGCAGCCGCTCGATGTAATCGAGCGGCTGTAGGGCGGATGAGCGCAGCGTAATCCGCCGGCCGATTGTGTGTGGCGAAGAACGGCGGATGACGCCTTCGGCTCATCCGCCCTACGGCTGCGGAAATCTAACCGCTCTTCGCGAACAGTTCGCGGCCGATCAGCATGCGGCGGATTTCGCTCGTCCCTGCACCGATCTCGTACAGCTTGGCGTCGCGCAGCAGGCGCCCGGTCGGATAGTCGTTGATGTAACCATTGCCGCCAAGCAGCTGGATCGCATCGAGCGCACATTGCGTCGCGCGTTCGGCCGCATAGAGGATCGCGCCGGCGGCATCCTCGCGGGTGGTCTCGCCGCGGTCACAGGCCTTCGCCACCGCATAGACGTAAGCGCGCGAGGCATTCATCGCCACATACATGTCGGCGACCTTACCCTGCACGAGCTGGAAATTGCCGATCGGCTCGCCGAACTGCTTGCGCTCATGCACATAGGGCAGCACCACATCCATGCAGGCCTGCATGATGCCGAGCGGACCGGCCGCCAGCACCGCACGCTCGTAATCGAGACCGCTCATCAGCACATTGACGCCGCGGCCGACCTCGCCGAGCACGTTCTCCTCGGGCACCTCGCAATCCGTGAAAACGAGTTCGCAGGTATCCGAGCCGCGCATGCCGAGTTTGTCGAGCTTCTGCGCCGTCGAGAATCCCTTCATCCCCTTCTCGATGATGAAGGCGGTGATGCCGCGCGGACCGGCATTGGGATCGGTCTTGGCATAGACCACCAAGGTCTGCGCCACCGGACCATTGGTGATCCACATCTTGCTGCCATTGAGCACGTAGCGATCGCCCTTCTTGTCGGCGCGGGTCTTCATCGACACCACGTCGCTGCCGGCGCCGGGCTCGGACATCGCCAATGAGCCGACATGCTCGCCCGAAATCAGGCCAGGCAGATATTTGCGCTTCTGCGCTTCGCTGCCGTTGCGGCGGAGCTGGTTGACGCAGAGATTGGAATGCGCGCCGTAGGACAGACCGACCGACGCCGAGGCGCGGGAGATTTCCTCCACCGCCAGCACGTGTTCGAGATAGCCGAGCCCCGCTCCGCCATATTCCTCCTCTACCGTGATGCCGTGCAGGCCGAGTTCGCCCAGCTTGGGCCACAGATCGATAGGAAACTGGTTCGTCTTGTCGATGGCATCGGCGCGCGGCGCGATCTCGTTCTGGGCGAAATCGCGCACCGTTTCGCGGATCGCCTCCGCAGTCTCCCCGAGGTCGAAGTTGAACATGCGCTGGGCGTTCGGGATCATCGGGCGGCCTCCGGTCATCTCATGTTTGCTGCGCGGCAAGCGCGCATTTATCCCATTGAAGACAGCAAATGCGCCGGCAAATCAACCTTTCCGGTTCGTCCGAAAGTTGTAGTCGCGCTTGCGTCAATCGCCATTCCGGCATCTAATTAGACGCAATAAAGACACCGCGAAGCAAGACGGTGTGCACCAGGGACGAAACGAAGCCGGGGAATTGTCATGCATGGGACAATTGAGTCCGATCGCAAGCTTGAATCCGAACACGCGCCTGAATCCGAACACGCGCGGCGGCAGCGCCGCGCGCGCGAAGCCGCCTATGCGACGCCGCTCGAAGACTTCGACCCCGGCAATCCCGCACTGTTCCGCGACGACACGTTCTGGCCCTATTTCGAGCGCCTGCGCCGCGAGGACCCCGTGCATTACTGCCGCGACAGCATGTTCGGGCCGTATTGGTCGGTGACCAAATACAACGACATCATGTCGGTGGAGATCAATCACAGCACATTCTCATCGGCAGCGGCGTTCGGCGGCATCACGATTCGCGATGCCGGCGTGCAGTTTCGCCGGCCGATGTTCATCGCCACCGATCCGCCGCATCACTCCGCCCAGCGCAAGACCGTGGCGCCGATGTTCGCGCCAAACCATATGGACGAACTCGCCGGATTGATCCGCGAGCGCACCGCCACGGTGCTCGATGCCCTGCCCCGCAACGAGACCTTCGACTGGGTCGATCGTGTCTCCATCGAACTCACCACGCAGATGCTGGCGACCTTGTTCGACTTCCCGTGGGAGGAGCGCCGCAAGCTGACGCACTGGTCCGATGTCGCCACCATGCTGCCACCGACGCCCGAAGCGGAGACGCAGCGGCAGAAGGAGCTGCGCGAATGCGGCGAGTTTTTCGGCCGGCTGTTTCAGGAACGGATGAATGCGCCGCCGAAGAGCGACCTGCTGTCGATGATGGCGCATAGCGACGCCACACGGAATCTCGATCCCGAGAATTTCCTCGGCAACATCATCCTGCTCATCGTCGGCGGCAACGACACCACGCGCAATTCGATGTCCGGTGGCGTCTATGCGCTGAACCAGTTTCCGCGCGAATACGACAAGCTGCGCGCCAATCCGGCGCTGATCGAGAGCATGGTGCCGGAGATCATCCGCTGGCAGACGCCGCTCGCGCATATGCGGCGCACCGCGACCGCCGATACCGAACTCGGCGGCAAGCAGATCAAGAAGGGCGACAAGGTCGTCATGTGGTACGTCTCCGGCAATCGCGACGCGGAGATGATCGATCGGCCCGATGAATTCATCATCGACCGCGAGCGGCCCAACCGCCACCTCTCCTTCGGCTTCGGCATCCACCGCTGCGTCGGACTTCGCCTCGCCGAACTGCAACTGAAGATCGTGTGGGAAGAAATCATGAAACGCTTCGAGCGCATCGAAGTGGTGGATGAACCGCACCGGGTCTTTTCCAGCTTCGTGAAGGGCTACGAGACGCTGCCCGTCCGTATCCCGAACTAATAGAACGACATCACCAAGAGAGCAGACGCCATGAACATCCAGAACCGTATCGATCCCGACAAGGCGACCCGCGACCGCATCGCGCGCGAGCTCGCTTATTCGATGCCGCTGAAGGACTTTCACCCGGGCGCGCCAAAGCTGTTCGCCACCGATACGCTGTGGCCGTTCTTCGAGCGGCTGCGCGCGGAGGAGCCGGTGCACTATTGCACCAATGCGCCGATCGAACCTTACTGGTCGGTGACCAAGTACAACGACATCATGAAGGTGGATACCAGCCACGGCATCTTCTCGTCAGACTCAAAGCTCGGCGGCATCGGCATTCGCGACGAGCCGGAAGGCTATAGCTGGCCGAGCTTCATCTCCATGGACGAGCCCAAGCACACGCCGCAGCGCAAGACCGTGACGCCGATGTTCACGCCCGAACATCTCGACGAACTCGCAAAGCTGATCCGCACCCGCACCTGCAAGGTGCTGGACGGGCTGCCGCGCGGCGAGACTTTTGACTGGGTCGACCGCGTCTCGATCGAACTCACCACCCAGATGCTGGCGACGTTATTCGACTTCCCGTTCGAGCAGCGCCGCAAGCTGACGCGCTGGTCCGATGTCGCGACCGCCCTGCCCAAGAGCGGCATCGTGTCGTCCGAGGAGGAGCGCCGCCGCGAGATGGACGAGTGCGCCGCCTATTTCCAGAATCTCTGGAACGAGCGCGTCAATTCCGACCCGCGGAATGACCTGATTTCCATGATGGCGCATAGCGACGCGACGCGCTTCATGGACAAGGACAATCTGATGGGCAACATGATCCTGCTCATCGTCGGCGGTAACGATACCACCCGCAACACGATGACCGGTTCGGTGCTCGCGCTGAACGAGAATCCCGACCAGTATCAGAAGCTCCGCGACAACCCGGCGCTGATCGAAACCATGGTGCCGGAAGTGATCCGCTGGCAGACGCCTTTGGCGCATATGCGTCGGACAGCATTGCAGGATACCAATCTGGGCGGAAAGGACATCAAAAAGGGCGACCGCGTCGTCATGTGGTACGTCTCCGGCAATCGCGACGACGAGGTGATCGAGCGGCCAAACGAATTCATCATCGACCGCAAGCGGCCGAAGATTCATCTGTCATTCGGATTCGGCATACACCGCTGCGTGGGCATGCGCCTGGCGGAGTTGCAATTGAAGATCGTTTGGGAGGAAATACTGAAACGGTTCGAAAACATCGAAGTTGTGGGGGAACCCAAGCGCGTGTATTCGAGCTTTGTCAAAGGCTATGAGCATCTGCCTGTTCGGATCACTTGAGCGGCAGGATCTCGTGGCCGGGATTACCCAATTTCCCCTCGAGAAGAGAAGCCAGTTCCTTGACGAAACATGCAGCCGCGGAAGCGGACGAATTTGCTGACATCCGCGATGCCGTTGCCAAACTGTGCGCGCAGTTTCCCGGCGAATACTGGCGCAAGCTCGATCGCGAGATGGCCTATCCGAAGGCCTTCGTCGATGCACTGACGGAGGCCGGCTATCTCTCGGTGCTGATCCCTGAAGAGTATGGCGGCTCGGGCCTGAAGCTGTCGGCGGCAGCGGCGATCCTGGAAGAGATCCAGCGCGCCGGCTGCAATGGCGGCGGCTGCCACGCCCAGATGTACACGATGGGCACGGTGCTGCGTCATGGCAATGACGAGCAGAAGGCAAAATGGCTGCCGAAGATCGCCACCGGCGAAGTCCGCCTGCAGGCCTTCGGCGTCACCGAGCCGACCTCGGGCACTGACACCTCGTCGCTGAAGACCGTCGCCAAGAAGGACGACAACGGCGACTACATCGTCAACGGCCAGAAGATCTGGACCAGCCGCGCCGAATATTCCGACCTGATGGTGCTGCTCGCGCGCACCACGCCGAAGGAACAGGCCGCGAAGCGCACCGACGGCCTGTCGGTGTTCCTGGTGGACATGAAGGAGGCCAAGCAGAAGGGCCTCGAAATCCGCCCGATCCGCACGATGATGAATCATGCGACCACCGAAGTGTTCTTCACCGACATGAAGGTGCCGAAGGAAAACCTGATCGGCGAAGAGGGCAAGGGTTTTCGCTACATCCTCTCCGGCATGAATGCCGAGCGCATCCTGATCGCGAGCGAATGCGTCGGCGATGCCAAGTGGTTCATCGCCAAGGCATCGGCCTATGCCAAGGAGCGCCAGGTGTTCGGCCGTCCGATCGGCCAGAACCAGGGCATCCAGTTTCCGATCGCCAAGGCCTACGCCAACATGCGCGCGGCCGAACTGATGGTGAAGGAAGCGCTGCGCAAATATGAAGCCGGCATGGAATGCGGCGCCGAGGCCAATATGGCCAAGATGCTCGCGGCCGATGCGTCCTTCGAAGCGGCCAATGCCTGTATCCAGACCCATGGCGGCTTCGGCTTCGCCGAGGAATACGACGTCGAGCGCAAGTTCCGCGAAACGCGGCTGTATCAGGTGGCGCCGCTCTCGCCCAACCTGATCCTTTCCTTCGTGGCCGAGCACGTGCTCGGAATGCCGCGCT
>JAEXHR010000205.1 GCA_023449855.1 Pseudomonadota bacterium | reverse complement strand
GGCCCAACTAATATGACCCCTCCCCCTCACAATCCGGCGGGGGCGGCCGCCCCCGCCGCCTTTCGAGATCCGTTGCCATTGGAAGACCTGCCGAGCCAGACCAGCGCCCATTATCTGCACTCGACCCTGCGCGAGCGCATTGTCGAGCATGTCTTTGTAGGCGAGGCGCTGCGGCGTCTGTGGCAGCGCGGGATTACCGGAGTCGAGGTGCTGCGCTCGGAGTTCGATGCCGGCGGCTATGATCTGGTGATGAGCTACAAGGCGATTACCCGGCATATCCAGTTCAAGACGGTGACCTTGGGCGGGCGGGCGCCGCGCGTGACCGCAAACCTCAAACTCATGGAGAAGCCGAGCGGCTGCATCATCTGGATCGTGGTGTCACCCGACCTCGATCTCCTGTCCTATCTCTGGTTCGGCAATGCGCCCGATGTGCCGTTGCCCGATATTCGCGGCTTTCCGGTCGCACGCCATGCCAAGGGAACGGCGCAGGGCAAGAAGAACGAAAGACCGATGCACCGGGTGATCGCCAAGGGACAATTCGAGAAGGTCGCGACGCTCGATCTGATCCTGACCAGATTGTTCGGTCCGCTGGATTGAGGGAGGTCGGGGCACCGGCTGCGCCGGACCGGGCTCTAGGCTGACGCCCCGAGCCCCGTGCCGGGTCTCGGCCCTGCCGGGTAACGATCCCTTGCTGGAAAGGCGATTGCTCTAGCGGGCGGTCGGCCCAAGCAGCGTCTCGGCCGTGACCGGCGCGACGCCATTGGCGAGGCCCTCGGCGAGGCCGGGATCGCCCAGCAATGTTCGCCATGGACCGCCATAGCCGGGCGAGGCCAGATAGAAGGCCGCACCGTCACAGGCGACCATGCGGCAGCGCTCCTGTACGTCGATGAGCGAACCGCTGCTGCCATGGCGCGCGACCATGTCGTCCAGGTCGACACGCATCAGCGCCCCGCACCGCCGGCATTGGCTGCGCACCAGGACTTTGTGCCGCTGCATCGCGCCGATGCTGCGCAGCGCGACAGGCCAGAGGATGTGAAGAGCAGCGGTCATCGGGCAATGATAGTCCGCGTCACCGTCCGGTCCAGCATTCTGATGCCCGTCCAGCGAAATCACCTGTTCCTGTGTGCCGCCCAAAGCTCGGGTGTCATCACCATGTCCGGGTCTCGCCGAGGCGCTGTCCCGCGCAAGCCCGTGGCCGGGCTTCTCCACTGCCGTTGCGACCCTACGGGTGCGCGAGCCTGCTGTGCCCCGGCGCGCCGGCCCGTGTTGAAAGACCCCGATCGGCGGGGTTTCGAACGCACAGGACAGATCGCATGCCCGAGCATCAGAGCCATACCTCTTCGCAGCCCGATCGCACTGCAACCATCGCCCAGCTCAATGACGCGCTGCGCCGCTCACTCACCCAGCCAGGCCATAACCGCGTGGTCATGACCATCGGCGTTCAGAGCCTGATCGGCGACGTCAGCCTGTTCCGCAACTTTCAGGCCCGGGCGCAATTGCTGCGCACCATCCGCGACTATGACAGCTTCGGTCCCGACGTGGATCCGCATGGCGAGCGCGATTTCGGCCGGTTCACCTTCCGCGACGCGGTGCTCTACTGGAAGATCGACTATTATGACCGCGCGCTGGAGTTCGGCTCGCCCGATCCGACCGACGAGAATGTCACCACGCGCGTGCTGACCATTCTTCTCGCGCAAGAGTATTAAGCCATGCTGGCCCCGCGCGGCGGGGCCAGCCCTCCTCATGAAGGCGGTGCCGGGCAAAGTCTGCTCGAGCAGACTTTGGTGCGCGCTGCGCCGGTCGTGCCGGGGAGACGCCTCATCGCGACCGTATTGAATTCAATACGGTGGGCGCGGATCATCCGGGCAGCGCGAGAGGAGAGAGAGCATATGGTGACGGAGGGGCAGGGGAGCGAGGAACGGCGCTCGGCCTTTCTGCAGCTGCGGGTCACCCCGCAGATGCACGCCGCGATCGCGAGGCTCGCGCTCGACCACGATAATATCACCATCCGCGCGCTCGTCATGAACGCGCTGAAGCAAACCTATGGTCTTGATGTCCCCGATGCGGAACTTCGCGACCAACGCGGCCGGCAGCCCCGGCCCGCGGCTGCTACAGGAGACTGATCATGGCGGAATATTTTTCCCAGCATCCCGATCACGCGATCCTCTTCGGTTTCGCGTGCTTCGCCTTCACCGTCTATCTGTTCCGCGATGTCGGCCCCCGGTTCGGCAGCGGCGGCGGGGACTGGTCGGCGCGCGACCATTATGAGCGCAACCTTCGCAACGGTGGCGACGATTTCTGAGCGCGGCGCCTGGCAGGGAAACATGATGTGAAGACCATCGTCATCAGCCTGCTCAAGGGCGGCGTCGGCAAGACCTTCTTTGCAACCCATCTCGCCTGGTATCTGGCCGAGCAGGCAGGGCGGCGGGTCGCGTTCATTGATCTCGATCCGCAGGGATCTTCGACCCGCCGGCTCGCGAAGGAACGGACCGGCTGGTTTTCCGCCGACCTGTTCGATCCCGACGCAAAACTGGCGCTGGACGACGCAGCCGGCATCACCGTGTTCGCGGCCGATCCGCGTCTCCAGATGGTCAAGGCCGCGCAGGACGTGCATGACTTTATCGTCCGCTTCCGCGAGCTGCCTCACCACTTCGATTATTGTGTGATCGACACCGGACCCAAATGGGACGAGCTCACCTTGAGCGCGATGGCGGTCGCGGACGAAGTCATCGCGCCGGTTCAGGTCGCCGAGGATTCGCTGGAATGCGCCAAGATGCTGCTGACCGCGCTCAAGAAGGCCGAGGGCGCGCGCGGCGGGCGCAAGGTCAATTTCCTCGGGCTGCTGCCCTCGATGGTCAATGCCTTCGACAAGCGGGACATGGACAATGCGGTCAAGCTCACCCAGGCGGTCGGCCCGGCGCTCATGTTCCCGGCCTTCGTGAAGGCGCGCCCGACCTACAAGCATTCGGCCGAGAACCATCATGCGGTCTGGCATGAAACGGGCAGCGGCGCCAAGGCGGCCTCGGACGAGATCCGCTCGATCCTCGCCGAAGTAGAACGGCGCGTCGATGCGCGGGCGAAGGAGAGCGCCTGATGGGCAAATTCGATCAGCGCGCCGAAGAGTTCGGAATGCTCGTGGGCGCGCATGAGAGCGCACGGCGCGTCGAGGACTTGCCGCTCGACTGGGTGATGCCCGACCCCGGCAATCCGCGCACGCACTTCGACGAAGTGGAACTCGCCGAGCTTGCAGCGTCGATCGAGGTGCGCGGCGTGCTGCAGCCGATCATCGTTCGCCCCAGGAATGCGGACGGCAAACATGTCATCCGCATGGGCGAACGGCGCTACCGCGCATCGCTCGCGGCGGGCAAGACGACCATTCCGGCGATCGTCAGCGAAGCGGGGGAGGGCGGTGACGTCCTCGCCGATCAGATCGTCGAGAATGATCAGCGCGCCAGCCTCTCGTCGCGTGAACTCGCGCTTGGCGTCGAGCGCATGCTGGCGCAGGGCAAGACCCAGGCCGAGATCGCCAAGGCGCTCGGCCGGTCCAAGCAGTTCGTCTCGCTCTACGCAGCCTATGGCGAGATGGAGCCTTATCTGCGCGAGGCGATCGACAAGGCCCCCATCCGCGTCCTCTACGATCTCCACCGCGCCGCCCGCAAGCATCCGGTCGAGGTGCGCGGGTTCGTCGCAGGACTGGGCGAGCGTGGCGTCACGCTTGCCGAAGGTAGCCGGTTCATTGCCTCGCTCAAGGGTGCGGTCGATGCCGGTTCCGCGCCTGCGCCCACCGCGCCGGCAGCCGTGCCCGCCGCACCATCGCCAGCCAAGCCGACGGGCCGGGCAGGGCACGCGCGTCCGATCGTGGCGCCCAGCCCCGTCAAGGTGATGGTCGGCGCCCGATCCGCCCGGCTCGTATTGCCCGAGCGGGTTCGGGTGGTGTTCGATGACGGCGATGAGGGTGAGGTCGCGACCTCCGATCTGTCGTTCGATTGAGTGCCGGATTGGAGTAGGGTGCCGTCCAACCTGCGATGAGTCGCCTGACGCAAGGAGGCATGATGACCGGCGAGCTGGACGATATCTGCGCGCAAGTGGATTGCCCGAACTGTGGAGCCGAACTCAGCGTCTCCTACAGGCAGATGCGCTTGCAGAAAGTCGCTGTCTGTTCCTGTAGCGCGATGATCCGGCTCGAGGATGACACGCCGATCGCGGCTATCCAGCGTCTGATCGACGAGGCCAACCCGCCGCACTCGGCCAATGATGGGTAGCGCAGGCCCGGCCAACAGCACCACTCACTCCGCGTCAGTAAACGTAAATTTCCAGATCGAATGATGGCGGCATCCCTTCTTCAGGGATGCCGCCATTTTCATTTCAACGATCATTCGGGCTTGCTTGCGCAGCCGGTGAGATGCTTCTTCGGGAGAGGCTGCGAGTCTGCTTGAGCAGACTATGGAAGGGGTCAATTAAGGTGAGGGCCGGATAGGCTTGTCGCCGGGGATGTTTAACAATAGGATGGCGCATGGCTTTTTTCGGCCTCCGCCTGCCCGATGATCTCGCGGCGCGCTTCGATGCGATGGCAGCCTCCCGTGGAGGCCGCTCGGCACTGCTGCGTGGGCTGGTCGATGAGGCGCTGCGCACGAACGAGGATGATGTCGTGGTGCCGGCGCCTCGCGAGCGCACGACGGGCCGGGTCGAGGTTCGCCTGACCCCGAGCGACCTGGCCTTGCTCGATGCGGCGGCGGAGGCGCGCGGCCTTAAACGCACCGAGTGGATCGTTGCCCTTCTGCGCCGGCGTCTCTTCGGCAAGGCGCCGCCGCCGCGCCCCGATCGCGCGGCGATCGCGCAGTCCTGGCGCGAGCTCAATCGCATCGGCATCAATCTCAATCAGGCGGTCCATGCGCTGCACGCGGCGACGATGGTGGACTCCGGCCTCGATCTCGCGCGTGAGGCCGCCCGCGTCGCGTCCTTCCGGGATGACGTGAACGAGAAGCTTGCGGCGCTGGGCCAGGCGCTCAAGGGCGATGCGAGCTATTGGGATACGCCGGCATGAGCGGCGGCGATGAGGATGTCCTGCCGCTACCGAGCCTGATGGAGGCTTGGCGACCGCCGAGCGGGGGCAAGCGCACGCTGAAAGGCGGGACGCTGCGGATACGGGGCGGCCGGAGCAGTGCGGGCGGTGATGGCTCGGCCATGCTCACGCCCGCGCAGGCGCGCGCCAAGCTCGAGCGCATCGTGCGCAAGGCGCCGGAGGTCATGGTCAAGATCTCGGGCAAGCAGCGGGGGCCTGCTCATCTCGCCGAGCATTTTGGGTATATCTCGCGGCACGGCAAACTCGAGGTGCGTAGCAGCGAAGGCGAGATCATCACCGATGAGAAGCGTCTGAAGGCAATCGCCGGCGACTGGGCGATGCTCGACGATGCGATGAACCCGACCGGACGAGATCGCCCGACGTCCATGTCGATGGTGCTGTCGATGCCGGGTGGCACGACGGACGCCGCGACGATCCATGACGCTGTTCAGGCTTTTGCCCGCGTCGAGTTCGAGGGGCAGTTCGCCTATATGGTCGCGCTCCACACCGACACCGACCATCCGCATGTGCATCTGACCGTCGCCACCCAGGGCGAGGACGGCACCCGGTTCAATCCGCGCAAGGCCGACCTGCACCATTGGCGTGAAAGTTTTGCGCATGAGCTGCGCGAACGGGGCGTGGCAGCCGAAGCCACGCCGCGCCGGGCGCGCGGCCACGTCCAGAAACGCATCCGCTCGTCAGCGCGGCATCTCGACGCGCGGACCGACGGCCTTGGCGCAGGAGAAGGCAAGGGGCTCGACATCCACCGCCTGACCGAAGAGCGCGCTGAAACCTTCGCAAACGCGGCCGAGCCCGAGCGCCGGCCCGAGGATGTCGCAGCGCTTGGCCGTCAGAAGTTCATTCGCGCGACCTATGCGCAGGCGGCCGCCGCGCTCGCGGCAACCGGCAAGGAAGAGGATCTGGCGCTGGCGCAGGATGTGACCAGCTTCGTGGCCGCCATGCCGCCGGCCGTGTCCCGGCGCCTTGCCCGAGCGCGCGAGATCATGATGGCGCAGCGCACAGCGGGGCAGGGGGAGCGCATGCCAGACATAGGCTCCGATGCTGCGGACAAGCCAGAGCGGGAGCCGCACAAGCCGCGTGACCGGGAACGCTGAGCGATCGGTTGCGCCGCGCCGCTAGTTGGGCGGGGCGCTGCGGGCCGCGAGGGTACGCAGCATCGATACCCATTGGTCGAGGATCTCGGCCTGATCGGGATCGGTCTCGCGCGTGACGCGGGCATAGACGCTCAGTGCGCCTGCGAAGTCCTCGAGGGATGCAACGCCCGCGCGCGCCAATAGAGCGCCGATGATACCGAGGGTCCCGCCGATCGCGCTGGCAACCGGATCCTTGTCGTCAGCCGCCATCAAATGGCTGGAGAGACGGACTGACGTCCACCAAAGTTCAGGTCGTTGATCACATTCCAGCTCCCTGTGTCGGGTGCCAGTGCTGCCCCGAAGCCATCTTCTCCGGACAGCCGGCGGCACGCCCTGAATTATGAGGCGTGCCGGCGTTGGAACCGGGTGTTCGAAACCTGAAACGAGACAGGCGCGGCCGCCTTTGGGCCGGGTGGCCTTGGACATACGCGTCCGCCACCCGGTCTCCATAGCTGGGACCGGCTCTCGCTTTTGAAGGTTTCGACGCCTCCGCCATCGTCTCCGACGGCACGCGCAGTTAGGACAAAACCGGCCTTGAACGCAATCGCGAAGGCCGGCCCCAATGCTTTTGAGCACCATTTTTCACCAGATCGAACGTCGCTGACTGATGCCTGCGATCACGCAAACGGCGCGAGATCACAGGTCTTTAGGCGCATTGCGGCTGTGGCGGCCTTTGTGTCTGGAACTGCCCGTCAGTCGTATCTGGACTGGATCTCCATTTCGACGGCGAAGGCGCCGTCACAAATCGCATCGCGCAGAAACGCCATTTTCGAACGCAAATCCTCAAAGCGGACGACCGCCTCATGCAGGCTTTCGCTCGCCCGGATACGCGCGATGCCCGTCGCCCAGGCACCATGCGGGATTGCGCGATAGCGAGGCTGGTACTTCTTCCAACTCGTCTTGACGAACTGGACCGCTTCCGCACGGCGCGGTGTGTCGAAATAGGTCCGCTCGAGGCCCCGCTTTTCCAGCGCGGCATCTCGCGCGGCGCTGAACTGGATCTTGGCCAGCAGCTTCGGGGTCGATAGCTTTGGAGACACGTTCTCGATCAAGAACCGGAAGCTTTTCACGATCGCCTGCCGATCCGCCTCCAAGGTGTCGGCGAGGATTTCAGTGACAGGTTGCCCGTCGAGCTGCGGAAGTTCGGCTTCCAGCGCGGCCGCCAGCTTGGCGCGATCAAGCGTTGGCATCGCCGCAGCATCTTCATGCCGGCAGCTGTCGTAGTAGCGACGGCTGGTTTCGCTGAATGCGAAGTTGCTCACCCAGCTGCTGAATGCCATCTGGAACCTGGTGAGGTAGTCGCATGCAAAGCGATAGTAAGCGAAACCCAGCGGGCGGAGAAACGGCCCGCCGCCGAACCCTTCATGATAGGCTGCGTTGCGATGCTCGTGGGCCGCAAGCACGAAGCGGGCCTCGAGCGTGGTAAGCTCACCCACATGGACGAGCATAGCGAGGCGGTCGGCGAACTTCTGACTTCTAGCTTGCCGACGTTGCTGCGCCGTAGTCAGACCGCCAGGATAGTCACCGCCGAAACTCGCATGGACCATCAACGAGTGGCGCACCATCAGCTCGACGGCATTGTCGACGAGGATCAGGGCGAGCCGGTTATGGAGCGGATGATCAAGCCGCAGCTCGATGGCGGCTCTGTCGAGCTGTTCGGCGAGAGGCAACAACGTGTCCAAGAGCACCACATGACGATATCGATTTCCAAGCTTCCATCTTTGCCATTCGCGAGCGCCAACTTCTATTGTTGATCGCGCCTGCGAAGCACTCGCCTCGAGAATTATTTGCGGTAGGGTCCGCAGATGAGCTCCGCTGATTCCTCTTTCACCGCTTCAGACTTTGCGTTGCGCCTCCCCAATACCGATCGGGGAAAAGTCTGGTTGGCCCAGTTCGATGCGGACGATCGGGAAAATGCAGCGCGGCTTCTCAGTGCGCTGACCCTAGTGTCGCATTCGGCGTTCGAACGGGCGGTGACCGCGCTCATTCTGTCTGAAGCGGCGAGGGTGGACGGCCCCGTCGCGCTTTACGCGACGCGCGAGTTGGACGAGGACATCAATTACTTCGAGGTGATGGCCGACCCCGACGACCCGATGGCTCCGCTCGATGCCGTGGGGAGGGGCGCAGATGTCGGCAGCGAAGTGCGGGCCGCCGCGATCATCCGCAACCTTTCCAAAGCCGATCCCTACAAGCTGTTGAACCATCCATCGCTGGAGATGCTTCGCGCAACCAAGGCGAAGGCCATCCTCGTCGTGGATGACATCATCGGGTCGGGAAAGCGGACGGCAAGCTTCATCAGAGCGATGTGGCGTTCCGAGAGCGTCATGTCCTGGCACAGCCGACATCAGATCAGGTTCGTCGCACTGGCTTACACCGCGACACAGGCTGGCATGATGAAGGTCAACGGCCTGAAATGCAGGCCCAAGATCGCACTGGCTCGCGATTGCCCCACTTTCAGCGATATTCCGTGGCACGGCGATATCGAGATGGCCATTACCGAGTTGTGCAATCGCTATGGGCGCAAGACCTCCCGGCGCGGGATGCGGTTCGGGTTCAATAGGACCATGGCGGCGCTGGTGTTCGAGCATGGCTGTCCCAACAATGCGCCGTCGATCCTGTGGGCACCGGTATCGGAGGATTCGGACTGGCAGCCGCTGTTTCCCGACAGAACGGTGCTGCTCGGAGAAAAATCGGCGTTTCCGCCCGATATCATGGCGCGCGATCCGGTCGCGATGCTCATCGACCTTGCGGGCGAGGAGGAGCCGGAGCTTCCGCCTGCGGTCCTGGGGGAGGCCGTGCTCGGGCTTACCACCACAATGGTGCTGGCGCTGGTCGCCACAGGCGTGCGCAGCCGCACCGCCCTCAGCTATGCGACGGGCTACGACGCTGCCGAATGTTCGGCGCTGCTCGATCGTTGCGTGGAGCGTGGGTATCTCACGGCGACCCTGCGTCTGACCCCGCATGGCCGGGCGGAGCTGAAGGAGGAGGCTTGGCCTACGGAGCGGGCAAAATGGGTTCCCCAGCGCGGAGAAGATGCGTATCATCCCCAGCAGTTGAGGGGGCCACCTTGAGGCTAGTGCGCGCCCATCCGGGCGCATAGACACTTGCTCAACAGGCTTGTGTCGGGGCGCGGATTTCAGTTGCCCTAAGAAAAAGCCGGCGCTTGACAGGAGGTTGCATACGACCTTCTTTGACGAGCGCTTGTCTCCTAGAAGGCCGCATGCATCCGCCTGCGGCGGATATCGAAGTAGTCCTGAATGTGGTCTCCTCAACACTATCGCGAGACGGGGCAGCAGCTCGGGCTCGATGATGCCATGGTTCAACGGGCGGCGATGGCGATCGAGGATTTCCTTGATCGCCATCCAAGGCTGCCGCCAATTCTCACCTTGAAGCATCTCGCGAGTCGGACCGGCATCTCATGGTATCGTCTGCGCAACATGGTGCTGGGCTCGCGCGCGACCGACTATACTTTCTTCAAGATCAGGAAGCGCTCGGGCGGCCACCGCCAGATCAGTGTACCCGACGCCAAGTTGATGGCCGTGCAGCGCTGGATCGCCGCCCATATATTGTCGGAACTGCCGGTCCATCGCGCCAGCTTCGCCTTCGCGCCCAAATCGTCGATCAAACGGTGCGCGCTGCAGCATTGTGGCGCGCGGTGGCTGATCAAAATGGATATCAGCGGATTCTTTGGTTCGATCAGCGAGATGAAGGTCTATCGGGTGTTTCTCGAAGCGGGCTACAGTCCACTTGTCGCGTTCGAGCTGACACGCTTGTGCACCCACGCACCATCGGGCAGCAAACGCTATGACCGGCCGGAATGGCTCGCGCACGCGACGCGGCGGAAGATCCCGGCCTATCGTCAGTTCCACATCGGCTATCTTCCGCAGGGCGCACCGACCAGCCCCATGCTGTCCAACCTGGTGATGCGCGAACTCGACAAGGATATCGAGGCGCTCGCCGCGCGCTCCGGGGTCACCTACACGCGCTATAGCGACGATATCACATTTTCGACCCAGGGGGACTTCGATCGAACCCGCGCCATGCTCCTGATCCGGCAGGTTACCGACCGCCTGCGACGCGCGGGGCTCAGCGTGAATGGCCGTAAGACCTGCATCGTGCCGCCAGGCGCGCGCAAGGTTGTTCTCGGCCTCCTTGTCGACGGCGCCGAGCCGCGGCTCACCCGCGAGTTTCGCGATCATTTGCGCCAACATCTCTACTATCTGGAGAAAGTCGGTCCCGAGGCGCATCGTGATGCCCGCAAGTTCGATACGGTGTCCGGTATGCACCGCCACATCCGTGGCCTCATCGATTACGCCAAATCGATCGATGAAGCTTTCGCCGCCAAGATGCGGCTGAAGTTCGACAGTGTGCCCTGGTCGCCTGACGTGGAGCCGCCGTCGAAACCCGCCTAAATCGGGAGACGTCGCACGGGTCGTGGCTCAGGGGTGTGACGTGCTCCCGCTGCCTTGCCTGCGACAGCGGTCGGAGCAAAATCTGACACTGTCCCAATCCCTCTCCCATTTCTTGCGCCAGGCAAAGGGACGCTGGCAGGCCGCGCAGATCTTCGTTGGGAGGCTCAGCTTCTTGTGCGCCATCGCATCCGTCGTCGGGGATCGGTCACAACATCGAGGCCGGCGCAGCGGAAGTGTCCGTCGCTTTTCGCTTCACCCATAATTCCGACGTGCGTTCCATCTCGATCAGCTCGTCGGGAAAGCGCCGCTGTTGAAACGCAAGCACGTCGTCGAAACTTCCGTAAAGCCACTGCTCATGCTCTTCAGGATAAAGCAGGACTGGCATGCGGCCATGGACAGGCGCGATCGCAGCATTCGCATCGGTCATCAGTCCGGAATATACCGCCCCCCATTCATCACTGTGGCGCCACATTCCCGCCCAGGCGAAGATTGGCGCATCCTTCACACGAAACCAGGTCCGGGTCATCGATCCCTTCTCGCCTTCCGCTTCGGCAAATCCGGTCAGCGGAATGAGGCAACGCCACTGAGGCTTCGGGGCAATCCCCCGCCACATGAAGTTGGTGAGATCAGCGATATTGTTGACTGGCTTCGGCTTGATCGGGAGACCGGTCTTCTTGCTCTTCATGGGCCGCGGAAAGCCCCAGACCATCGATTCAAGCACACGCTCGCCATCGGCTTCGCGCACCACCATTCCCGGATATCCCGGCAGGGTCTCCTCGGGCGTGTTGAACGACGCTGGCGCAGCCACACCGAAATGGGCGGCGACCTCGGCGGCGCTTTTGCGCACGGTATAGAGATTACACATGGCTGCCCTCCGCGACGCTACTGTACGGGTTCTTGCTCACCGCCATGCTCAGAGCAATGCCATTTGTGGGCGCAGCACTGCCGGCAGATCGCCACTGCGCCACAGATCGTCGCTATCGAGCACCTGTATCCGCTCGGCCGCGATTGGCGGGCGAAACTGGAAACCGATCACATCCTGAATGGTGCCGCCCAGCCAGCGCGCATAATCCTGCGGCTCCAGCAACACCGGCATACGGTCATTATACGGCATGACCGCGCTGTTCGCGTCCATCGTCATGCCGGCATAGACCGGCCCATATTCCGGGATATTGCGACAGAAGCCCGCCCAGGCAAGAAGCGGCCGGTCGACGATCGAAAACCAGCTGCGCGTCTTGGCCCCCGCATCGCCATGCGGATTAGCGAAATGGGTAAGGGGTATGAGGCAGCGATATTGCGGGTGGACGACGATGCTGTCCCACAGCGGATTGGTCAGGTCGGCGACGAGACCGATACGACCAGGCGGCTCGCCCCGCTCGCGCATCTCACGAGTGAGGCGCGGAAAGCCCCAGTCCATTTCGCGCAGGATCCGGCGGCCGCCCTTTTCGAAGACAACAAGGCCGGGCAGGGCCTCGACCGTCTCCGATGGGACGACAAGATCAGGCTTCGCCTCGGCATTGAAATGCGCGGCGACCTCGGAGGCTATACTGATGACCGTGTAGAGCCGGGACATGGCTCACCTCTCGCATCTCATAAAACGAATCGATGCGAGAGCCTATCACGGAACATAGATGGAACAAAACCGGCCGGGCTTTACGCCGCCTCTTCGCCGATGCAGTCGCCGAGCGCGCGGAGCTGGACGGCGAATTTGTCGGGGTTCTCGCGCTGCAGACGCTCGAGATTGATCGCCTTCCATCGCAGCGCGGGCAGTTCGGCGATCTCCGGATCGAGCCCTACCGCTGCCCAATCGGGCGCGAGTTCGTGGAAGGACATCAGGAACCGCTGGTTGGCGGGTTGTCGCGCCCGTTCGCCAAGTTCACTGATCAGCCGCTCTCGCGCGTCGAGCAGCGCCTCGAGCGGCAAGTCTGTGACGGTCATGCCGAGAAACTCGGCGCCATATTGATCGCGGATGTCGAGCCGGTGCGGACACAGCAACTCATGCGCGGGGCGCGGATGACTGACGAGGTAGATGAGGAACGCCTTGAAGAGGTCATCGCTGATCCCTTCATTGGCGAAGAGAAAGTGGATGTCGAACAGATCGCGTGGATGCTGGCGGTCGAGCGCGGCTGCGATCTTGCCGGCATAGAGATCGGCCTCGGACACCAGCTGCATCTCGGCAAATCCGAAACGGTTTTCGACCGCAGGGCTGACCGATCGCACGGCAGGAGGAAAGACCGTCCCGCGCAGGACCGGCGAGACCTCGATCTTGATCGTCACACCGTCCGCTTGCACGACAAGGCGCTTGCCGTCGGGAAGCAGGCGGCGCTCGACCGCCATGCGGCCACCCCGTTCGAGACGGCCGGCGACCCGTTCGAGCCCGTCTCTCACGGCCTGCAACGAACTCTCGCGATCGGCAATCGGCAGGTACACGAGGTCGATGTCGACCGACAGGCGTGGGAGATCCCGCACGAACAGGTTGATCGCCGTTCCGCCCTTCAGCGCGAAGATCTCCTCCTGCGCGATTTCGGGAATGGCGCGGACCAGCAGGCGCACTTGGTCCGCATAGATTTGCGCCGTCATTGGTCTTCACTTTCGGTTGTGGGACCGAAGGCTTCCGGCACCGTGATCTGATAACGCGCATCCAGTCGGCCACCGGGGACGAGCTGGCGTTTGCCCCGGCCCAGATCGACGACGTCGCGATCGATCCGCTTCGTCCAGCCATGCGCGTGACGATCGGCGAAGAACAGGAACAGTCGCTTGGCCCTGATGCTCGTGCAACCCTTCAGCAGGTCCGTCACCAGACGGGGACGAAGCGTCGTGAGATTCTCGAAGATCTTGTCGGCATGGTCGAAACTGAGGCTCGCAGGCACGTCATCCATCAGCTCGATCGCCGCGCGTTCGGCGCTGGCGACGCGGAGGAAATGGTCCCAGGCTTCGCTGGCCTGCGGTGAGGCCGCTACATCGCCGAGCCGCGCGGTGCCGAGATCGAAGCGGTGCCAGTCGATGCCGAGGCCCGATGCCTCGAACAGCGTGCGCCGGTGCATGACGAGCTGGGCATCCGTCGACAAGGTCGCAAGCCAGGAGGGCGCTCTATGGCCCGGATCGTAGAGATGGACCGTCCGTCCGCCGCCAAGCCGCGCAAAATGCCCGAGACCTTGCAGCTCAAGGGCGGTCATGCCGCCGACATAGAGATCGCCCGCTGCAGCCCGCTGCGCCGACATCACGGCCATGTCCCATCGCAGCGATGCTGCGGCCCCTTGTGTGGTCGTGCGCCGATAGACGCGGGGCGCGACGCGCTCGAGCCACCCGCGTCGAACATAATCATGGACCGACGTGCGCGCGACGCCCTGCGCCTGCAACCACGCCGAATCCACAAGCAGACCCGGCGGCAATGCCGTGAGAAGATGGTTCAGCGTTTGGCGCTTTTGTCCGTCCATACCGGACAAATTGCCGGATTTCTGAACCGTTGACAAGGAGCAGTTTATAATATCGCAAGTTCGTTCGTTATAAACGAACAAAATGCGAGATATATGAACCAATCGATACCCAGCGTCAGCGTGACCGATTGCGTTCCGGCGGCTTATGCTCGCGGCCTGGCCGTACTGGTGCGCCGCGTGCGGGCGCGGAGGCAGGCTCAACGCTTCGCTGCGCCGCCGGCCCCCGATCCCGGACTTCGGCAGGCTTTATGGTGCGCCCCGCAGCGACATGCGCCTGAAGCTGCGCCCGGGCGACCCCCATGACCCGCATGATCGCTTCGGGATTACCGAACAAGGTGCGCTGCACGACCGCTTCCATGACCCGCAACTGGCTGTCGATGGCGCGATCGTTCGGCAAGCTGCGATCCGGAACGCGCGGCGGCGCGCGATCCGACTGACCGTCTGTCGGCGACCGACGGGCCGGTGCCGGATCTCGGCTCTCCGCGGCATCACGCGCCGTCATCGGCGCGATTGTGTTCTTGCTGGCCTCGCCGCGCACGCGATCGAGCTCCTGAAGATCGCGTTCATTGGGCTTATAACCCCGCACTTCGAGACCGTTTCGCGAAGCCTCAAGCCAGGCCGCCCGGCGAAAGGTCTCGGACCCGGTAATGTGGATACGGTCCCACCCGCGATGCTGCGCGATCGCCACCATGTCCTTGACGACTTCCTGACTCTCATTGGCGGTCAGCAGCCGGCGCCCCTGATCGCGAAACGCGGGATCCTTTGCGTCGGCCGAAGTGAAATAGGCCGGATCGCCCGACCATTTCGCCTTGTCGGCATAATAGCGTTTGCGCACCGCTTCGGGCAGGTCGCCCGCCTCGACCGAAGGGGCTTTGGGTGCCTTCCCGGTATCAGCCTTGACGGGCGGGGTCGCGGCAATCGCGATTTCCGGCTCTGTAGCCGCCGGCCGATCTTTGGTGCCGACCGCTTTGCTCACCGTCCTGTCATCGATCGCGATGCCGTTTGTCCGACGCCGCGGCGCGCTTGTCTTGCTCTCAGCGGCCATGATGCTGCCTGTCGTCTGCGAGTGTATCTGCCATCTCCTGACCCTCCTCGGGTTCGACCGCCGCGCGCGCCGCCATTGCCATGACGAAGGCGAGCGCCGCCTCTTCGTCGCCCGGCGGCGGCAGTTCTTCCAATTCGCCAAGCACGAGCATGTCGTCGGTTATCTCGACCGCGCCCGACAGTTCATCGGCGCTCAACATTCTGGTCACGACAGGCTCCTTTTCGGCAGGCGGGGCGGATGGGTGCAGAGCGGCGCGCTTGGCTTCGATCGCTTGGGCGAGAACATCCGAGCCGGCACCGACGATCGCCGCCGCCACCGGTTTGGGCGTCGGCAGGCGAACGAGGCGGGGCGCAACCTTTGGCGGATCGCAAATCCGGTCGGTAAACCGGCGCGACCGGAAATATTCGATCTTGCGGCCGCGGACCGGCGGAATGCCGCCCCGCAGAAGCAGCAGGTCGCCCTTGGGCATCTGCATCAGCTCCTGCGGCATCATCAGCGCGCGGCGCTGGTCGCTCTCCGAAATGCTGCGATTGGCAAGCATGCCGTGGATCGTCCGGCTCTTCGATTTCACGTTCATCGTGAAGAAGCCGAGCCGCTCGGACAGCTCATTGGCGACCTTCAGTTCCTTGGGCGTGAAGACCACTTCCAGGCCGCAGTTCGCGATGATCTCGTCGGTGACGTCCGCGCCATAGAGCGCGCGCGGCTGCGATCGGCTCTGGATCACGGGCAGCAGACGCAGCCCATAGCCTGCGACATAGGAGAAAGCCGAGGCGATGACGGGCGCCTTGCCGAGCCGTGCGAACTCATCGAGCAGGACCAGCACGGGCACATTCCCGCCGGTCGCCGGCAATTCGCGCGTGTTGAGGTCGATCAGCTGCTGGAGGAAGAGATTATAGACCGGCGCAATGCGGTCGATATTGTCCGGTGATACCCCGAGATAGATCGACATGCGCTCGCGGCGAACCTGCCGCAGGTCAAAGTCGGTCTCCGAGGTCGCGGCATCGACGAACGGGTTGAGCCACAGGTTCAGTTTGGACGTGATCGTCTGCTTGATCCCGGAGAAGGTGTTGTCGGACGCGGAGGTGAAATCGCTCAGCGCCGATACGCAGGCCTGGCTCAGCCGCTGCCCGCGCTGCTGCGCCTCCTCGACCACCTTGGGCAATTCGACCTTCGGGTCGCCAGTCGTCATGCGGCGATAGATCTCGCCGATCGTGAAGGGCAAGGCGGGATTGGCGGCGACAAGCGCCCCGACGCCGACAAAGGCGGCGCGCGCCGCCTCGGCCCAGAACGGATCTGCCTTTTCAGGCGATGGGAACAGCATCCCGCCGATTTTCTGGAGTTCATTGACGACGTCTATGTCGTCGAGCCGATCGATATAGCTCAGCGGATTATAGCGCGCGGTGCGGCCTTCGGGGTCGAGGGGATCGAACAGATGGACCGACTGGCCGTGCCGCGCACGGAAGCCGGCGGTGATCTCCCAATTCTCCCGCTTCACATCGAGGACGACAACCGAGTCCGCCCAGCTGAGCAGATTGGGGATGACGACACCGACACCCTTGCCGGCCCGGGTCGGGGCTTCGAGCAGGACATGCTCGGTTCCGCCGAACACCAGATAACGACCGCCTTTCTGGCCGACGATGATGCCCGACGGCGCGCGCAACTGCTCGCGCCTGATCTCGCTCTCGCGGGCGAAGCGCGCCTCACCGTGCAGGGATCGACCGCGCCTCAGAATGACGAGCAGGATGATGAAGGCGATCGCACCGCTCACCATCGCGCCGCGCTGCAGCCAGAGGTGGAGAAGCGGGTCGGCGCGATAATACCACAGCCATGCCGGCAGCGCCGTCACCTGCATGTTCGGGCCGATCTGCTTCAGTCCGATCAGCGCCACCAATATCGCGCAAAGCGCGCTTGCGAGCGCCGCTCCCAACAGAGCGCAGCCGACAAGCGCGACCTTAGTGAGCGGACTGGCTTGCGAGAGCCGGGTCAAAATGCACCTCCTCGACTTCGAATTTCCCGTCTCGCTTGCGAGTCTGGACAACGACATCGACCAGCATGCGCAGCAGGCCGCGAATGTCGTCGCGCGCCAGATCGCGGCCGCCTTCGGATTCCTTGACCAGCAGGGTCAGCTGCTCGAACGCGCCCATCGCGGATCCAGCGTGGACCGTCGTGATCGAACCCGGGTGGCCTGAGTTGACGTTGCGCAGGTAGAAGAAGGCGGTGCCGTCGCGCAGTTCCTGGAGCAGGATGCGATCGGGGCGCATGCGCAACGCGCTCTCGAGCAACTGCTTGGGTCCGACCTTGGCAAGGCCCTGCCGTTCGCTCGAATAGACCATGTGAACGACATTGCGGTGCTCGACGACAAGCTCGCGCGTGTCCTCGATCGTCAGCAGGCGCTCATCGCGCGGGATGAGCTGGATCAGCGCCTTGGCGAAGGTGGTCTTCCCCGATCCGGTCGCACCACTCACCAGAATGTTCTTTCGTGCCGCCACAGCAGTTCTGAAGAAAGCTGGCCAGTCGCCGGCGTCACGCATGGCAACCATCTTCGCGTCGACGTCGGTCAGACCCCGCGCAGCGGCGCGTGTGCCAGCGAACAGGCCGCCCTCAGCAAGCTGGTCGACCGCAAGGTTCACCCGCGATGGCTTGCGGATGGTGAAGGAGGGCGAGCCGGTCGGGGTCACCGACGGGATCACGATCTGGCAGCGTTCGCCGCCAGGCAGGATTGTCGAGCAGATCGGCGTCTCGGCATTGATGTCCTGCCGGGTGAAACTGGCCGCCGCGACCGCCAGCGTCGCCAGCCACTCGCTGTCGAGCTCGGCGACATCATGCCAATGCCATCCCCGATGGTCCTCGATGCCGACTTCGCCCGGACGGTTGATGACGAGTTCCGTCACCGCGGCAGGCTCCAGCAGCGGCATGATCGGGTGGAGGTAGTGCCGGAGGACAGCGGTATCGCTCATTTCTCGCGCCGCAGCTCGAGATTATAGACGTCCGCGAAATTGAAGTCCTTGGCGACGAAGATACCGACTTCCTCGCCCTGGTTCTTCTTGAGCACAGGCCGGATGTTGATGCTGTTTTGAAGGGCGATGCTCGCGCCTTCGCTGGGCGCCCGCGTGGTGTTGTTGAAATTGTTGTTGCCATTGGCGACCGCCTGGCCCGCAATATAGGCGGCATCGTCGACCAGCGAGAGCAGGAGAGCGCTGCCGAACCGTGCCCAGAAGAAGGTATCGACCGAGCCTGCGATCCCGGCCCGGCCTAGTGCGTCCGAGCCTGGCGATGCAAGGTCGATGCGCACCCCCTGCGGCGTGACCGCCCGGGTCCACAAGACGAACAGGCGGTTTTGACCTTGCTGGATCCCGCCATGATATTCGCCGACGACCTTGGTGCCCTTCTCCATGAGGACGACGCGCCCATTTTCGGAATAGACGTCGCGCGGGATGAGGCAGGATGTGTAGCCGGGCTGAGCGGAATTCATCGCTGTCTGGAGGGTGCACGGGATCAAGGTGCCGGCAGTGACGAGATAGTTACGATTGGGCAGCATCGAGGCGCGCGCCTCGCCGATGGCGGAACTTTGCCTTAGCGCATCCAGCGCATTGGGAGCGCCGCGCTGTGGCTGGCCGTCCGCATCGTCCCCAGGCGCCATGAGAGAAGCCGGCCCCGCACCGCCAGCACCATCTGGTGCCGAAGTCCCGAGCCCCTGAGATCGCCCGCCATAGGCGATCAGCGTGGAGCGCCGGGCCTGTTCGGTGATGTTCTGACGATTGTTCGGGGCTGAGGCACTGGGCGCCGCGCCGGGCTGCATCGCCGGCACGATCTGCCCGTCGGGTCCGACCACCTGGCCATCGGGCGCGGGATTGAGGACAGGCGCGTTGGGATCGGACTGCGGGGCACCAAGCGGCTTGGGTCGCGCCGCGACCGCGTCATAGGCGACGGTTTCGCGTGCCGACAGGTCCGAGCGCTTAGCGGTGGCTTCCGGCTTCGCCATCAGATTGGCAGCTGGTTTCCCGCTCGGACCTGAATTGACCCACAAGATGCCGAGCACCATCGCGGTGCCAGCGAAGATCAGCGCGGTGTTGCGCTTCGCAGGCGTCATACCGCCGATGGGATCGATGCCCCGGTCGCGCAGGATCTCGTCACGCTCGGGGGTCGGATCTCCGGCGATCGGGCGACGATCGTCCGGCGCGGTTTCGTCCATCGCGCTCACTCCTTGGGGTCCTGTACGGTGCGGTCGACATGCGACGATGCCGTGTTGGTGCCGGCATCGACGCCATAGGGTGTCGGCGCCTGGTTATAGATGCACAGCACCTCGCGATTGCGCCGCAGCCGGAGCTGGGTCGCCACAAGGTGGACAACTACGAATTCATCGCGGACGTCGAACGGGACGAGCGTTTCCGACCCGTCCGGTCGCACCATGTAGATGGCGGGAATCTCGTGATTGCCGGGGAAGCGGAGAACAGTGAACTTGCCGTTGTCCGAGATCTCGGAGGGCTGCAGCGCGCTTGAGCCCTGGACCTTGTAGTTGAGATTGCGCGGACCTTCGATGACGCCGTGGTCGAGTGCGCCGCGCACTGCGCTTGCCTGCATCGCAGCGACGCGCTGGGCTTCCTGCGCGGCTTGCATCCGGGCTGCGCGTTCCGCCTCATCGCGGGGATAGCGGAAGCGCACCTGGAAGAAGGCATCCGAACTTGCGCTGCTGATCGCGCCGCGCCGGGTGGTCAGCTCGAACGCATAGTTGCGCAGTTCTCCGCCGTGGTTGGTGGTGACGATGAGGTTGGTGGGACCGGCGCGCTCGCGCGGCTTGAGAAAGAGGATATGTCCTGCAACGGCCACTTCCCATGACACGGTGTCGCCAAGGGCCACATGCTCGATCGTCTCGCCGTCGCCGAGCACGATCTGGGTCGCCGTGCGGAAGGTGCCGACAATTCGGTAGACCTGCGTCTCCTGATAATCGACGAATTTGACCCGCGGGTCGGCCGGTCCTCCGCGAGGCGTGTCCTCGGCCAGAGCGGGCTGGGCACCGAGGAGGCACATTACTGCAAGGGTCAGGAGCCGCTTCACCGGACCACCTCCGGATCGGCTCGATAATTCTCGACCTGGAAGCCCAGCGGATTGCGATAGCGATCGCCCTCCGCCATCGGGGCATTGGTGTAGCGAAAGGTAATGGTCGCGATCCAGTCGCTGTTCTGGATGTTAGTGTCGGTCTGGACCGTGCGGGTGAAGCGGATATTGGCGACGCGGTCGTTGATGAAGCTGATGTTGCGAACACGGGCCTGGACCGTCGCCCCCTTGCCCCATGTCACCTGCGGACTCGACGGGTTGTCGTCGTTGAAAAACCGGCCCCAGCGCTGCTGTTCACCCGGCTCGGACAGGATCGCCACCGCCCGGAAATTCTCTTCGGCCGCCGCCGGCAGCCAGCTCTCGCGTGCCCGGACATATTGCGCGAGGAAGAACTTGGTGACGGCTTCGTCGTAGCGCATCGGCTGCTGGGTGAGGGCGGTCTGCACATCGACCGCGCCCGTCGTCTGGTTGACCCGGATGATATAGGGCATGACCGTCTTGAGCGGCGCGAGGCCTGCCAGCGCCAGTGCCTCGGCCGTGCATGCCAGCAATGCGAGGCCGGCGACGCCCCAGGCAATCCGTTCCGAGCGCAGCGACTTGCGCTGACGATCCTGGTCCCATGAGCGTGCATGGCCGAAATAGAGTTCGGCGTCGCTTGCCGGCACGCCCTCGCTTTGACGCCGCATGATCAACAGCTCCCATAAGTGGTGGTCTGATCTCGCGACGAAATCTTGTCGGGCGGCGGCGCGGAGGCTGGAACCGGCGGTGGCGGCGATCCACCGGCCGGCGGCTTGACCTGCGGCACCGGGGGCGGGGCAGGGGGCGCGACAACCGCTGGGACAGGCGAGCCGGGCAGCACGCTGCCGTAGACATTGGCGTCGCGTAGATGCCTGCCGTTGCAGATTGGCAGCTTCTTGGGTCCCGACGCGCCATATGTGGCCATCGGTGCGACAGCGGCGAGGAGCGCGACGCCCTGGAGGATGCGTGTCGTCAGCGGTTTGGACATTGGCGTATTCCTCATGATCATCATGCGCGGCTCACCGCGCCGCCGCGTTGCGCGGCACGTTCGAGATTGCGGCTGTTTCGGGAGATCCGGCGCTGCTGGAAGGGCGCGGCCATGGTGCTCCACGCCGAACCCGCGAATGCGCCGACACCTGCGGCCGCGCCGCCGGCTATGCCGGTCGCGATCGACGGCGCCTGGAAAAAGAAGATCGTGCCGAGGAAGATATAGACGGCGAACAGAACGGCCCCAATCGTCACGTCAGGTGTGCTCTCGGCGGTGGCAAGGGCTGTCGCGCCCAGATCGGTAATGAGGCTGGTGATGGCGATGATCACTGCCATCAGCACGATGTAGTTGAAGGTCTGTCCGAGCCATCCGTAGAAGAAGCGACGGGTTGGCTCGAACAGCGAGAGGGCGATGAAGATCGGCCCCAGCGCGATCACGATGGCAAGCGCGACCTTGGCGAAGACGGTGATCGCAAATCCGATCGCAGCCGACAGACCGGCCAGTCCGTAGATAAGGATTGCCAGCGTGAGCAGGACCAGTTTCCACGGATTGATGTCGAGATAGGTCTCGGCCTCGGTCCGGATGATCCGGACGATATTGTCGACCTGGCTGAAATAATCGTCGAAGACGGCGCCGACGCTGGTGATCGTCTTACCTGCCAGTGCCTGCGAAATCGCGTCCGGCATGCCATGGAAGAGGGGATTTGTGATCCATTCCGAATAGGCGACAGTCGTTGCCGCGATGTAGAGCAGGCAGAGCTTGACCATTCGGTAGAAGAGTTCGCCCCATGGCTCGCTCACGATCCCGCGCATGACCATGTAACCGAACAGGGCGATGTAGATCACGAGCCCGAGTGCCAGCGGGCCGCGCACGACCTCGATGACGTTGGTCAGGCGCTCGTTGAGGAACAGATCGAGCTTGCCGTCGATGTTGGTGTAGAGATCCGCAAAGAGCGTGGATGCCATGACCTTCGACCTCGCTTATTTCGAACCAAGCGAGCGTTCGAGCTTATCTGTGTTCTCGATGGACTTGGCGTTGCTGCACTCCTGGGCGTCGGTGTGCGTGCCGTCGGCACATGCCGCGAGAATATCAGCGCGCAGCTTGGGATCGGCCTTCAGATCGGCCTTTCCAGCGGGTTGACCGCAGCCGGCGAGCAGCAGGGTGCCCATGAGCAGGATCGGGAAAGCGGATCGTATCATGGCCGGGCACCCAGGCTCTGCTCGAGCTTCGCAAGACTGGTTTCGCTCTCGCGCTGCGAGCGCAACCGGGCTTCGGCAGCCTGCCGCATCTGGAGCGCCTGGAGTTGGACAGCGTCATTCTGGATATGCGCATTCTCGACACCGACGCGGGCCTGGATATCCATCACATCCTTGGCGTCGGACGCTGAATCGAGCGAAGTGCGCAGCTCCTCCAGACCGGCCGTACGCTGAGCGGTCACACCATAGGCTGCCTCGGCAATAGCCGCATCCCGCGATGCCAGATCCCCATTGCGCAAAATGGTGTCACGGCCGGAGCGCTCGTAAGCGGTCGCATCCGGCCGTAAATCGGGGAGATCGACCCGGTTGGCCGAACGGATGCGGTTGGCCGAGCTGGCAAGACTGCCCAAGCCGCTCATATCCGACGACATCAATCGCTGAATGTCGCGAGCCTCGCTCGGCAGAAGATGCCGGACAGCGTCGGTGCTGAGCGAACTGGCAATCTTGTTGACGTTGGTCAGCTTGTTGACGCTGTCGAACATATCGGTCGCCTGCGCGATCTGCGCCTTGCCCTGCTCGATCATCGCGAGCGTGTTCTTCACGGTCGTAAGGGTCTGGAGGAAGGTGTTGGAATCGTAGACGGGGATGCCCTGAGCGCTGGCCGGGGTGCTCAGCGCCAGCAAACCGCCAATCGCGAGGATCGAAAAAGCTCTCATCTTTCTATCCTTTCCTTCTGTTCGCGGTCGCCCGCTGCTCGTGAAAAATGGGCAACCAACGCGCCGGATCGTCACCATGTTCGCGGCGCACTGCGTCAAGAATTCCAACCGTCGCCGTGGTGCCGGAGAGCACCGCAAGCTCGTCACCAAGACCGGCGAGATCAAGCTCGACGACGATCGAGTCATGGCCTTGTTTGATGAGGAAGCGCCGGCTCTCGGGGATCAGATCGCTGCGGATCAGCTTGAACTCGGCGCGGGTGAGGCCGAGGCCATCGATATAGTCGGACTCCCGGCCATAGGGGTTGGGCAGCAGGATCTTGGTCGCGACCTGTTCCATGATGCTGTGGGAAATGTCGGAGCGCAGCGCGTCGGCCGGGCTTTGCGTGCCGAACACCAGAAAGGCGTTCTGCTTACGGTAGGTTTTCAGACCATCCTGCGCGAACGCGCGGAAGGCTTCATCGCCGAGCGCTTTCCAGAATTCGTCGATGTCGATCACCAGTCTGCGGCCGTCGAGCAGCGCGTCGATGCGGTGGAACATATACATCATGAGCGGCGTGCGGATCTCGGCATTGTCGAGGAAATCAGTCATGTCGAAGCCGATGAACCGCGCTTCGAGCGTCAGTTCGTCTGCGTTATTGTCGAACACCCAGCCCAACGCGCCGCCGCGCGCCCATTTCTCGAGACGCGCGCCGATGCCCTCGGGATCGCGCTGCCCCAGCAATTGCCGCAAGGCGAGGATCGATCGCTCTTCGGGGGGCAATCGGCCGATCGATAGGATGCCATCGTCGATCATGCGCTCCTGCATGACACCGAGCTGGCCACCAACGGGCGTGACCAGTTGGCGTATCAGTCGACCAAGGAACGTGATGTTGCCCGGTGACTGATCGAGCGCACGCAGGGGCGCGAAGCCGGTCGGCACGCCATTGCGCAGGGCAAGATAGGTGCCGCCCGATGCGCGTACATAGATTTCCGCGCCCCGGTCCTTGTCGATAAAGATCTGCTGGGCGCCGGTCTTCTCGAGCTGCGCCATCAGGAAATTCTGCACCACGGTCTTACCGCCACCCGACGGGCCGATGATCAGCGTGTGGCCGAGATCGTTGACGTGGAAATTGAAATAATAGGGCGACTGGGCTGCGGTCTTCATCAGTGCGATCGCAGCGCCCCAATGATTGCCATCGGCCCGACCGGCAGGGAAGGTGTGGAAGGGTGACAGGGCGGCGAAGTTGCGCGACGTGATGGCGGCAGGTCGGGCGCGCCAGGCAAAATTTCCCGGCAACTGCGACCAGAAGGCGGCCTCCAGCGCTGGTCCCTCGCGTGCTGAAACCAGGCCGGCATCGGCCAGCGCGGCGCGCGCCGTCGAGAGATTTTCGGCGAGCCGCTTCTGGTCTTCGCTGAACACGGCGAGCGAGAAGTGATGCTCGCCCAGCACGAACCGATTGCTCTGCAGATCATCGGCGGCATCGGCGAGCTCGAGCGCCTGGCTCGCTGCCGCATCTTCGGTCGATGCCATCTGGTTCTGGCGCCTGCGCAGTCGCTCGGACGCACGCGCCTTGCCCATGAACGCGAAGGACTGGGTGACGACGAACGCGAAATCCTGCGAGAGAAGCGCGTTGACCTGCCCCGGTCGCGTCATGGCCGGATATTCGCGGATACCGAACAGGCCGACGAAGCGGCTATCGGCATGGGCGCGAACCTCGACCGTCTCGCGGCCGAAGATCACCCTTTCGCCGTAGATCGCCGATCCCAGATGACCACGAACAAGCGGGACGCGCGTCGCGCGCCCCATCATGACGAGTTCCAGCACCTCGAGCGGCTGCGAGAACATGAGGCCGCGATGTTCGTACAAACCCAGTCGCTGTGGCCTGCAACGCGCGAGCAGCTTCTCTATATCGCGCGCCTTGTCCTCGAAACGAACGAGCTCGTCCTCGTCGACCTCGGTTCCCTCTTTGCGGGCACTGGACAGGCGACGCAGCAAGACCCCTGTGCGGTCGGCCGAGCCAACGGACGGGCGCATCACCAGCGTCAGATAGAGCTCGTTGACGAACATGCGCTTAGCGGTGACCCGCGCGCGATATTTGGCATCGAGATCGGCGGCGAACGTAGAGCGAAACTCGCCCTCGGGATAGTCGGTGACCGGGCGGCGCACGATATGCGTCCAGATCGCGAGACGATCGTCGGCGATGTTGCGCAACGTCCCGTTGAGCTTCTCATGCCAGTCGTTCAGCTGAGCGGGATCGGCTGTCTCGAAGGCGATGCCGTCCAGCCTGAACATCATCATCAGGTCGCGCCCGTCGAGCGCGATCACCTGCGCATCGACGTGCCGCGCATAAGGCAGATAGCGCGCAGGATCCGCCTCGTTCTTGAGGATGCGCCACGGAGTACGCGCCGCATCGCGCGAGAAGGCACGACTAGCCATGCAGAAAGCCCTTTCGGCGTGCGCCCTGAGTGGGGAGGGGAGAGTAGGAACTGCCACCCCACCAACCGCGGTTGCGGCATCGCGCCTTCGTCATCGTCCAAAGCCACAGCAGCCGGAAGGCATTGGCGTCGTGGCGGACGATCAGGCGGGCGATCGCAAGAAACGCGCCTGCGAGTGCCAAAGCGTAGAGCGGATTGCCGCTTATGATGAGGGTCAGGCAGGATGCGAGTGCGATAGGCAGCGACGCTTCGATCGGAACGCCCATCCACATCGTCGGCCGCGTCACTGCCAGGAAGAGCGTTTCTTCACGCAGCTTGTCGTCGTTGACCATGATGGCCTCACGCACCGCCGGTGATGGTGTCGACGATCCACTGCGCGCTGAACACGATGAAGATGCCGACGATGACGGTGACGAGAAGACCGAGGCTGGCGCGGCCAGTGAAGAACATGAAGCCCACGATGACCACCGCGATCACCGCGATCGTCTTCGCAAACGTGCCGGTCAGCCAGGTCTTGATGTTGTCCGCCATGGAGGTGATGCCGTCGGCGGCCTGCGCATAGGCCGGGTCTGTCAGCACAAGCGAGACGAGAACCGCCGCTAAAAGCAGCGTGAAATACTGGGAGAATGATCGCGCAGACGCGGAGTGCGCAGCAGCAGGCAAGGGCGGTGTGGCGATCATTCGGGCTGTCCTTTCAATGGGGCGGTTTGAGACGAGCCGAACACCATCAGCGTCGCAGTTTGCGCGACGGCCGAGGTGTTCCAGCTTTGATCGGGTGGATCCGCTACTGGCGAGGGGGTAGGAGCCGGGCTCTGTGCCGCTTTCGCTATCGGCGCGTCTGCCATGGCAATGCCTGCACGTTGCCGGATTTGCGGTATGATGCTGCTCGACGAGGCGTAGACCTTGCCGACATAGCCATTGGCAAAACCCTTCCAGCGGTTGCCGGTATTATACATGGACATGGCCGTGGCGATCGCATCCTCGGTGGAGCGGCTGGACTTCGCCACACTGGTGTAATTCTCGGCGAGCACGCGTGCCGATGCGGCGAGGTTTCGGCACGGTTCGAAAGCGTCCTCGATCGACAGGTTCAACGGCTTGAGATTCGCGCTGTTGATCTGGCCAAGGCCGAGATCGATATTGTAGCCGCGCGCGATCAGCGACCGGGCGGACGCGATGGCCGACGCGCGATCGGACACCTTCGGCGCCGCGACGCCCTTGGCGTTCACGCCGATGGCATAGGGATCGAAATGACTTTCGGTGTAAACCAGCGAGACGAGAGTTTCTGCCGCGACCGTGGGCGCGCATTGCCGCGCGAGCGCGACCACGGCTGCAAGCTCGAGCATCATCGGGGCGTCGTTCCCGGTTCGATGGCGGCTTGGGGCAAGCGCTCTATATTGGCGAGCGAGTAGGTCGTCTGGCGGCCGTCGGCGAAGGTCATGACCACGCGGCGTCGCGTCGCCGAGTTGCGATCATAGACCTTGGTCTTGGCAACGCCCCCGCCAGAGCAGCCGGGGAATGAACCGCCCAGGGCAAGTCGTTCCCAGAGCTTCACCATTGGCGGGACGCAAGCACCATATTGCGTCGCCCCGCCGGGGTTTGAGAGGCAAAGCAACACCTGGCAGCCCAGATCATTGGCCTGCGCTGGTGTTGCGGGCATGCACAGTGCCATGGCGGATGCGATGATGGCGTGACGCCTATGCAGCATGCTTGCCTCCATGCCGCTGTCAGTGCAGGGCAAGGACAGCGGCTTATTTGAATGAAAGTCGCGCTACTTTTGAGCCGTTTAGCGCCGTTTGACGCAATCCCCCCACTTAGGGGGAACGAGGTGGCACCTGGCTCTGGTTCATCCGACGGACTGTAGGAAAGCCACAAGGCCGCGCACGACGCATGCCCAGTTGGACCTGACTTTATCGACAGCAGAATTGAGCATTCCGACGAGGGTGAGGGGCCTTCGTCGGCGTAATCATTCAGATGTGGGGGACGCGATGATAGAGGACAGTTACTGCTCGATCAGTCGAGCATCGCTCGCGGCTTCTCGGTGATGACGAGGGGGTAGTGTTCGGGTTGCGACGCTACTGGTTACAGCATTGCGTCGATATTGAGATGCCCGTCTCGCACCGCGCGCAGCACAAGCTGGGTCCGCCGCCGCACACCATAGCGCCGCCGTGCGCCCTCGACATATTCATGCACAGTGTCGCGGCTGAGCCCGAGTATCTGGGCTGCCTCCCAATCGCTTTTACCCTGTCCGACGAGCGCGATGCAGTCGATCTGTCGGGGGCTGAGCGGCACCGGTTCATAGCTCAGACGCTCCTCTCCGAGGATCGCGCGACCGCGATCAAAAGCGATCGTGCCGATCAAGCGGGCGGCAAGAGCATCCTCTCCCGAAATTTCGTCATCGTTTGCGCGTGCAACAGAGAAAAGCGCGTCGGGCTCATCAGCCATGCGGATCGGCATAGTGAAGCCCTGGCGCAGCCCGTGATCGCGCCCCTTTGCCAATGTAGCAATCTGGCGGGTGCTGGGATCGATGAATTCCCCGATCTGGTTCCAGTTCAGCCCGGACGGCGTTTTGCCCACGGCAGCGTGGACCGGATCATCGAGGTAGAGCCTGGT
Source organism: Pseudomonadota bacterium (assembly GCA_023449855.1). Taxonomy (GTDB): domain Bacteria; phylum Pseudomonadota; class Alphaproteobacteria; order Rhizobiales; family Xanthobacteraceae; genus Tardiphaga. The sequence goes on along the minus strand of JAEXHR010000205.1, from coordinate 4,046 downwards.
CTCGATCACTTCGTCGAGCCATTTGACAGGATATGTCGTCAGCATCAGCGCATTCTTGCTGCGTTGTACCAGATCGACATTATGCAGGAGGGCAAACCAGCGGAAACCAAAGTCCCTGACAATTGCGTCCACGAGGTTTGAAAGTTGGTCGAGCGTTGTCGCCAGTTTTGAACTCTGCTCGAAGGCGCCGATAGTCGCCAAGCGGCCGATGTCGCGCGTGCCCTGCATGAATTCAGGCTCGACGGACGGATAGACGACGTCTAGCCCAAAATCGGTGAGTTTACTGATATTTGCGATCAGATGCGTGCTGCCTGAGATATTGTGGTGTCAGTCAGGCGATCCGGAAATAGGCTCTCCCTTTCTGAAACAAACAAGCAACACGCGGCGTATTTTTCTGCTGGCTCAGCCACCGCGCTGGAAGCCTGCGTTGGGCCACCAGCCTTGGAGATCCCGGCAGGTTTCACCATCCCCAGCCGTTGACCCTCAACCGGTTCGATAATAAGAATTATGTTAAATAAATCAATATGTTAGGTCTGCGGCGGCAATGGCTTTTGCCGCCGCAGACCTTCAAGTGCCTCAGTCCGGCAGCTTGTAGGCGATGACAAGGTCACCGCGGTCAAGCGATTGCCGCGCGCCGCCCGCCGTCACAACGACATATTGCTTCTTCGTCTTTGGAGAGACGAAGGTCATCGGCGTTGCCTGTCCACCAACGGGCATCCGCTTCGCCAGCAGCTCCTTGCCGGTGCGCACGTCGATCGCCCGCAGGTAATAGTCGGTGGTCCCGGTGTAGAAGATCAGGCCCGATCCGGTGGTCAGTGCGCCCGACAGCGTCGGCGTTCCGATCGGGATACGCAGATGCGTCTTGATGCCAAGCGGACCTGTGTCCTGGGTCGTGCCCAAGGGCTTTTGCCAGACGATCGCGCGCGTCTTGAGATCGATCGCGGTCATGGTCCCGAACGGAGGATTCTGACACGGCACGCCAAGCGGCGACATAAACCCGGTGAGAAGCGCACCGTAGGGCGCAACGGCTTGCGGGTTGATCCCGTCGTGTCCCGCACCACCTTCGACCTTCGGCTCACCCAGGATGCGGTCGGTTTCCGCTCTGGGAACAAGACGCAGGATTTGCGCAAGGCGGATGTCATTCACGATCAGATAGTCGTTGGTGCGATTGACGCTGGCCGACCCCCAATTCATGCCGCCGTAGAAGCCCGGCCACTGCAGCGTGCCTTCGAGCGACGGCGGTGTCATGTCACCTTCATAGCGCAGCTTGCGGAAAGCAACGCGACACCAGAGCTGGTCGAACATGCTCACGCCCCACATCCGGCGCTCGCTCAGAGGATCAGCACCAATGACAGGCATGCCAGTCGAATAAGGCTGGGTCGGCGAATAGCGCTCGCCGGGGATCGAACCCTTGGGCACGCGACGCTCCTCGACCGGCGCTACCGGTCGGCCGGTACGCCGATCGAGGACGAAGATCTGGCCGCGCTTGGTGACCTGGATCAGCGCAGGCGTGGTGCCGCCCTTTCCGTTCGGAATATCGTAAAGCGTAGGCTGAGCGGGGACGTCATAGTCCCAAAGATCATGATGCGTGGTCTGGAAGGCCCACCGTTCACGACCCGTCTTGAGATCGAGAGCAACGACGGAGGACGAACGCGCGTCCTCGATCGCAGTCCGCTCGCCACCCCAGAAGTCCGGCGTGCTGTTGCCCGTCGGCAGGTAGATCAGCCCGAGCTGTTCATCGACCGCTGGTGAGGCCCAGACGTTCGGCGTGCCGCGAGTGTAGGTCTGTCCTTCGGGCGGCTCGCCAGTAATGTTGGGATTGCCAATGTCCGAACGGCAGACTTCGGCTCGTCGCCTAGGATGTTCTCAGTATTTCCAGCTTAGCGTTGTCTGGCGAACAAATCTTGAGGTGAGGCCTCGTAGGCTTCTGCCAGGATCGAGCGATCGGCGGCCGTCAGAGAGATGATCGACTGAACCGCCGACCAGGCAAAGCCCACATTGGTGCGATGGCTGGCGCGGTGGATCGGGTCGCTCGCATAGAGGCGTCTCGCCTGGAAGCGCTCCACCCAGTCTTGCGGATAGTCGACGATGTGGACCGAGCGAACCGCAGGCTTCAGGTCGACATGATGGACCAGGGCATAGTGCCGAAAGCCCATGGCCTTCGTGATTTCGGCCATCAGGTCAGACAAGGCCGTAGCGTCCTTGATCGCGCCAGCGACAGCGCAGAAATCCTGAACTTGCCCAAGCCCGATCATCATATGGCCGGCGAGATCAGAGCAGCGCTTCCATGTTGAGATGACCATCGCGAACCGCGCGCAGCACCAGCTGCGTGCGTCGTCGCACGCCATAACGCCTGCGGGCCGATTCAACATATTCGTGCACGGTGTCGCGGCTGAGGCCGAGGATCTGGCCGATCTCCCAGTCGATTTTGCCTTGCGCGACGAGCGCGATGCATTCGACCTGGCGAGGGCTGAGAGGGACGCAGGCCAATGGCCCTGCCCTTTCGCCAAGCAGCTCGCGCGCCCGATCATAAGCGACCGAGCCGAGCAGACGGGCGGTCAGAACCTCCTCTGCGCTGAGCGGCTCGTCGCGCGATCGGGCGGCGGTAAAGATCGCCTCGGGTTCCCCCGGGGTCCGGATTGGCAAACTGTAGCCGGACGCAAGGTCATGGTCCCTGGCGCGGTCGAGGATGCTTCGCTGGCGCGGCGTGAGCTCCAGCACGTCGCCGATCCGGTCCCAGGCGAGCCCTGACGGGGTGCGAGCGCAGGCCGCATGGAACGGATCTTCGAGATAGTGGCGTTCTTCGAGAACTTCCTCGAGCCAGGCCGATGGATAGGTTGTGAGGAACAGGCTTTGCTCGCCTCCGCGCCGAAGGTCGATATTGTGAAGCAGCGTGAACCAGCGGAAGCCAAGATCGCGCACGGCGGCATCGATCGTGCCATGTAAATCGCCAAGGGTTTCAGCACGCTGACAGTCCGCCGCAAAGCGCGTGAGATCATCAAGGCGGCCGCAGTCTTTTATCCTGTTCGCCATAGGCGACGGAAGCTCGTCCGCGAGGAGACGGCTCGTCCAGACCTAAGCGGCGAGCGCCATGATTATCAGGATGAGTTGAGAACGATTCGCAACAATCTACGATTAGAATGGATCGCCTATGACACTTTATCCGCCGGCAAAGTGTCATAGCTGACAACCCGTCTGCGGCCGCCGATTTGGGATTCACATTGATCCTGCTTTGTGCTTGATTCCATCATGTTATGTTTCATGCAGGCAAGCCTCTTGAACCCTCCATTGGCTGTGATGTCGCGGCCGTGCTCGAGACGCTGGCGACCGTATCGAGCCGGCCCCGTTATGCCTTCATGCTGCTCAACCTGATCGCCCAGGTGGCGGGGCCAGATGGAAGCGCCGGTCCCTGGGTCAGGCGGAACGATGGGCTCGTTTCCCTGCGCGATTGGCTATGCGACGCATTGACCCCGATGGCCCAGCGTGGTCCGCGCAGCATTACGCTGGCCGAGCGGGTCGAGAGCGACCTCGCTAGAAACGGACTGCTCCCCGGCGATCTGGAGAAAAGGCGCGGCGTGATCGCGGAGGAAATGCGGGCACGCATTCGCACAGCCGGCAAGAGTAATCTCAGTCGCGCCGTTTCCGAACTGGTGAATGCAGGCCTGCTCCGCCGACATTATCAGGGCTATCGCGTCGACCATCGGAACCGTGGCGGCCAGCGCCACGCCGTCTATACCTTGATCGGCGATGCTCTGCGTCTAGTGCCGGGCATCAGCTCCACACCGAATCTGCCCGTGCAAGGCGAACTTGCCCTCCCAAGATGATTGCGCAGTCGAACCGGGGTTGCTGCAGTAGTGTGCTGTGAGGTCGGGTAACGATGTCCGAATAATAAGGCCAGTCAGAACGTCAGCATTGACCTTGCCGGCAATTAGGCGTCACCTCAAGCTTTGTACGCTGAACAACGATTTTCCGGACATAATGTGAACATTGGTGTCAGGCAGCGGCGCGAAGGTACTGGTAGAGGGTTTCGCGGCTGATGCCCATGT
>JAEXHR010000168.1 GCA_023449855.1 Pseudomonadota bacterium | reverse complement strand
GATGACGCCTTCGGCTCATCCGCCCTACAGATCGAAGGGCGATGTGATGCGCACAGTACGGTTTGGCTTGGCGCTGTTCGCTGCGGTGATGTTACTATCGCCCACGCATGCGCAGGAGCGCGTGGTCAATTTCTACAACTGGTCGAACTATATGGCGCCGGGAGTCCTAGAGGACTTCACGAAGGAGACCGGCATCAAGGTCGTTTACGACACGTTCGATGCCAATGAGACGCTGGAAACGCGGCTGCTCGCCGGCAAGTCTGGCTATGACGTGGTGGTGCCGACCGCCTATTTCCTGCAGCGGCAGATCAAGGCCAAGGTGTTCCAGCCGCTCGACAAGAGCAAGCTGCCGAACCTGAAGAACGCATGGCCGGAAGTGACGAAACGCCTCGCCACTTACGATCCCGACAATCTGCATGCCGCGAACTACATGTGGGGCACCACGGGCATCGGCTACAACGTCAAGCAGGTGGCGAAAATTCTCGGCCCGGATGCGAAGATCGATAGCTGGGACATCGTCTTCAAGCCGGAGAACCTTGCGAAGTTCAAGGATTGCGGCGTTCATATGCTGGACTCCGCCGACGATATCCTGCCGGCGGCGCTGAACTATCTCGGTCTCGATCCCAATTCGACCAAGCAGCCGGATCTTGAGAAAGCTGCCGATCTGGTTGCGAAAATCAGGCCCAATGTCCGTAAATTCCATTCGTCCGAATATCTGAACGGCCTGGCCACCGGTGAGATCTGTCTCGTCGTCGGCTGGTCCGGCGATGTCATTCAGGCCCGCGCCCGTGCGGCGGAGTCCAAGAACGGCGTCGAAATCGGCTATGCGATCCCGAAAGAGGGCGCGCAGATGTTCTTCGACAATTTTGCGATTCCGACGGATGCGAAGAATGTGGCCGAGGCTTATGCGCTGATCGACTATCTCTATCGGCCGGAAGTCGCCGCGAAGAACTCGAACTATCTCGGCTACGCCAACGGCAATCTCGCCAGCCAGAAACTGGTGGATGCGAAGATCATCCAGGACAAGACGATCTATCCGGATGAGGCGATGCTGGCGAAGCTGTTCATCATTACGTCAAGGGATCCGCAGACGCAGCGCGTGATCAACCGGCTCTGGACGAAGGTGAAGACGGGGAAGTAGTTATGTTGTTATTGCGAGGAGCGTAGCGACGAAGCAATCCAGAGGCCGCAAGCAAAGAACTGAATTGCTTCGCCCAGCGAATTGGCTTTGCCAATTCGCCATGGCTCGCAATGACGGGGAAAGGGCGGAGCCTCACCGCCACCTTCTGTGCAGCCACAGCCACTGATCCGGATATTCCCTGATCCAGCCTTCCAGCACAGCGGTCACAGCCTGCATCGTGCCGGCGATATCCACCTTGCCGTCAGCCGTGCGCACCGGCTTCACTTCCTCCGACAGCTCGATGCGGAAGCGATGGTTCGGCAAACGGATCACACGCACGCCATGGATCGGACAATCGACCTGGCGCAGCAGCCGCGCCAGCATCGGATTGGCGCGGGTCTTGCGGCCGAAGAAATCGACCTCGGCGCCTCTGGTGAACCACTGGTCCACCAGCATCGCCACATGCTTCCCCTCGTCGAGCGCATGCGCAAGCTTGACCGGCGCATCGTGGCTCGCCGCAATCAGGTTGCCCATGCTCACCGCACGGATGCTCTTAATCGCGCGGTCGGCGGCGGCGATGTTCGGCGGCCGATAAAGCACCGCGGTATCCAGCCCATGCGCGACAGCGGCGAGGGCAGGAATTTCCCAATTGCCGAGATGGCTTGCGAAGATCAGCGCCGGCTTGCCGTCGTCGCGGAGTGCATCAAATATCTCGCCGGTGCGCTCCGAGAATTCCACATTGCTCGGCTTGCGGGGATTGCTGGCATCGTAATCCCAGATGCGGTCGAGATGCGCGAATTCCGCACCGATGCGGCCGACATTGTCCCACACGCCGGTGACGATCTTGTCGATCTCCTCCGGCGATTTTTCGGGGAAGGCGGCCGTGAGATTCGCCCGCGCGATCTTGTCCTCGCGAAACAGAGGACCGATGCGGCGGGTGATCTTGCCGAACAGATTGGCGGTCTTGACCGGATCGAAGTAGCGCGTGGTGCGCAGCATGCCGATGGTCAGCGTGCCAACCATAGCCTCACCTGCGGGCTTCAGGGCGTCGCGAATGCGCGCCTTGGTGCGAAGCAGCAGGCGCAGCATCAGAATTTGACGATGATCTTGCCGAACACCTGACGTGTCTCCATCCGCTTCAGCGCGGTGGCGACATCATCGAGCGGCACTTCGGTGTCGATCACGGGCAGCATGCCGTCGGCCATCTTGTCGAGGCTCTCGGCGATGTTGCGCATCGATGCCCCGAACGAACCGAAGATGCGATATTGCTGCTGGAACAGCTGCATCAGGTTGATGGTGGTTGATGGCCCCGAGGTCGAGCCGCAGGTGACGAGGCGGCCGCCGCGCTTCATCACCAGCAGCGAGCCGTTGAACGTGTCGGCACCGACATGCTCGAACACGACGTCGACGCCTTTCTTCTTGGTGATCTTGCGGGTCTCGCCCTCGAAGCGATCCTTGCGATAGTTGATCACATAGTCGGCGCCGAGCTTCTTCACGCCCTCGATCTTGCTGTCGTCGCCCACGGTGGTGATGACCGTGCAGCCGATCTTCTTCGCCATCATGATGGCGACGGTGCCGATGCCGGAGCCGCCGGCATGGACGAGGATCGTTTCACCCGGCTGCAGCTTGGCATTGTCGAACAGCATGTGCTGCACGGTGGAGAAGGCGATCGGGGCGCAGGCGATGTCGGTGAAGGACAGCTTGTCCGGGGCGGGGATCACGAGACGCGCCGGCATGTTCATCAACTCGCGCGCAAAACCGTCGATGTGGAAGCCGTACAGCCCGCCGACGTTCTCGCAAAAGTTGTCACGGCCTTCCTGGCAGGCCTTGCAGTGGCCGCAGGTCAGCGCGCCATACATGGCGACCTTCTGGCCCGGCTTGAAATTGGTGACGCCTTCGCCCACGGCGGCGATCTCGCCCGAGGCTTCGGCGCCGATGGTGATCGGCAGCTTGCGCTTGGCGAAGGCCATGCCGCGATAGCCCCAGACGTCGATATGGTTGAGGCCGACCGCGCGGACGCGGATCTGCACTTCGCCGGCAGCTGGCGGCGGGGGCGGGGGAACGTCGGCGGTGACCAGCTCGCGTTCTGCAGCAAGATTGAGCGCACGCATGGGCCGTGTCTCCGGGCTAAGATGTTGATTTCTGAGGCCTGCGTATCGCCGGTTCACGCAGGCGCGTCAACCGGCGAGAGGCGCTATACCGGCTCGCCGGTGAGGATCAGTGAGGCGTTCTGGCCGCCGAATCCGAACGAATTCGACATCACTGCCGTGACGCGGGCGTCGCGGGCTGTGTTGGGAACCACGTCGAACGGGATGGCCGGATCCGGCACGTCGTAATTGATGGTCGGCGGGATGCGCTGATGCTCCAGCGTCAGCAGCGAGAACACGGCTTCCACCGCGCCGGCCGCCGAGAGGGTGTGCCCCACCATCGACTTGTTCGACGACACCGGAATGGTCTTGGCGAGTTCACCGAACACGGTGGAAATGCCGAGATATTCCATCTTGTCGTTTTCCGGCGTGCCGGTGCCATGGGCGTTGATGTAGTCGATCTTGTCCACGGTCATGTCGGCATCGATCAGCGCGTTGTTCACGCAGCCGATGATCGGCTTGCCGTCCGGGCTGGAGCGGGTGCGATGGAAGCTGTCGGCGAGCTCGCCGCAGCCGGCTACGACACCGAGAATTTTCGCGCCGCGCGCCGTCGCGGATTCCAGGCTCTCCAGCACCAGTGCACCGGCGCCTTCGGCCATCACAAAGCCCTCGCGGTTCTTCGCGAACGGGCGTGAGGCCTTCGACGGCGTCTCGTTATTGGTGGAGAGCGCCGAAAGCAGCGAGAAGCGGATCAGCGCCTCCGGATTGACCGAGCCATCGGTGCCGACGCAGAGCGCGGCATCGGCTTCGCCGCGGCGGATCGCCTCGACGCCGAGCTGGATCGCGGTGGCGCCCGAGGCGCAGGCGGTCGACAGCGAGATCGGCGAGCCCTTGGTGCCGAAGGTATCGGCGAGGGCGTCGGCGACCGAGCCGAACAGGAAGCGGCGGTGATATTCGGTGAAGCCGCCGGAGCCGGCCGCGCGCAGCAGTGTGTCATAGTTGATGTCGGCATTGGCGCCGCCCGCCTTGGCGAGGGCCTGCCGCTGCGGCCATTCCACTTCGACCGGCGCGACGGCCAGGAAGAGCGGACCGGGGAAATCGCCCTTGCTGCCGATGCCGGCCTGCGCAATGGCTTCTTCCGCGACCATCTCGCCAAGCTTTTCGCCGAGATCGGTGGAGGAGAATGGATCGACCTTCAGAAAATCCACCGTGCCGGCCATCGTCGTCTTCATGCCCTCGATGGGGAAGCGCGTGATGGTACGGATGCCGGATTCGCCGGCCGTGAGTTTCTTCCAATTGTCGGCCTTGCCGGCGCCGAGCGAGGTCGCAACGCCCATGCCGGTGACGACGACGATCGGTCGGCCGAATTTATCGCGGGTTGCTGACATATCTTCTCCGTCGCCCGTGCGGGCCGCTCGTACTTAGATCTTTTCGACCAGCGCCATGCCTTCGCCGCGCCAGTGGCCGGTCCCGATCACGACAATCTGGGAGGGGGCCTTCGACATTTCAATCTCAGTCCCGGTGGAATCGTTTGGCGCATAGAGCGCGCCGCGCGACAGCGACAGCGCGGCGAGGCCGATGCCGAGCGGGAATTGCGTCTCGACCGCGTGACCGAAGGACGATCCTGTCGCGCGCACCGGCACATCCGCATGCTTCTTCAGGAAGTTCAGCTCTTCCGACGTCGCCGGCTCTGCACCGGTGGCGCCGGTGATGATCGCGGTGTTTTGTTCGCTCACACCGACATTGGTCCAGAGCTTATCGAGCGACGCGGTGACCTCGCCGCCATCCATGCGACGTGCACGGTCGGCAATCACCGTCTTCAGGCGGGCAAACGGCTTGGCGCCGCGCGCTTCCGCATGGGCCTTCGACTCGATGACGAGGAAAGCGCCGCCGGAGCCGAGTGCGAAGCCGCTATTGTCCTTGCGGTCCCACACCGACGAATGCTTGTCGCGCAGATTGAAGTTGTCGAATTCGTACAGCAGCAGCATGTCCTTGCGCTCGCCGTTATGGCCGGCGCCGACAAGGGCGATATCGCTCTGGCCATCGGCGATGCGCGCCAGCGCGATGCGCACGGCGTCGACGCCCGCCGCTTCCTCGCCCATGAAGGTGCGGGACGAGCCGGTGACGCCATGGACGATGGCGATGTTGCCGGCGAGCAGGTTGGAAAGCTGCGCGAGAAACAGGGTAGGGCGAAGATCGTTGAGCAGCTTCTCGTTCAGGTAGCCCGGCGTGGCATCGCCATAGGCTTCCGAATTGAGGATGCTGGAATCGACGTTCAGATCGCGCTCGCCGCCACCGGCCGCGACGATCATGTCCATCTTCGACAAGATGTCCTTGTTGCCCTTCACGCCGGCGCTATCGAGCGCGAGACCGGCGGCATAGGTACCGATGCGCTGCCAGGCTTCCATCTGGCGCTGATCGCCCTTCTTGGGGATTTGGGCGTCGTAGCTCACCGGAGACAGCGGGTGCACGACATAGGGCGCGAACGTCGTCTCATCGACATTGATGCGCTTGCCGTTGAGCGCATCCCAATGCGCGTCGGGGCCTTCGCCCAGCGACGACACGATGCCGATGCCAGTGATCCATGCTTCGACGGGCTCGGATACGACAGGACGGGTTTCAGCCATGGGACGGTACCTTAGAGAGGGCCTGGGACGGAGCCCCAGGCAGGAAGCGCAGGCGCTTCGCCATGGTGTCCATATGCCCGCACCGATCCCTTTGAAAGGTCGGTGCGGCCTTGAACGCACTCATCAAAAAGTGAGGAGCGTTAGGCGCCCTTGGCGGCAACCAGCTCATCGATGCGGGCGCTGAGGTTCTTGAGGACGAAGTACTGCTCGGTGGTCGCCTTGCCGTCGTTGACCTCCTGGGTCCACTTTTCCAGCGGCAGCTTGATCCCGAACGCCTTGTCGATCGCGAATGCGATGTCGAGGAAGTCGAGGCTGTCGATGCCCAGATCGTCGATGGGGTGGCTTTCCGGCGTGATCGTGTCGCGCGGGATGTCGCAGGTTTCCGCGATGATGGTGGCGACCTGATCGAATGTGGAGGACATTACTAAGCCTTTGATATATTGAAGATAAATTTCATTCTGCGCGCGCAAAGGCTAGGCTTCGCCCCGGTTTGGGCCGGTTCGCCGCAGGAGTCGTTTGCCCGTATATCGGAGCGGACGCGCCAGTTCAATGCAGTTGAGCGGTCGCTCACCAACGCGTTGTGGGCGGTGGAAAGGTGCCTGGAACGGGTTTCAGGAGTGCGGGGTGGCGATCCGGGCACAGTCCCGGCGGCCCATCAGGACGCAGTCCTGGGTCTTGCGGAGGTCCGCGATGGTCATGGCAAGCCATATTCCCGCGCCGACCAGCAAGGCCGTAAATCCAAAGGCGGCAGCATTGGCGAGCATGCGATGGCGGAAGTCGTCAGGCTCGGCGTTCTGCTCATAGCGCGAAAGATCGCCCGCCGGCTTGAGCGCGGTGCGGGAGGCAGGAGCTGTCGGATGGTCGGGCAGCGTGGTCGACGCCCGCGGCACGAAACGCAGCACGCGGTGCTCGTCGTCGTCCCGGATGATCGGCTGCTGGGTTTTCATGATCTGCTGTCTGCGAAACTATTCAGCAACGGTAACACGGCGATACGACGATGAGTCGGCAAAAGTCGCATGACCGCAATGTCGTGATGTCGCGTGATGACGTGGAACTGATCGCTCCCGGAGTGGACGCCGTGTCATAGTTCCCGCGGCAAATCCATCCACGGAGCCTGACATGTCGAACATCCGAGAACCGATCCTGCAGCCTGTCCCGATCCTGTCGCTGCGCCCAACGCAGATGACGGTCGGCATGCGCGAGGTAAAGGAAAAGCGGAAGCGCTGGCGCGCGCAGAAATCAATGCGCAAGCAGGCGGAGTCGCTGGGGAAGCATATGATCCCCGTGGTGCTTGGGCCGGACAAGCGGCACTATGTCGTGGATCACCATCATCTCGCGCGTGCGCTGCACGACGAAGGCGTCAAGGACGTCCTGGTCACCGTGATCGCCGATCTCACCATGGTCGACAAGGACGCGTTCTGGAGCGTGCTGGATCATCGGCGCTGGGCCTATCCCTATGACGGCAAGGGCGAGCGGCGGCATTTCCGGGACATCCCGAAATCGGTGACCGGGCTCAAGGACGACCCGTATCGTAGTCTCGCCGGCGAGATCCGTCGCGCCGGTGGCTATGCCAAGGACACCACGCCGTTCAGCGAATTCCTGTGGGCGGACCTGTTTCGCCGTCGTATTCCGCGCAAGGCCGTCGAAGCCGATTTCGCCGCTGCGATGGAGAAGGCGCTGGCGATCGCCAAGAGCAAGGATGCGATCTATTTGCCGGGCTGGTGTGGCCCGTCCTCGGATAACTGAACCGAGTCCACCGGCTCCGAGGTCGGATCGCCCTTGCCACCGAGAGCGCGATGCAGGAGGCGTTCGACCTTGCCGCCGAATAGCAGCACCGTAAAGGCGATGGCGAGCGACACCGTGACCAGTCGCCAGTGGCCGGCGCCGCACATGATGCCGATGCAGGCGGTGAGCCAGACGCAGGCCGCGCTGGTGAGGCCGCGAATGCGGAAATGCTTTTCGGCATGAAAGATGACGCCAGCGCCGAGAAAGCCGATGCCGGTGACGATACCTTGCACGATGCGGCTGCCGGCATCGGTGAAGCCCCCCTGATGCAGCGGATCGGCGAGCGTCGTCAGCATCGCGGTGGCGAGGCTGACGAGGGCGAGGGTGCGCACGCCCACCGGTTTGCCATGCAGGTCGCGATTGAGCCCCACGGCGCCACCGGCGAGGGCGGCGATGCCAAGGCGCAGGATGATTTCCGACCAGTCGAGCACGATCTCGTCCCTTTGCAGCCGTTACTTCGGCTGCCGTCCCATCATGTAGAATTCGTCGTTCGGCTTCATGCTGGTGACATTCGCCATCCGGTTCGACAGCGCGAAGAAAGCAGAGACCGCAGTGATGTCCCAGATGTCGTCATCGGTAAAGCCATGGCTCGCCACTTCGGCGAAGTCGCTTTCCGATACGGTCTCCGCCGAACGGCTGACCTTCATGGCAAAATCGAGCATTGCGCGCTGGCGCGGCGTGATGTCGGCCTTGCGATAGTTCACGGCGATCTGGTCGGCGATAACAGGGTTCTTGGCGCGGATGCGCAGGATCGCGCCATGGGCGATGACGCAATAGTGGCACTGGTTCGCTGCCGAGGTGGCGACCACGATCATTTCGCGCTCGGCTTTGCTGAGGCCGCTGTCCTTCTCCATCAGCGCATCATGATAGGCGAAGAAGGCGCGAAACTCGTCGGGGCGCGAGGCCAGCGACAGAAACACATTCGGTACGAAGCCGGATTTTTCCTGCACGGCCAGAATGCGCGTTCGGATATCGTCCGGCAGCGTATCGATGGCGGGGGCTGGGAAACGTGTCGCTGGCTTTGTCATCGCATCATCCCTTGAACCGCATTGTTTCAAAGGATGATAGGCGATGATGTTATCGGCGCAAAGCCGTCGCTTAGCGCAGCGGCTTCTTCAGCAGCGAGAAGCGATCAGGGTCGAGGCCGAGCGAGGGCTGCAGCATCGGCGTATCGATCATGCGCGGCTGCGGCGGCGGAATCGGACGCTCGCTGAAACCGGGATCGTTCGGCACGTCGCGGCTCGAGGTGGCGCCGCGCCAGCGTTCCAGAACGGCGCCGACGAAGTTCATGTCGTGGCCGGCCGCTACCGACGGCACCGTGGAGATGGCGGCTTCCGAGCGCGGCAATTGGTGCTGAGGCACTTCCTTGAAGCGCAGCCGCGTCGGCAGCGCGACGCCTTCGCCAAACGCCAGCACTTCGCGGGTGCCGAGCGACGGCACGAACGAGAGCAGATTGGCGGCCGCGTCCGAGACGGCCGAGCGCAGCAGCGCCTGGTCGCGGTCATTGGCGAGGCGCATCGCGAACAGCGTGTTGCACTGGGAAATGATCGTCGCATCGAGCTCGGCCGGACGCTGGGTCACGAGGCCGAGATAGACGCCGTATTTGCGGCCTTCCTTGGCGATGCGCGACACCGCCTTGCGGGTCGGGCCGAAACCGATATTGCGATCCGCGGCGGCGTAGCGATGCGCTTCCTCGCAGACGAACAGCAGCGGCGATACGCCGTCGCTCCATAGGCCGAAATCGAACGCCATGCGGCACAGCACGGACACCACGCTGTCGACGACTTCCGCGGGGAAGCCGGCAAGCTGCATGATGGTCATCGGCTTGCCATTGGCGGGCAGGCGGAACAGATGGCTGATCACTTCGGCCATGGTGTCGCCGCCGACATTGGCATTGTCGAACATGAAGGCGTAGCGCGGATCGTTTTTGACGGCGTCGATGCGCGACAGCAGCTTGTGATACTGGATGCGCGACGAGCGGTTCTCCAGCTTGCCCATGCGCTCGTCGATCAGCGAGATCAGATCCACGAGACGATAGGGGACCGGCGTATCCACGGTGTAGCCGATGGTCTTCGGATCGAGACGCTTGAGGCCGATGCGGTCGGCGTTCTGGTATTGCGTATAGACGCCCTTGGCGATCGGGATCACCTCCGCGAGGATTTCGAGCTCCTCCGGCACGCCCGGACGGCCGGCGAACAGCACGTCGACGATTTCCTCGAAATTGAACAGCCAGAACGGCAGTTTCAGATTGCGCGGATTGAGCACGAGCGCCTTGTCGCCGAAGCAGCGGCCATATTCGTTGTGCACGTCGAGCAGGAAGATGCGCAGGTTCGGCCGCACCTGCAGGATTTCGTTGAGCAACAAGGACACGCCCGACGATTTGCCGACGCCGGTGGAGCCGAGCACGGCAAAATGCTTGCTGAGCATCTCCTCGACATCGACATAGGCGGTGACCGAGCGGTCCTGCTGCAGCATGCCGACATTGATCTGGTCCGAGCCGGACGGCGCATAGACCGTGCGCAGGTCGGTGTTGCTGATCAGTTCGACGGTATCGCCGATCGTCGGATAGTTGGTGACGCCGCGCTGGAATTTCGGACGATCGGGCGTGCGGGTGATCTCGCCCAGCAGATCCACCGATGCGCTGGCGACATAGATGTCCGACTTGTACATGTCCTCGGAGGAAACCTCCGTGATCATGGCGATGATGGTCGAGCTGGCGCAGCGGATGCTGACGAAACGGCCGACCGTGCCGCGCATCTCGGAAGGGGTCATTGGGTTGACGGCCAGAAGGCCGACGCGGGCGAGCGATCCGCGCACCGAAATGATGCGCCCGAACGACGCTGCCGTAGTCATGGTGTCCATATCCGAATTCGCGTTCCGCGCCCCGATTTTGCGGGGCACTATGCCGGGCAGGGACTGGAAAAACTGTTAAAGCGAATCGGACGGTTTGACGCGGAAACGCAGCGCCAATCTCGCTATGCAGAATGCAGGCTCCAGGCGAGCCAAAGGTCTGGTTTCCGGGTACCAGCAATCGCCTCGCCGGGCACCAAGCTTTAGCTTGCCTTTAACCAAGGACGAAATTGACTGACGGAGCCGTTCAGTCCCAGCAATGAAACCGAGCCGATCCGCGAAGGTCGCGGCGATCCGTCAGGGCCAGCGTTCCACAGCGTCGGTCGCTATTGCGTCGATATCCGTGCGAAGCTCTTGCGTTCGATGAGGGGGACGGGCTAGAAGGCCCTCCGTCGAGACGATGTCTTGGCCAACCGATTCCAGATCGTGGCTTCCAGCCCCTCAGTTGTCTGAATCCGTTGGGGAATGGTGTAACGGTAGCACAACAGACTCTGACTCTGTTTGTCTTGGTTCGAATCCAGGTTCCCCAGCCAGCTTAAGTCGGTTCCACACCTAGAAATTCAGCCCGGAAACGTGACGGTCGCCCGCAGAATCAATCGCGCACCCGTCAATGGATACCTATTCACTCCTTTGCCGCGTGTTCGCTGGGCGTACGATTCAAGACTTGGGCACACGTAAAAATTGCATGGGTTCCATGGGCGCAATGTCCGCTAAGCATTTGATTTTCTTAGTAGGTAAGAAAAGCGCAGATGATTCATTTTTGCCGGTCAGATTGTCGCAACCTTTACCAGCGGTTTACATAATACCACCAAATTGAGTGTGCGGGGCTTGAGGCGGAATCGCTGCGGGGCTCGCGTCCGCCGCTCTGCTTACGCATTCCTGCTGACCAAATCTTTGCTCAATCACCAACGGTACAAAACCGAGGGATTCTTCGTCATGCTTGCTCGTATGTCTATCCGTGCCAAGATTTCAATCGTTGTGACTTTCCTTCTGCTGTCGATGAGCGGGCTCGGTGTGCTTGCCATCCTGAAGATGCGGTCGATCAACGCAAATACGGTAGATATCCAGACCAGCTGGTTGCCGAGCGTTCGTTTGCTCGGGGAACTGCGCTCGGGAACGATCACCTATCGCAACGTGATCCGTCAGCACATGCTGTCCGAAACGCTGGAAGACAAGCTGGCCAACGAAAAGCAGCTCGAGTCGGTTGTCGAGCGAAACACCGGCATTCGCGCAAAATACGAGAAGCTGATCACCTCGTCGGAAGAGCGCGCGCTCTATGAGGAATGGAGCAAGCTCTGGGATACCTACAAGAAAGGCACGCTCGAGGTCATGGCGCTGTCGCGCAAGAGCGCAGGCAAGATGCCTCAGGAAGCCAACTTGCTGAACACCAAGACTGTCAATCCGATGGGGCTGCAGGCTGACGAGATTCTGAACAAGGACATCGAGCTGAACACCAAGGGGTCCGATGCCGCAGGTGCGGATGCCGCGGCGAGCTACGACAGCGCGTTCATGCTGGTTCTGAGCATTCTCGCGGTCTCGACCATCATCGGCATCGGCATTGGCGTCTATCTGGTGCGCGACGTCGCCAGCGGCATTGCCTCGATCGTGAAGCCGATGCAGGCGCTCGGTGCCGGCGATCTCACGGCCATCGTGCCGCATCAGGGCATGAAGACGGAAATGGGCACCATGGGCGACGCCCTGCAGGTGTTCAAGCAGGCGCTGATCGACAAGCGTGCGGCCGATCAGGCCGCAGCCGCCGATGCCGAAGCCAAGATCGAGCGCGGTCGCCGCGTCGACAAGATCACCAGCGACTTCGAGACGATGATCGGCGAGGTGGTGGAAACCGTGTCGTCGGCGTCGACCGAACTCGAGGCCTCGGCCGGTACGCTGACGGCGACGGCCGAGCGTTCCCAGGAACTCACCACCTCGGTGGCGGCGGCCTCGGAGCAGGCTTCGACCAATGTGCAGTCGGTGGCCTCGGCGACCGAAGAGATGGCGTCCTCGATCAACGAGATCAGCCGCCAGGTGCAGGAGTCCGCGAACATTGCCGGCCAGGCCGTGCACCAGGCGCGTCAGACCAACGATCGCGTCAGCGAGTTGGCCAGTGCTGCCGCTCGGATCGGCGACGTGGTTGAGTTGATCAACAACATTGCCGGCCAGACCAATCTGCTGGCGCTCAATGCGACCATCGAAGCGGCCCGTGCCGGTGAAGCCGGCCGTGGCTTCGCGGTGGTTGCGTCGGAAGTGAAGGCGCTGGCCGAGCAGACCGCCAAGGCGACCGGTGAGATCTCGACCCAGATCGCCGGCATCCAGGCGGCGACGCAGGAATCGGTCGGCGCCATCAAGGAGATCGGCGATACCATCGGCCGCATGTCCGAGATCGCCTCGACGATCGCTTCGGCGGTGGAAGAGCAGGGCGCAGCGACGCAGGAAATCTCGCGCAACGTCCAGCAGGCCGCGCAGGGTACGATGCAGGTCTCGTCCAACATCACCGACGTGCAGCGCGGCGCCAGCGAAACCGGCTCTGCCTCGACGCAGGTGCTGGCGGCGGCGCAGTCGCTGTCTTCGGACAGCACCCGGTTGAAGGTTGAGGTCAGCAACTTCCTGAACGCCGTCCGCGCCGCATAAACATCGCGTTCAACGACAGACAGGCCAAGGCCGGCGTGCAAACGCCGGCCTTTTTTGCGAGCGCGACGCCCTGTCGCATCGTCGTGCAGCGAAATTAGATCGCGCCACGGTTTCGATATACCGCGGCGCGGACATTGCTGCACTGCTTCTTAACTTCGTGCCACTATCCAGCAGGTGTGGGTGAAGGTCTCCGATTCGATGGGACCATGGCCCTGCCGGCCAGGCGCCGGCGACGCGTTTCGCGTCCCATTTCAAAAACGAAATCCTCTTCAAACTGACGCCAACGATCCCCGATCGAAGGAATGATGACACATGCTTTCTCGCCTCTCCATCCGAAACAAGATCACCATTGTCATCGCGCTGCTGCTGATCGGCATGACGACGCTGGGTATCCTCGCCATTCAGAAGATGGGCTACATCAACGCAAAGACCGTCGATATCCAGAGCAGCTGGCTACCGAGCGTGCGTGCGCTCGGCGATTTGCGGACGGGCGCTAACAACTATCGCAATGTCGTGCGCGGTCATCTGTTGTCGGAGAGCGAGGAAGGCAAGCTTGCTGCCGAGCAGCGTCTGAAGACGCAGGACGAGCTCAACAACAAGACGCTTCGCGCTTACGAGACACTGATCACGTCGCCGGAAGAACGGGCCATCTTCACGGCGTGGCAGCGCGAGTGGGGCGAATATATGAAGATCGCCCAAGAGGTGATGGCGCTGTCGCGTGCCACGAGGCCTGGAACTTTCCCGCGTGAGGCCAATCTGTTGAATGATACGAAGGCCATTCCGCAGGGGCAGAAGGCTGATGCTCAGCTCAACAAGAATATCGATCTCAACAATGCCGGTGCCAACAAGGCCGGCGCCGACGCTGCACGCGACTACGATGCAGCCTTCTTTGTGATCGCGACCATTCTCGCAGTCTCGGCCGTACTTGGGATCGGCATTGGCATTTATCTCGTGCGCGACGTCGCCAGCGGCATTGCTTCGATCGTCAAGCCAATGCAGGCGCTTGGTGCCGGCGATCTCACGGCCATCGTGCCGCATCAGGGCATGAAGACCGAGATCGGCACCATGGGCGACGCGCTTCAGGTGTTCAAACAGGCCCTGATCGACAAGCGCGCGGCCGACGAGGCTGCGGCCGCCGATGCCGAAGCCAAGATCGAGCGCGGTCGCCGCGTCGACAGGATCACGAGCGATTTCGAGGCCATGATCGGCGAGGTTGTTGAGACCGTATCGTCGGCGTCGACCGAGCTCGAAGCGTCGGCCGGGACGCTGACCGCGACGGCCGAACGCGCGCAGGAATTGACCACGTCGGTTGCTGCCGCATCGGAGCAGGCATCGACCAATGTTCAGTCGGTGGCGTCGGCAACCGAGGAAATGGCCTCGTCGGTCAATGAGATCAGCCGCCAGGTGCAGGAGTCCGCGAACATTGCCGGTCAGGCTGTCCAGCAGGCACGCATCACCAATGACCGTGTGAGCGAATTGGCTACGGCAGCGGCGCGCATCGGCGATGTCGTCGAACTCATCAACAACATTGCCGGCCAGACCAATCTGCTGGCCCTGAACGCAACCATCGAAGCTGCTCGTGCCGGCGAGGCCGGTCGTGGTTTCGCGGTGGTGGCGTCCGAGGTGAAGGCGCTGGCCGAGCAGACCGCAAAGGCGACCGGGGACATCTCGACCCAGATCGCCGGCATCCAGGCGGCGACGCAGGAATCGGTCGGTGCCATCAAGGAGATCGGCGATACCATCGGCCGCATGTCGGAAATCGCCTCGACCATTGCTTCGGCGGTGGAAGAGCAGGGCGCCGCGACACAGGAAATCTCGCGTAACGTCCAGCAGGCTGCGCAGGGCACGATGCAGGTCTCGTCCAACATCACCGATGTGCAGCGTGGCGCCAGCGAAACCGGCTCTGCCTCATCGCAGGTGCTGTCAGCGGCGCAGTCGCTGTCTTCGGACAGCACCCGGTTGAAGGTCGAGGTCAGCAACTTCCTCAGCGCTGTCCGCGCGGCCTGAACGACCAGGACATCAAGAGCGAAGCCGGCGCATCAGCGCCGGCTTTTTGCTTTCAGAGACTCTTAGGAATTTACTGCCAGCGTGCGCCCACACGTTCTCCGTTATTTAGATCAGTTCTTTTCCAGTCGCAGTTTTCTCGCCGCGTGCTTGCGCGGACCAATTCGATTGTCGGGCCGATATGAAAGAAGACATTGCAGGCAGCGGACGAGTCAGCTTCGGGCGTGGCTACAATGTCTGGATCATGGGCATCGATGGAACCTGGCGGCGCAATTGTGTGCTCACGGCCGTGTCGGCAAATGATGCGGAACTCACGCTGGGAAGCTCGATCGAAGGTCTCAATCTGAAAGAGTTCTTCCTGCTGCTGTCTTCGACCGGGCTTGCTTACCGACGCTGCGAACTGGTCAAGGTCAACGGCGCCCAGATCGATATCCGGTTCATCAGCGCCAAAGGCAATACAAAGAAGAAGTCGTCAGCGCGCCGCGACAGCGAGATGGAGAGCGCGTGAACCTCACTCCGCCGCTTGTTTGGTCAGACGATCCTCAACCGGCGGAGAACTCGTGGTGCCGTGGCCGCGGCCCCAGCCTGACATCGCGCTCGAGAGCTTGTCGAGATAGACATACACCACCGGTGTCGTGAACAGCGTCAGCACCTGGCTGACGATGAGGCCGCCGACCATGGCATAGCCCAGCGGCTGCCGGATCTCGGAGCCGGTGCCCGTGCCGAGCATCAGCGGCACGCCGCCGAGCAGCGCGGCCATCGTCGTCATCATGATCGGGCGGAAGCGCAGCAGCGCAGCCTTGCGGATCGCAGCCTCCGGTTCGATATGCTCGTCGCGTTCGGCCGCGATGGCGAAGTCCACCAGCATGATGCCGTTCTTCTTCACGATGCCGATCAGCAGGATGATGCCGATCAGCGCGATGAGGCTGAAATCGAAGCCGAACGCCATCAGGATCGCCAGCGCGCCGACGCCCGCCGAGGGAAGGGTGGAGAGAATAGTCAGCGGATGGATGTAGCTCTCATAGAGAATACCGAGGATCAGATAGACCACGACAAGCGCCGCGATGATGAGCAGTGGCACCGTGGAGAGCGACTGCTGAAACGCTTGCGCTGTTCCCTGAAACGTACCGCGCAGGGTGGCAGGTGCGTTCATCTCTTGCATGGCGTTTTGCACGGCGGCGGTGGCCTGCCCAAGCGCCGCCCCTTGCGCAAGATTGAAGCTGATGGTGATCGCCGGGAACTGGCCCTGATGGCTAATCGAGAGCGGCTGTACTGGCACTGTCGTCCATTTAGCGAAGGCCGAGAGCGGCACCTGATCGCCGGTGGTCGGTGACCTGATATAGATTTTGTCGAGCGTGTCGAGCTTACCCTGCAGTTCCGGCAGGATTTCCAGGATGACGTGATAGCTGTTCAACTGGGTGAAGAACTGGGCGATTTGGCGTTGCCCGAATGAGTCATACAGCGTGTCGTCGATCAATTGAGGCGAAATACCGAAACGCGAAGCATTGTCGCGATCGATGCTCAGTGTCAGTGTGGTGCCTTTGGTCTGCTGGTCGGTGGCAACGTCACGCAGCTCGGGCAGCTTCTGCATCCGGTCGAGGATCTTGGGCGCCCATTCGTTCAGTTCGGCGAGGTTGGCGTCCTGCAGCGTATATTCGAATTGCGTGCGGGTGGCGCGGCCGCCGACGCGTACGTCCTGCGCGGCCTGCATGAACAGCCGCGCGCCTTCGACCTTCTCAAGCTTCGGGCGCAGGCGTGCGATGATCTGCTGCGCACTGGCCGAGCGTTCGTCGCGTGGTTTCAGGGTGATGAACATGCGGCCGGTGTTGAGCGCGCCACCATTGCCACCGATCGCCATCGCGACGGTGGCGACATCCGGATCGGCCTGCACGATTTTGCCGAGCTCTTCCTGATGTTTTTGCATATCGGCGAAGGAGATGTCTTGCGCCGCTTCGGACGTCGCGGTGATCAGGCCGGTGTCCTGTTGCGGAAAGAAGCCTTTCGGAATGATCATGAACAGATAGACGGAGAGCGCGACGGTGGCGAAAAACACCATCAGTGTCGCGAAGCGCCAGCGCAGAACGAGATCTAGCCCACGTTCATAGGCGCGCAGCATGGTATCGAACACGTTTTCGCTGATCTGGTAGAAGCGGCCATGCTTGGCATGTTTCTCATCGCGGAGGAAACGCGACGCCATCATCGGAGTGAGGGTCAGCGACACCACCAGCGAAACGAAGATCGCCATGGTCAGCGTGACGGCAAATTCGCGGAACAGACGGCCGATGATGCCGCCCATCAGCAGCAACGGGATCAGGACGGCGACCAGCGAGACCGAGATCGAGACGATGGTGAAGCCGATTTCGCCGGCGCCCTTCAACGCCGCGGCCATCGGTGTCTCGCCTTCCTCGATATAGCGCGTGATGTTTTCCAGCATCACGATCGCGTCGTCCACAACGAAACCGACGGAAATCGTCAGCGCCATCAGCGACAGATTGTCGAGCGTATAGCCAAACACCCACATGAGCGCGCAGGCACCCAGCAAGGCGAGAGGGACGGTGACGCTGGGGATGATGGTGGCCCAGATGTTGCGCAGGAAGACGAAGATCACCATGACCACCAGCGCGATCGTGAGCAGCAATGTGAACTGCACATCCTGCACGGCGGCGCGAATGGTCTGCGTGCGGTCACTCAGGACCTCGATCTTGACCGCTGGCGGGATCGCCGCGACGAGACGCGGCAGCTCGGCCTTGATCTTGTCCACGGTGTCGATGACGTTGGCGCCGGGCTGTTTGAAGATGACGAGGAACACGCCGCGCTTGCCGTTGGCCCACGCTGCCTGCTTGGCGTCCTCAGGTCCGGTCACCGCATGGCCGATGTCGCGTACGCGCAGCGGGCCGCCATTGCGATAGGCAATGATGACGTCGTTCCAGTCCTTCGATTCCGGCAACTGGTCATTCGCGTAAATCGTATAGCTGCGCGTCGTGCCATCGATATTGCCCTTCGGGCTATCGACCGTGGTGACGGCGAGCTGGGTGCGGATATCCTCGAGGCCGATGCCTTTGGCAACGAGTTTGGCCGGATCGATCTGGATGCGGATCGCCGGCTTCTGCTGGCCGCCGATGGTGACCTGCGCGACGCCGCTGATCTGGCTGATCTGCTGCGCCAGTTGCGCATCGACGCTGTCGCTGACCGTCGTGATCGGCAGCGTGTCCGATGTCGCCGACAGCAGCATGATCGGCGAGTCGGCCGGGTTCACCTTGCGATAGGTTGGCGGTGAGGGGAGGCTCTTCGGCAACTGTCCGCTGGCAGCATTGATGGCGGCCTGCACGTCATTGGCAGCGCCGTCGATGGAGCGGTTGAGGTCGAACTGGATTGTGATGGCAGCTGTGCCGAGCGAACTCGTCGACGTCATCTGCGCGACGCCAGGGATCTGCGCGAATTGACGTTCCAGTGGTTGCGCCACCGACGAGGCCATGGTCTCGGGGCTGCCGCCCGGCAAGGTGGCGGAGATCTGGATCGTCGGGAAGTCAACCTGCGGCAGCGGCGCTACCGGCAGCATGGGATAGGAGACGAGACCGACAAACAGGATACCCGCCATCAGAAGCGACGTTGCGATGGGGTAGCGAATGAACGGTGATGAGATGCCCCCGTTCATGGCTTACTGTCCCTTCGCAGTGTCAGCGGAGGCGACTGCAGATGCGACCACCGAGCCCGGCTGTACCTTGTATTGGCCGGCGACGATCACCCGGTCCCCGGGAGATAGGCCGTCCTCGATCACCGTGCGGCCGTCGATCGAACTGCCGACCTTGATCTTGCGGGCCTCCGCCTTGTTGTCGGTACCCACCGCGAAAGCGTAGAGACCGTCGACGCCGTGCTGCACGGCATCGTCTGGCACGACGGTGGCATTCTGGAGCGTCGTCACGAGCAGACGCGTCGAGACCGACAGGCCTGGCCACAACAGGTGATCCTTGTTGTCGAACACTGCCTTCAGCCGGATCGTGCCGCTGGTCGTATCGACCTGATTGTTGACGACTGCGAGAGTGCCCTTCGACAGTAGCCGCTTGCCGTTGCTCGTATAAGCATCGACTTCCAGCGGATGCTTGGCGAGTTGATCATTGATATCGACGAGATGCTGTTCTGGCGCGGTGAAGATCACCGCGATCGGTTCGATCTGTGCGATGGTGACGATACCTGTCTGGGTCGAGGCATTGACGATGTTGCCTTTGTCGACCTGACGGAAGCCGACGACACCGGCGATCGGGGCCTTCACCGTCGTATAGTCGAGCTGCGTTTGGGCATTGGCGATGGCGGCTTCATCGGCAGCGATCTGTGCGGTGAGTTGCTGCACGGTGGAGCGCTGGGTATCGGTCTGCTGCTTGGTCGCGAATTCGCCAAGCTTGGTGTAGCGCTGCAGATCGAGATTGGCATTGGCGAGATTGGCTTCATCCTGCGCCTTCTTCGCCTTGGCCTGATCGAGCGCGGCCTGGAAAGGGCGGGGATCGATCTGCGCGAGCAGATCGCCTTGCTTGACGATCTGTCCTTCGGTGAAGGCGATGCGATCGATCTGCCCGTCGACCCGTGTGCGCACCACGACGGTGTTGAAGCCCTGCACCGTGCCGAGGCCGGTCAGATAGACGGGGAAGTCCGATTTTTCGACAGATGCGATCTTGACCGGAATGGGTGCCGGACCGCGTGACTTGTCGGCCTGTGCCTTCGAGCTGCCGCCGCTGTAATGCCGCAGGGCCGCGTAACTGCCGCCGAGGAGAACGGCCAGCAAAATCAAGCTGATCCAGCGGAAACGGGGGCGCGTGGTCATGTCGGCTCTCTCGGCTTGTGGCAACCGTGCGGCGCGGATCATTTTACCCGGCCCGGTTGCACCTCTGAGGCCAGTTAAAAACCCGGTTCAATCCTGTAAACACACGACCGCTTGAGAACGTTCATCATTGCGAAAACTTCATGTATTCAAGTGTTTCCGCATGTTTCCGTAGCGTGCCGATCTCGGCCGTGGTTTGCCATGACGGTATGCAATGCAGGGCGCCGCCGGTCTTGGATAAAGCAATCCTCAGTTGATCGGATCTGCGCGGTTGAGCGCGCGCCGCCTCGAGAATGGTGCGGCATCCTTGCGGCGCTCCGGCGGCCGTCTTGCGGCAGGGAAGTGGGGCGCTCGCAGTTTAGAATGATTTTGATCTGGAGCTATTCAAGCGGAATTGAGTCCATTCGTGTGGGCAAATGACCCGCGATGCAGTTAAGGACATAGTGCGTTCGCAGTCGCGGTATTGCCGCGAGCGCATCACGAGCCATTCCTCGATCACGCAGCCGCACGATGATGTCCATCGCCGTTACATATTCAGCTCCGTCACAGCGCGACGGGAAGGCTGCGAACGAAGGTCTGCGGGGCTGCGCACGTGAAGCTTATTCTGCTTCTAAACTGCAACTCGCGACGACCGTAAAAGCAGCCATGCGTGGCGCGGCTTTTGTGAATGGGCGCGGCGTGATACGTCCTTCGCACGCGCAGCGTTTGTTCTCCGGGGGCGACCGCATGCTGCAGGTCCGTGTTGGACGCTGCGGAAGCGGTGAACGTGAAACGGCCGCATTGGCCGTCTTGATCGAAATCCTGTCTGCTACTGGGCCGAGGTACAATCTTGTTTAGAAACGTTCTTAAGTTGCTGGCTGTGCTGGCGACGGTCTGGTTCGCATCGCCGCTCATCGCACAGCAGGCGACACCGCCTGCGGCTCCTGCAGCAACTGCTGCGCCGGCGCCGGCGCCGCCGGTACTCGCAAGCCCGGCAACTGCAGCTACCGCCGCGAAGCCGCCTGTCGCCACCGGCGAGCATGATCTGTCACCATGGGCGATGTTCATGGGCGCCGACATCATCGTGAAGGCCGTCATGATCGGCCTCGCGCTGGCATCGGTGCTGACCTGGACCGTCGGCATCTTCAAGTTCATGGAACTGACCTATTCGACCAATCGCCTGAAGAGCGCGCTCCGCAAGATCGGCGAAGCACGCTCGCTCGCGGAAGCGCAGATGGCGCTCGGCGACAGGGGGACGGTGCTGTCGCGCCTGCTGGCCGCGGCGATGCGCGAAGGGAAGATGTCGGCCGGCATCTCCAGCGACGAAGGCATCAAGGAACGCGCCGCATCGAGCTTCGGCGAAATCGTCCGCGCCGAAGGCCGCAAGGTCCGCACCGGCATGGGCGCACTCGCCACCATCGGCGCCATCTCGCCTTTCGTCGGTCTGTTCGGCACCGTCTGGGGCATCATGAACAGCTTTATCGGCATCTCGAAGTCGCAGACGACCAACCTTGCGGTGGTCGCGCCCGGCATCGCCGAAGCGCTGCTCGCCACCGCCATCGGTCTCGTCGCCGCGATCCCGGCCGTGATCATCTATAATCACTTCGCGCGCGTGACGAAGAACTACATGGAGATCGTCGGCCGCGCGCAGGGCGCCTCGGCGCGTCTGCTCTCGCGCGATCTCGATCGCACCCATTCCAGCGCCCACATGCGCGCAGCGGCTGAATAACCATGGGTATGTCGCTTTCCGAAGGTTCCGGTGACGACGATTTCGAGGAAAACCACGAAATCAACGTCACGCCCTTCATCGACGTCATTCTGGTGCTGCTGATCATCTTCATGGTGGCAGCGCCGCTGTCGACCGTGGATCTGCCGATCAATCTGCCGACCTCCACCACGGCGCCGCAGAAGAAGCCGGACAAGCCGACCTATGTCAGCATCAAGCCGGATCTCGCGGTCGCGATCGGCGAGGACATGGTGAAGCGCGTCGATCTGATCAGCCGGCTCGACTCGATGGACAACGGCAACAAGGACCGGCCGATTTTCCTGCGCGTCGATCGCGCGGTGCCGTACGGCGAGTTCTTCGACGTGATGGAGCGCCTGCGCGCCGGTGGTTACACCAAGACCAAGCTGGTGGCACTCGAAGGTGTGGCCGCTGCACCGGGTGCGGCGCCTGCTCCGGAGGCAACGCCGCCGGCTGCCCCGAAGCCCTGACATCGGAACGGCCATGTCGGAGCTCGATCGAAAGACATCCTGGCGTCTCTGGCTGATCGCGGCGGTGTGCGCCGTGGTGCTGCATGCCGGCGGCATCGCCGCGGCCGTCTATGAGATGCAGCAGGAAGAAGGCGAAGACGGTCTCGGCGCCAATGCCATCGAGATCGGCATGGAGATGGTGTCGCCCGACGTCGAGCAGAGCGAGCTCCCGCAGGGACCGGATTCTGAAGCCTCTGCAGCGTCGCCTGCCGTGCAAGAGCAGAAGGCCGTCGAGAAGGAAAGCGATCTTCCCAAGGATACGCCGCACGAGAGTGAAGAGCCGGATATGGCCGTCACCGAGAACAAGGCGAACAAGCCCGAAGAGGAGACGCCGGAAAAAGCCCAGAAGCAGCAGCAGGCCTCGCAGGAATCCGTCGCCTCGGAAGCCGCAGCCCAGCAGAAGCTCGACGAGTCCAAGACCGGCGAGAAGGCGCAGGCGGTCAATGCCGGCATGGGTACCGACAAGAAGCGGCTGTCGCAGGTCTGGGCCAAGCAGCTCAGCGCCTATCTGGAAAAGAACAAGCGCTATCCCACCGACCGCCAGCAGAAGGCGGCCGAAGTGACGGTGAATTTCGAGATCGACCGCGTCGGCAAGGTCCTTGCCGTTCGCGTCGTGAAGGGCTCCGGCGACGCCGCCTTCGACGAGGCCGCCATCGCCATGGTGCGCCGCTCCGACCCGCTCCCGGCGCCGCCTCCGCTGGTGGCCGATGACGGGCTGAGCTTTACGGTGCCGGTGATCTTCAGGATCAAGAAGGGGTAGGGGCGACTAGTAAGTCGCCCGACCACCCGAAATATCGAACACCGCGCCGGTCGAGAATGCGCAGTCTTCCGACGCGAGCCACGCCGCCATGGCCGCCAGTTCCTGTACCAGAACGAAACGGCCTTTCGGAATCTTCGACAGCATGAAGTTGATGTGCTGCTCGGTCATCTGATCGAAGATCGCCGTCTTCGCCGCGGCGGGCGTGATGGCGTTGACGTTGATCTCGGTATTGGCCAGCTCCTTGCCGAGCGATTTGGTCAGCGCGATCAGGCCGGCTTTCGAGGCCGAATAATGCGAGGCGTTGGGGTTGCCTTCCTTGCCGGCTATCGAGGCGATGTTGACGATGCGGCCGTAATTCTGCTTCTGCATCACCGGCACGATGGCCTTGCAGCACAGGAACGGGCCGTCGAGATTGATGCGCATCACCTTACGCCAGTCGTCGTAATCGATCTCCCAGACCGGCTTGTTGAAGCCGGTGATCCCGGCATTGTTGACCAGGATGTCGATCTTGCCGAATTCCTGCAGCGTCGCATCGCGCGCTTCGTCGATGGATGCGGTATCGGTGACATCGACATCGAGCGCAATCACGTCATCGCCGATTTCGCTGGCCGTCTTGACGGCCAGGCTGATGTCCTGATCCCAGATCGCCACCTTGGCGCCGGATGCGACGAAGCGTTCGGTGATGGCGCGGCCAAAACCCTGGGCGCCGCCGGTGACCACGGCGCTGCGGCCGGAGAGGTCGATCTTGTTCATGCGTGCATCCTTTCGAATGAATGTTTGTCCCTCATGGTGAGGAGGCGCGTAGCGCCGTCTCGAACCATGAGTTGGCTTGGCTCTCAGTCTGCGGCCATCCTTCGAGACGCAGCCTTCGGCCGCTCCTCAGGAGGAGGGGCGGAGTTTCAAAGCGACCAGCCGCCGTCGATGATGTGGGCGACGCCGGTGGTGAAGGCGCTCTCGTCGCTGGCGAGATAGAGCGCGAGATTGGCGATCTCGTCCGCCGTGCCAAGGCGGCCCATGGGCTGGCGGGCGATGAACATCTCGCGCCCGTTCGGGCCGGCGGCGGCGGCGCGGTCCAGCATCGAGGGGGTCTCGATGGTGCCGGGGCAGATGGCGTTACAGCGGATGCCCTTGGTGATGTAGTCCACCGCGACAGCGCGGGTGAGGGCGGCCACGGCCGCTTTGGTCGCGCCATAGACATAGCGGTTCGGCGCGGCCTTGAAGACACCGGCGGCGGAGGAGATGTTGACGATCGAGCCATGGCCGCGCGCGAGCATGCCGGGCAGGAAGGCACGGATGGTCCGGTGCATCGACTTGACGTTCAGGTCGAAGGAAAAATCCCAGTCGGCATCGGAGCAGTTCAGCGCATCGCCGTGATGCACGAAACCGGCGGCGTTGAGCAGGATGTCGATATCACCGACCTGTTTCGCCATCGCTTCGACGGCGGCGGTGTCGCGCACATCGAGCTTCGCGGTTTCGGCGACGCCATCCTTGGTGAGGAGGGCGACGCCTTTCTCATCGAGATCGGTGGCGATCACGGTGGCGCCTTCGCGGGCGAAAGCGAGGGCGCAGGCGCGGCCGATGCCGACGGCGCCGGCCGTGACGAAGGCGCGTTTGCCCTTGAGGCGGTTGGACATGGGGAGTCTCCCTGAGAGAGGTTTATGTCTGTTCTTGCGTTCCCCGCCGTCATTGCGAGGAGCGGAGCGACGAAGCAATCCAGCTCTTTCTTCGTTTGGCCTTCTGGATTGCTTCGCCCCAACGAATTGCTACGCAATTCGTCAGGGCTCGCAATGACGGTCGATGGGCCTAGTGATTATGCCGCGCGGTCCCGACCTTGCCCGCGATATCCTGATAGCGTGTGGCGAGTTCGAGGCAGGCGCCGGTAGCTTGCTGGCCGACGGTGTTACGATAGAGCTCCTGCCACGGCGTCTGATGCGCGGGATATTTGAAGCCGCCCTTCGCCATCAGTTCGGCACGGCGGCGCTTCAGCTCCTCGTCGGAGATCAGGATGTTCGCACTGCCCTTGTTGAGATCGATGCGCACCCGATCGCCGGTCTGCAGGATGGCGAGACCGCCATTGGCGGCGGCTTCCGGCGAGGCGTTGAGGATCGATGGCGAGCCCGACGTACCCGACTGACGACCGTCGCCGATGCAGGGCAGCGAGAGAATGCCGCGTTTGATCAAGGCGGCCGGCGGCTGGATGTTTCCCACCTCCGCGCCGCCGGGGTAGCCGATGGGCCCGGTGCCGCGCACGAACAGCATGCAATGCTCGTCGATATCCAGCGAGGGATCGTCGATGCGGTCGTGATAGTCCTCGGGGCCCTCGAACACGATGGCGCGGCCTTCGAAGGCATTGAGGTCCTTCGGATTGACCAGGTAGCGCTCACGGAATTCCTTGGAGATGACCGAGGTCTTCATGATGGCGCTGTCGAACAAATTGCCGCGCAGCACCAGGAAGCCGGCATCCGGAACCAGCGGCTTGTCATAGGTCCAGATCACGTCCTTGTCGGGCGCGGGCGCAGCGGCGCAGTTCTCGCCCATGGTCTTGCCGTTGACCGTGACGGCGTCTTCGTGGATGCGCTTGTGCTTGATCAGCTCGCGCACCACCGAGGGCACGCCGCCCGCGCGGTGATACTCCTCGCCGAGATAGAAGCCCGCCGGCTGCATGTTGACCAGCAGCGGCACGTCATGGCCGACCTTCTGCCAGTCGTCGATGTCGAGTTCGACGCCGATATGGCGGGCGAGGGCGTTGATATGGATCGGCGCATTGGTGGAGCCACCGATGGCGGAGTTCACCACGATGCAGTTCTCGAACGCCTTGCGGGTGAGAATGTCGGATGGCTTGAGATCTTCCCACACCATGTCGACGATGCGCTGGCCGGTCTCATAGGCGATCTGGCCGCGTTCGCGGTAGGGCGCCGGAATGGCGGCGCAGCCGGGCAGGGACATGCCGAGTGCTTCGGCCAGCGAGTTCATGGTCGAGGCCGTGCCCATGGTATTGCAATGACCGACCGATGGCGCCGATGACGCCACCAGAGTCATGAACTCCTCATAGTCGATCTCGCCCGCCGCCAGACGTTCGCGCGACTTCCACACCACGGTGCCGGAGCCGGTGCGCTGGCCGTCATGCCAGCCATTCAGCATCGGCCCGCCGGAGAGCACGATGGCCGGCAGGTTGACCGTCGCCGCCGCCATCAGGCAGGCCGGCGTGGTCTTGTCGCAGCCGGTGGTAAGAACGACGCCGTCGAGAGGATAGCCGAACAGCACTTCGACAAGGCCGAGATAAGCAAGATTGCGGTCGAGCGCCGCTGTGGGGCGCTTGCCGGTTTCCTGAATCGGATGCACCGGGAATTCCATCACCAGGCCGCCGGCCGCGGTGATGCCTTCGCGCACGCGCTTCGCCAGTTCGATGTGATGGCGATTGCAGGGCGACAGGTCGTTGCCGGTCTGGGCGATGCCGATGATCGGCTTGCCGGATTGTAGTTCGTGGCGCGTCAGGCCGTAATTCAGATAGCGCTCGAGATAGAGCGCGGTCATGCCGGGATTATGGGGATCGTTGAACCATTCGCTCGAACGAAGTTTGCGCTTGGTCCCCGCAGCTGGCGAGGCAGAAGTCGGCTTGGTCATCATTTCTCCCGCAGCGCACACTTTTGTGATGGTGCGTCGTCTCTTTTGATTGGCGGCGAATGTTTGCATGGTGTCGCCTGCTTCGCAATGTTTGCATCCGCGAGATTTTTCTACGACTATGATCCAACGACATCCCGCCAGAAATCTGGTAGGATGTCAGACAAGTAAGAACAGGCGGCCGCGCAAAAGCGGAGGTCGTTGTCCCGAAAATGGGACTTTTGGGAGGGAAGTGCATGGCGTCCGTGCAGATTCACGACGTGCGTAAGTCTTTTGGCGGCTTTGAAGTTCTCCACGGCGTGTCGGTCCCCATCGAGGATGGCGAATTCGTGGTGCTGGTCGGACCAAGCGGCTGCGGCAAATCCACATTGCTGCGCATGCTCGCAGGCCTGGAAAAGATCACGTCCGGAACGATTTCCATCGGCGACCGCGTCGTCAACGATGTGCAGCCGAAAGAGCGCGACATCGCCATGGTGTTCCAGAACTATGCGCTCTATCCGCATATGACGGTTGCCCAGAATATGGGCTTTTCCCTCAAGCTGCGCGGCGCCAAGCAGAGCGAGATCGACGAGAAGGTCCATCGCGCCGCCGACATTCTCGATTTGAGGCGGCTGCTCGATCGCTATCCCCGGCAATTGTCCGGTGGCCAGCGCCAGCGCGTCGGCATGGGCCGCGCCATCGTGCGCGATCCCCAGGTGTTTTTGTTTGACGAGCCGCTGTCCAATCTCGACGCGAAACTCCGCGTCGCCATGCGCGCCGAGATCAAGGAGCTGCATCAGCGGCTCAAGACCACGACCGTCTATGTGACCCACGACCAGATCGAAGCCATGACCATGGCCGACAAGATCGTCGTCATGCAGGACGGTATCGTCGAGCAGATGGGCGCGCCGCTCGAGTTGTACGATCATCCGGAGAACAAGTTCGTCGCCGGCTTCATCGGCTCGCCGGCGATGAATTTCCTCGAAGGCACGCTGAAGGTGAATGGCAGCGCCTGGGTGGAGACCGCCAATGGCGCCAAGCTGCCGCTCGCAGGCACGCCGACCACGGCCAATGACAAGACCGTGACCTATGGCATCCGGCCGGAGCATCTCGAATTCGCCGACGACGGTATCGAGGCCGAGGTGATCGTGGTCGAGCCGATGGGTTCGGAGACCCAGGTGGTGGCACGCATCGGCACCCAGGACATCATCGCGATTTTCCGCGATCGTCGTCCGGTCGCGCCGGGCGACAAGATCCATCTCAAGCCGCGCGCGAATTCCGCGCATCTGTTCGACAAGGAGACCGGCAAGCGCGTCAACTGACGCGCTTTCGCCTGCACGCGACTTTCAAGAACACGACTTTCAAGAACACGACTCGCAAAAACACGATTCGCAAAAACATTGGCCGATCAACGAGCCAATTTAACAGGGAGAGAATGCAAGATGACTGGATTTACCCCGGATCGCCGATCTCTGCTCAAAGGCGGCGCGCTGACGCTGGCCGCGGCGGCGACCATGTCGGCAGATCAGTTGCTCGGCTATGCCAAGGCGTGGGCGCAGACCTCGCAGTGGAAGCCGGAAGCCGGCGCCAAGATCAACCTGCTACGCTGGAAGCGCTTCGTCGAAGCCGAAGACGTCGCCTTCATGAAGATCGTCGATGCCTTCCAGAAGGCAACCGGCGTCACCATCACCGTGTCGAACGAATCCTATGACGACATCCAGCCGAAGGCGTCGGTCGCTGCCAATACCGGGCAGGGCCTCGACATGGTGTGGGGCCTGTATTCGCTGCCGTTCCTGTTCCCGACCAAGTGCCTCGACGTCACCGACGTCGCCGACTATCTCGGCAAGAAGAACGGTGGCTGGGCTGAGTCCGGCAAGCAATACGGCATGTATAACGGCAAGTGGATCGGCCTCCCGGTCGCCGCCACCGGCGGCCTCGTGAACTACCGTGTCGCGGCGGCTGAAAAGGCCGGCCACAAGACCTTCCCGGAAGATCTCGCCGGCTTCCAGGATCTCGTCAAGGGCATGAACAAGAACGGCACCCCGGCCGGCATGGCGCTCGGCCACGCGTCGGGTGACGCCAATGGCTGGGTGCACTGGG
Organism: Pseudomonadota bacterium; assembly: GCA_023449855.1. Lineage (GTDB taxonomy): Bacteria > Pseudomonadota > Alphaproteobacteria > Rhizobiales > Xanthobacteraceae > Tardiphaga. The sequence goes on along the minus strand of JAEXHR010000168.1, from coordinate 3,334 downwards.
CGCTGTGGGCCCATGGCGGCAAGCTGATCGACAAGAACAACAAGGTGACGATCAATTCGCCGGAAACCGCGAAGTCGCTGGAATATGTGAAGTCGCTCTATGACAACTTCATCCCCGGCACGGCGTCGTGGAACGACTCGTCGAACAACAAGGCCTTCCTCGCCGGTCAGCTGCATCTGACCACCAACGGCATCTCGGTCTATGTGACCGCCAAGAAGGAAGCGCCTGCGATCGCCGAGGACATGAACCACGCCCATCTGCCCAAGGGCATGGACGGCAAGCGCCGCGAGCTGCATCTCGGCTTCCCCGTATTGATCTTCACCTTCACCAAGTTCCCGCAGGCCTGCAAGGCGTTTGCGGCGTTCATGATGGAGCCGGAGCAGTTCAATCCGTGGGTCGAGTCGGCCCAGGGCTATCTGTCGCCGTTCCAGCTCGCTTTCGAGAAGAACCCGATCTGGACCGCCGATCCGAAGAACACGCCGTATCGCGACGTGGCCTCGACGGCGTCGACGCCGGCAGGCGAGGCGCAGATGAGCGAGAACGCGGCGGCGGCGATTGCCGACTTCGTGGTCGTCGACATGTACGCGAATTACTGTACGGGCCGTGAAGACGTGAAGACCGCGATGGCGTCCGCCGAACGCGCGGCCAAGCGCATCTTCCGCTGATCATGCGATCCTAGCGGAAGATCTGCCGGGGCGGAGCGACCCGCGCCGGCCACTTTTCTGAAGCTGGCACCAAGCCGGCCTGAATAACGATGGGAATGGGAATGCCAGAGATCGACTATACAACAATTCTGCCCGAAGGCTGGAGCCGGCCGCGCGGTTTCGCGCATGCGGTGGTGGCTTCCGGCACGCGCAGCGTCCGCATCTCCGGACAGCTCGGCAAGAAGGACGGGCAGGGCGAAGTGTCCGCGTCCTCGGATCTCGGCGCGCAGTGGCGTTACGCGATGGAAAACCTCGTCACCGTGCTGAAGGCTGCCGGCGGCGAGCCGAAGCAGATCGTGATGCTGCGTGCCTATGTCACCGACATCAATGAATTCAAGAGCGCCGGCGCCGCCATTGGCGAAGCCTGGGGTGCGACGCTCGGCAAGCATTTTCCGGCGATGACGCTGGTGCAGGTCTCCGCCCTGATCGATCCGCATGCGCGGGTGGAGATCGAGGGCGAGGCGATCCTGCCGTAACATTCGACTGGAGCTTTCTCGCGATGACGACGATCCAGACATCGATGCCGGTGGGGAAGGTGATCCCCAAGACCTCAAGCTGGGACCGGCTGCGGGTCAACCGCAACTGGCTGGCGCTGTGGTTCATGCTGCCGGCCGCCGCTTTCCTGCTGCTGTTCCTCGCTTACCCGCTGTTTCTCGGCGTCTGGATGAGCTTCACTGACGACCGCATCGGGCGCGGCGGCGTGTTCGTCGGGCTCGAGAATTACGAGTGGCTGAAGGACGACTCGATCTTCTGGCTCTCGGTGTTCAACACGCTGCTCTATACGCTGGTGGCGTCGGCCATCAAATTCGCCGTCGGCCTTTATCTCGCGCTGCTCCTGAATCGGCACATGCCGTTCAAGGCGCTGATCCGTGCCGCGGTGCTGATCCCGTTCATCGTGCCCACGGTGCTCTCCGCCATCGCCTTCTGGTGGATCTACGACTCGCAGTTCTCGATCATCTCGTGGTCGCTGATCAAGCTTGGGCTGATCGATCACAATATCAACTTCCTCGGCGACAGTGCCTGGGCCCGTGCCAGCGTGATCTTCGCCAATATCTGGCGCGGCGTGCCCTTTGTCGCCATCACGCTGCTGGCCGGCCTGCAGACCGTGTCGCCCTCGCTCTATGAAGCTGCGGTGCTGGATGGCGCCACCTCATGGCAGCGCTTCCGCTTCATCACTTATCCCTTGCTGACGCCGATCATCGCCGTCGTCATGACCTTCTCGGTGCTGTTTACGTTTACCGACTTCCAGCTGATCTGGGCGCTGACCCGTGGTGGTCCGGTCAACGCGACGCATCTGATGGCGACGCTGAGCTATCAGCGCGGCATTCTCTCGGGTCGTCTCGGCGAAGGCGCTGCGATCGCCACCGCCATGATCCCGTTCCTTCTGGCAGCCATCGCCATTTCCTGGTTCGGCATGCAACGCCGCAAGTGGCAGCAAGGTACTGACAATGACTGAAGCCGTCGCCGACACCGCGCGCACCGCGCCGCTCAAGCTGGACAAGGACGATTCAACAGAGGGCATGGCCTATCTGGAGTCGCTGCCCCAGCGCATCGTCACGCTCTATATCCCGCTGTTCATCATCGTGGTGATCCTGCTGTTCCCGTTCTACTGGATGGCGCTCACCTCGATCAAACCGGATGAGCAGTTGATCGACATGGAGCGGTTCAATCCGTTCTGGGTGATCAAGCCGACCTTCAAGCACATCCAGAAACTGCTGTTCGAGACGAACTATCCGCAGTGGCTCTGGAACACGATGTATGTGGCAGCGGCTTCGACATTCCTGTCCATCGTGGCCAGCGTACTTGCGGCCTATGCCATCGTGCGGCTGCGCTTCCGCGGCGCCGAGACCGTCGGCGCGCTGATCTTCATGGCCTATCTCGTGCCACCGTCGATCCTGTTCATTCCGCTGGCGTCGGTGATCCAGGCCTATGGTCTGTTTGACTCGCCGCTGTCGCTGATCCTGGTGTATCCGACGCTGCTGATTCCGTTCTCCACCTGGCTCCTGATGGGCTATTTCAAGACCATTCCGTTCGAGCTCGAGGAGTGCGCGCTGATCGACGGCGCGTCGCGCTGGCAGATCCTGGTCAAGATCATCATTCCCCTGGCGGTGCCCGGTCTGATCTCGGCCTTCATCTTCTCCTTCACGCTGTGCTGGAACGAGTTCATCTATGCGCTGACCTTCCTGCAATCGACGCAGAACAAGACGGTCCCGGTCGCCATCGTCAATGAGTTCGTCGATGGCGATATCTACAAGTGGGGCTCGCTGATGGCCGGCGCGCTGGTCGGCTCATTGCCGCTGGTGATCCTGTATGCTTTCTTCGTGGAGCATTACGTGTCGGCGATGACGGGCGCGGTGAAGGAGTAGTCTCCCCACGTCATTGCGAGGAGCGTAGCGACGAAGCAATCCAGTCTTTCTTCGTGTGACTCTGGATTGCTTCGCTATGCTCGCAATGACGCTTGAGAGGCCTCGATCCAATCAAAAACAAACGGGAGTTTCCAACTTGCACATCCTCATACTCGGCGCCGCCGGCATGGTCGGCCGCAAGCTCACCGACAAGCTCGTGGCCGATGGCCGGCTCGGCAACAAGGAGATCACCCGCCTGACGCTGCAGGACTTGGTGGTCCCCGC